>CAZBQK010000028.1:0-28654 GCA_964493975.1 uncultured Dehalococcoidales bacterium | reverse complement strand
ACAACCATACATCGCCTCGGCACCTTCCTCGCTACCTTAATGTGCATCACGCGTCTCTGGGAGAGGGTTGGGGTGAGGGTCGTAGCCCCGTCGTTCTCACTGGTCCCTCGTTCGACACCGGAACGAGGACGACCGGCTAAAGCCTCCGACTCCTCGAGTTGGGAATTGTGCCCAAGCTCAATTTGATCCTCAGCTACCGGGCGGTCATTAGAATTCAAACCGATCCCCACGACCCGGAGTCCTGCCCGCGCCAATTCCGCGACGTACGGCTGGAGATCGCGCCCAACGCCCTCTGGAGAAACCCAGCGCACCAACGTCATCCCCCGGTCGCGCAGATCGCGAGGAGGTGGAAAGCGCCAGGCCGAATAGGCGTAGCGATTGTCGAAAGCGTCCACCGGCTCCGCTCCCTTCCGCCGTCCCGAGCGCTCGCCGTCGAGGACAAAGACGACCCCTCGCATAGTTGCAGGGCGACGGCAAAGCTCTCCGAAGCAGATGAGGTGCTCGACTAGACGTCCGCAATGTAGAACGGCCGGCGAGGCGACCCAGCGCTGGACCACGGGAACGACGACGAAGCCGCGCAGATTCAACCATGCGGTCGACCTGAGAACCAACGTGGGTGAGAGGTCGGCGAAGATCGCGGTGAGATCGTCGGCCGGCGTGAGGTCGATGGCTGCCCGAAGCGCCGCGGGTGGTGGTCGACAACGGATCGGCCGGGTCGTGATGGCGATTCCCGCCGCGCGAGTCGTGTCTCCCGAAACGAAAGGCGCGGCGCACACATACGGCCAGTAGTCGCCGGCGGCATGCTGCCAACGGGTGAGCGCGACCGCTAGTCGAGATGCTGGCGTGTTGGCTTCCGGGCGATGGTGGTCCTCGATCACCGCTGGTGTTTTGTCACGCACCAAACGCGACCAGGAGTCGAAGCTTCAGCTGGTTTGGCGCGCTTGACCAGCTGAAGCTTCGACTCCTGGAGGCCCTCCACCACTATGCGACAAAACACTAGTCGGTACCAGACTCGGCTTGCAGGATTGATTCTAGTCGGGCGCGATCTCGCGGGGTGAGGTATGGCAGAACGTTCAGCCACTGGCGACGAGCAACCGAATCAAGCACCCGACTTCGCCGGACGAGTCGGGTGAGCTCGATCACGCTCGGATCCGATAGCTCGGAAGACTCTTGGGATGCCGCGAGAGAGTCGGGTGATTTGGGAGAAATGGCGGAACGGCGCGGCCGCTTCAACTGCTACTTCCACTGCTGGAGCTGCTGGCGCCACTGCTGGCGTGTCCGGCCGAAAAGCTGCCGGACTTCGCGGCCGCCGCGCCACCGTGGTCGACCGACGACGTCGACGCCCCACTTTTGTTCGTGGCAGCGGTGCCGGCCCCGGTCCCGCCGGCTCGCGAGCTCACGGCGCGCGATAGACCGACGACCCGCTCCGAGCTTGGCGCCGGCGACGTCGACACTTTAGCGCCGTCAACCGAGCCACCCGACGCGGTCCGCGTCGGCGGATCGTAGTAGCCAACGCCACGATAACCACCGTAAAACGGGTGCCAGGTCGAATAGTAGCCACCGCCGGAATTGTATCCGGATAAGATCTCATCGGCCGAGTTGACCAGGGGAATCGAGGCGTCCGAGGGAAGGTAGAGAGTTGGATCGCCAACTGCCGGGATGTCGATCTCGTTTGCCGGTCCCTGGGCTAACCGCAGCAGGCTGGTACTCGCGGAGTACTGCGTTCCGGCCGGGTCGCCGGGCCGGCGCCAGGAGAAATGGTACACGCCCTGGGCATCACGTCCGAGGGTATTCGGCACGACCAAATAGCGGCCGGGCTGGGTCGGCAGACCGCGGCGGATCTCCTGCGCGAGGGGCTGGACGGCCGGGTAACTCCCGGATTGGGCCGATCCCGATGGCCCGCACGCGGCCAGCGACGCGGCAATGAGCAGCGCGGCGGACACCCGCACGGCCCGCCGAGCGTTGTGACGCAGGTACGAGCTGACGTCGAAGGCAAGGTCGAGGAGTGCTTCGCGGAGTGAAGCAGCTCCGGAGGCGTCGACGGGTTGGTTAGAATCGTTCATTGCCGTCATTCTAACTCGGCTGAACCTCGATCACCGGAACGTCAGGATATCCCGCCGAAGCCGGACCGGCCGGCGGAACAGCCAGGGCGAGGACATCCTTCACGATCTGGCGATGGTCCGCGCTGGGATTTTGCCGCCACGCGTTTGCCACGAGCGCGCTCACGATCGGAGTGGCAAACGATGTCCCCGACCAGTACACCCAGCCGTTTTGGTTCGTCCGGGAACCGCCGCTCAACGAGGGAAGTGACTGCGCGCAGAAGATTCCCACGATTGCGTCGACTGGATCGGATGCCGCGTCGATCCTCGGAGGTCCACTGCCCGGCCCACCCGAAAGCCTGGCATTTCCGCCGAAGGTCGCGACGCCGTTCTCGTCGCTAAACGCTGCCTCGTCCCCGAGGTTCGCGTAATCTGCCAGCCGTCCCGATCGCGACGTGGCGGTTACGCCGAGCACGTTTTCGTAGTGCGCGGGATAGCGGGGATCCTTGCGGCCAGTGGGGAGGGTGAAGGCGTCGTTCCCAGCGGCGGCGACGAGGACAACACCTTGCTCGTCGAGCGCGGTAATCACCTCGGAGAGGCCCCGATCGATCGGATCGGTCACGCGGCACATGTCAGCCCACCGCTGGCGCAATGTCGTGTGATCGGCGTAGCTCTTTGGGAACCACCGCGCCAGGAGGCGCTCGCCCACCGGAATATCCGCCCCGAGCGAGAGATTCACGACGAGCTTTCGATTCGGGCCGATCTGCAGTTGCTCGGGGAGCATTCTCAGGGTGGCGATGATCGCGAGCATATCCCCAACGCCTTCGTTGCTCAGGACACGGATGAGATGAACTTCGGCGGACGGCGCAAGGTGACGCACGATTCCGGCGGCAAACAGGCCGTGGTCGGCCATGTCGAATGCGTCCGAAGGCGGCGGACCGGAGGCTTCAACCTCCGGCCCCTGCAAGTTCGGAAGAACGGCGGCCGGGCCGGACCCGGACAGGAAGTCGAAATACGTCGGATCGAGTGATAAAGCGCCGTCGAAATGAACTGTCTCGCTCACCTCTCGCATCAACCAATTGGCCCGAGGATCCGAAGGGCTGGCTGCTGCCTGTACTCCCTTCGTACTTGGGCTGGTATCGAGGATCGCTACGACGACGCGACCGTCGACCGTACCGCCGACGTCCACCGCTGCCTTGGCCGAGGCCTCGAGCGACGCGTTGCCAAAATGGAAGAGCGGTCGCCGGGTTTGCGGCGTTCTAGCGTCCGGAACCGCTTCGGGTGGACCAGCTGGGCTCCCGCACCCGTGATTGGGCGCGGCGATCGTCAGCCAGTTCGGCGTCGCCGCGACGACCCGAAAGCCCGCGGCGACCGCATCCGGGCCGTCCCGTCCGACGAGCTGCAGATTCGCGCAATTCACCAGCTGGCGGACTAGACGGGGATCGGACGGATTGACCGCCGAATTGAGCGCGAAAAACGCAAGAAAGGTCGTCGGCGCGCCGAGTCGAGGCAAGACCACCCAGGGGTCGATGGGAGCCTTGCGTCGGTCGAGCGGACGCAACAGCTCAATCGAGGTAGCCGAATCCGGTTGAGCAACTGAGCCGTTCGGGTTCGTCCCGCGCTGGTCTGGAGAGAGCGTTCTCAGGCGAGCCGACCAATCGGCAAGGTCAGTAACGGCGAGATCGGCCGCGAAGGAGTTACCAGTTGTCTCACTCGCCCGCACTCGGGCCGATCGCATCGACGGCGTTCCGCCGTTAGCGGAGGGGTGAAGGCAACCGGTAAGATTCAGATTGAGGCTCTGTCGGATCGTCTCGTATAACTCCGCCGGACGATCGACTCGGTCAGCCGAGATAACAAAACACACCTCGCCGCCGACGTAGTTCACGACCGACCGTTCAAATAGCTCGACGTAATTCTTCACCGGCTCCCGCCCGGCCCCGCTCGCCATTGTTCCTCCTGTACCCGCTTGCGCCTCAATGTCCGTAACCTCGTCAGTAGCGCGGGGGCTTGTCCCCCGCTCGTAACCCGTTGCTGCGTGGGGATGACTGTGGCCGACACGAGTGACGGCGGGGGACGAGCCCCCGCGCTACTGACGTACATGCAGACGGCCCCGCCATGTCCGAACCGGCACTAGTCTATCAGGTTTCCGGATTGCTCTCGACCGGCTGTCTGCTCCGGAAAACGCCGGGAACCACCGCTCGTTACCCGTCACCCACCGTGGACCATCTCCCCACTCCGGAGTGGCTACAGGTGACCGCTGTCGCCAATCATCTGGAAACCAGCCCAGAGGAACGGGTGGCTAGCGCCGGACTCGAGCAGCGCCAGTTGAGCTTCGCGAAGCGCGGCACCCTTGGTCCGACCGGCGCGGAGCGACCGGTAGAAGTGTCCCATCAAACTGGCAGTGGATCCATCGTCGACCCGCCACATGCTCTGGACGAGCGTCGCGGCCCCGGCGTGTAAGAATCCTCGACTCAATCCAATGAGCTCGTCACCTCCCGCGACGACGCTCCGACCGGTTTCACACGCACTCAAGGTCACCAGCGCTCCACCGAGGTTGAGACCGAAGATATCGGCTGGCGTCAGACGACCGTCCGCGAGCTTGAGGTGGGCAAACGATGGGTTATCCAGCCGGGCTTCGCCGTGGGCGGCAAGGTGAAGCACGCCGTGGCGAGGCGCGGCGTCGGTCACATTTACGAGAGTCGCTCGCTCCTCGACGTAGCTATCGCCCGGAAAAAGCTCGGCGACTTCCCGTGCTTCGTCCAGAACAGCAGGTAGGTGTCCGCCATCGCTACAGGCGACGACAAGCGCGCTCCGGTGACCGTCCCGTCGCCGATTTTGGCATAGTCGCAAAAGGTCACTGGAGGGGCAGATCGATATCTCGTGCCCTTCGACCAGGAAGCGCTCGCCCGTGTGTAGCGCCTGAAAAGGAACCGCGTGGGTTACCCCATACGGAATCACAACAATCCGCTTGCCGTTTTGCAGAAACGACTCGACCGGCAAGATCAGCGTCCGATACAGGGATGCGAGCGTGCCCACTGCATTCCTCGTCAGGCCGGTCAAGGACTGGCCCTTGCCAACCGCGACGGTGCACGCGTCCAGGTTGAGCTGCCATTGTTTCAACAGGCGACGGACGTCGCGCTCGCGCGTCGTGAGATTGATCACGCGCAGAGCGCCGTCCGCCACGACGAAGACGGCTGCTCTCTCCGACCCGAAGAAGTACTCGAGGAGGACCGTATCCGGGGCAAGGTGCGGCAAGACTGGATTAGTCGTGAGCTGATCGGCCACCCTTTCGACCGGACCACGCCTGAGCTCGAGGCGCTCCATGACCCAGGCAATGCGCCGTTCCAGCTCGCGAATCTCGCTTTGGGTCGATTCCGAGCTCCCATCGTCAAGGGCTGGATTCGCGGCATCGGAGTCATCCCGACGAATCGCACCACGACTGTAGCGCCGGTCGTATCGCGAGTTGTGTTCCGCCCGAAGCCGGGTGAGCTCGTCCCGCAACGCGTTAGTGGATGCGTCCGGCGCCGGTGGACGCACGTCGAGGTTGCCATTCAAGAAGTCGACGAGGACCCGCGATTTTGCCCGTTCGAGATAGGCGAAGGCCAGCTCCGTCTGTCCACCGCGAAGGCACAGGTCGATGGCGTCGTGAAACACCTGGGCTTTATCCCCAAGGAAGTGCGGACCGAGCTCGGCGGGAAGCCGCCCCTGGATCCGCTCGGTGCTCGCAATTGCCGACTGTAGCTCCCGAAGAGCTGACGCTTCATCGCCACGCTGGTGAGCGATTGCCGCGAGAAGTCGGTGACTGTCCGGATCGAACGCCGGCAGGTCGTGGAGCTGCGATAGCTCGAGAACTTCTCGAACGGCGGACGCGGCAACCTCAAGTTTTGCGGTGGCGATGAGAGCGCTGGCCCAGGTTAGCTGGGCTTGGCAACGCGGTACGACTAGCCGCAAGTCGGCAAACAGATCGCGCGCGAAACGCGCCGTCTCGACAGCGCTCGCTCCGTCGTGCTCGGCTAGGAGCATGTTGGCCCGCTGGAGGGCGACGAGGCCGAGCTCAATCCGCAGGCCAGATTTCGCGAAGGCTTCGGCCGCCCGTTCCAGAAGCTCAAAGGCACGCCTGGCCTCGCCCCGTCTGGCAGCGGCAAGGGCGCACAGAAACCGCCCCTTCGCCGCCTCGGTCATCATGCCAACGCCCTCGAACCGGGCGACCGTTATGGTGCCAAGATCGAAGGCGCGGTCGACGAGATTCACGTCGAGATAACACTCAATCAGCTCGAGCGCGGCAAAACCAGCGTCGCCCTGCAATTCCCGATTTTCCAGGCTCTCCAGGGCGTCGGTAAACAACCGAAGGGCCCGAGTGTAGTGGCCCTGGCTGGTATACACGCGCGCGATATTCTGGTCCTCACGGATCACGGAAAGTGAGTCACCAAAGCGGGCAAAGACGCCTCGTGCCTTCTCGTGGAGAGTCAGCGCACCAAGGGAGTCGCCTCGACTTTTCAGAACTCTGGCCTGCATCGCGTAGGTCCGCGCCATCCGAATTTCGACTGTCTCGTCTAGTGACGGATCCGTTTGGCGAGCTCGCTCATAGAAACTCAGAGCCCGGTCATACGAGCCCAACGCCTCATCTAGACGGCCGAGCTCACTCAACGCGAGGCCGAGGTTCAACGACAGGCTACCGGCGCGAAGCCATTGCCCATTCCCAACCAGAATGTCCCGAGCTCGCTCGCCATCGGCGAGTCCATCAGCGGCTCGTCCGAGGAGCTGCAGGGCCCAAAGACGACCAATGCGGGATCTGGCCCAACCCACCTCGTCGTCGAGCGATTGGAACACGCTCGCCGCCGCGTCGAACGCACCTAAGGCATCGAGGCAGCGATCCAGAGCCCGGAGGGCATCGCCGGTCGCAAGTAATCCGATCGCACGATGCTCCGGTCGGTCCACGAGCTCGGCGCCGACGATCAGACTCTCGGCGAGGCGAAGCGATGCCCGAGGATCGATCGTGAGGTATCGCTCGGACTCGTCTTTAAGCTGCGACAGCCACTCGGCGGCATCGGCACCCGAGACCAGGCTCCGGAGCAGGCTCCGCCGCTCGTCGTCGCTCGCGCTTTCAATCAGGCGTCGAAAAACATCCTCGCCGATCGCCCCAACCCGCGACAACCGCCGCTCCCATTCACTTAGCTTCCTAGAGGAAGCTCGTCGACGAAGATGACCCGGTCCGGAAGGTCGAGCTCGAGGCGATAGCCTCCCGGCGCGACATCCTCGACGGTAAAGTTACCGAGCTCGTCCACGATCGTCACGATGGCCGGTTCGGCGGACGGAACGAGCCTGACTTCGCGCCCGGCAAAATACTCCGGATCGCCGGAGTCGAGTAGTAGTAGCCCCTCGACCGTCCAGCTCCCTCGACGCGCATCGATTGCCGAACCCAGCGTAATCGTGACGTCCTCGGCCTGGAAAGTGAGCGTCGCCAATTCGCCACTCCCCCTCATCCCGCCATAGGCAAGCCCCGGAGCGGGAGCAAGAATCGCCGCGACGAGCCGGCGCGCCTTTTCCACGAACGACGGCGCGGGAACCGGCTCATCCGCCAGGAAGGAACGGAACGACCGAAGCTCGGCCGCGCAGCGAGGGCAGTCGGCGACGTGACGGGCGATTGACCAGCGATCGTCCGACATCACGAGACCAAGCTCGAACTCCCCCAACGTTTGGGGTGAAGGGCAATCAAAGCGGTCAAGAACCTTGCTCAAGCCGCGTTCGGTTCTCGCGTAAGCCCGCGCATCGGCCAGGCAGCTCGGGCAGGAGCGGACGTGTTCGGCCACCGACGCCGACCCCTCGCCGACCGCGAAGGCGATTAAATCCTCAGCAGTGACCGCACCCGGTCGAATACACATCATAATGTCGCGCTCCTCGCGTTGTCTCCAAGAAGCATGAACGCGGGCCGCGACGATATTGGGGCGGCGCTTCTATTTCCCGCACCTTCCCTCATGTTCGTCGCACTAACAGACAAAGCTTCGAATCTCCGTCGTGCGACGCAGGCGGTCGAGCGCGTTGCGGTAGACCCGGTAGACGTCCCCAACCGTCGCGAAGCGCATCGGCTCGCGTTGTTGGACTTCGCGGGGCGCGAGACCCAGGGCAAGACGCAGGTAGACGACGCGACGCTCGTCGTCGTCCGCCAGAGAGCGACCGATCGCCGCCCAGAGCTCGCGAGCGCCGACGTTCTCCAAATCGGCCGAATCGGCGCCCGGCTCTTCCCCGAGCTCCTCGAGCAGCCGGTCGGTCGATTCGATCGCTCCGCGATCGCGACGCCGCACTTCGTCCATGATCACGCTGTGCGCGCAGAGCTTCAGATAGTTGAGGAGCGCCGCCAAGGTTGGAAACTGATCGAACCGATCCGCGCCCACCGCCCGGACAAAGCGTTCGAAAACGCCGTTGACGAGAAAATCGTCTTCTTCGTGAACCGACGAACGGGCGGGGTGGCGAAGAATCCAGCCGCGAACGAGGGTTCCATACTCCTCGATCAGCGCGCTCCAGGCAACCTCATCCCGGTCGCAGGTAGCCCGGCGAAAAATCTCGTAACAGTATTCCCCGCTGAACTCTTCGTGTCGACGATATTTCTGAGTTTCCTGTCGGCAAAGGTCGGCAAGTCCGGCGAGCCCCAACGCCCGGACGTCCATCCAACATCCCCCAATGGTCGCGAGCCAAAGCCAGATCGCGCAATCGTGGGTACGATCCATTCCCCTCTCCCTCTGGGAGAGGGTTAGGGTGAGGGTCGTAGCCCGAATCACGAACCGCGAAAACGGTTGTCTTGCGTACCAGCGCCCCACACCTGGAGAGAGACTCCAGGCGCTCGGGCCAACCTATTTGGGGATGATACACCGGGGGTGCACCCCTGGCAATGACGGGCTGGGAAGATACCCGCGTTATCGACGTGAACGTCCACGCTATCCCGATTTGGAGGCAATTCGTCGGGCCCCCACGATGGCGGCCCCTATGCTCGGCCGTTCTGGCTCGGACTTGGCAAATCCAGGACCTCGCGCACGATTCGGACGAGAACGCTCGGGACGAACGGCTTCTCGAGGAAGGCCGAGCCTGGTTGGAGCATGCCGTGGCGAACGATGGCGTTTTCGCCGTATCCGGAGAGGAAAAGAACCTTCATCGTCGGTCGGAGCTTGGTCAACCGCTCGGCCACCAGTTTCCCACCCAAACCGGGCAGCACGACGTCGGTCACCAGCAAGTGAATCCTCCGACCAAATTCGTTGGCGATCTTTTGGGCTTCCTCGCCGTTACGGGTCTCGAGCACCTGATACCCGTGCGACTCCAACACCTGCTGGACGAGAGAACGAACCATGTCGTCGTCTTCGACCAGGAGGACCGTTTCCGAACCTCCGGTTGGCTCGGGGTGCGTCGTGTTCGCATCGCTTTGCACGGCTTTCGTGTCGATTCGGGGCAAGTAGATCTTGAAGCTGGTTCCCATCCCCAGCTCGCTGTAGACACCGATGTGGCCGCCGCTCTGGGTAATGATTCCGTGAACCGTGGACAATCCGAGCCCAGTTCCCTTTTCGACCGGCTTCGTCGTGAAGAACGGCTCGAAGATATGGGTCTGGGTTTCTGGATCCATCCCAACACCCGTGTCGGTCACCCTGAGGACAACGTAGGGCCCCGGGCGCACCTGCAAATGTTCGCGGGCATACCACTCGTCCAGGTCGACGTTGGAGGTTTCGATCGTCAGCTTTCCGCCCTGCGGCATCGCATCCCGAGCATTCACGATCAGATTGACGACGACCTGTTCCATCTGTCCCGAGTCGGCTTTGATCCTTCCCAGGTTGGGGTCTAACATCGACACCAAATTGATGTCTTCGCCAATTAACCGACGCAGCATTTTTTCGGCTTCGGTGACAATCTCGTTGAGATTCAGCTCACGCGCCGACACAACCTGGCGGCGACTGAATACGAGAAGTTGCCGCGTTAGCGCGGTAGCGCGCTCGCCAGCGCGAGCAATTTCCTCGACCAGATCGCGGCGCGGATCACCGGGCGTTAGCTGCATTAAAAGCAGCTCGCTGAAGCCGCTAATGACCGTCACCAGGTTATTGAAGTCGTGGGCGACTCCGCCAGCCAGGCGCCCCACGGCTTCCAACTTCTGGGCCTGTCGAAACTGACCCTCTAGTCGCATGCGGTCCCCGACGTCCCGCGCGATCGTCGCGGCGCCGGTAATCCGACCGAGGACGTCGCGAATCGGCGAGACGCTGACTGACACGTCGACCCGTCGTCCATCTTTTCCGACCCACTCGGTCTCGCTACGCTCGATGCGCTTGCCGTTTCTAATTGCATCGAGAAACCGCTTGCGTTCTTCGACCTGATCGCGGCGAACGAGAATCGTGACCGACTTGCCCACGACTTCTTCCGCGGTATAGCCAAAGAGGCGTTCGGCGGCCGGATTCCAGGTCTCGACGATGCCGTCGGCGGTTTTGGTGATGATCGCGTCGTTGGAATATTCGAAGATTGCCGCGAGACGAGCCCGCTCCTCTTCGGCGACCTTGCGGTCAGTCACATCGCGAAAAGTGCTCACAACGAGGTCGATCTGACCGGCGCCATCACGAACCGGCACACTGTTGACTGAGGTCCACACTTCCTTCCCGGAGGGCGCAAATCGAAAGCGAACGAGTCGTTCGCCCAGATCGAGACCTCGCAGGAGCAGAAATCCAGGAAGATCCTCGAAGGTGAGTGGTTCCCCCGACTCATCATATAACTCGATGCGATCCCGCAGATCTTTTGTCGGGGTCGATAAGAAGCTGGCGACCGATGGGAATCCGACCTCTCGGGCGGCAGCCAGGTTAGCGTGGACGAGGGTACCGTCGCGGTCCTGGACGATGATTCCGTCCGTGACCCCACCAAAGATCGATTCGTAGAAGCTCGCAACTCCTACGGGGTCGTGTTCGGCAATAAGGGCAAACTCTCGTCCGGATGGCACGAGCGCGGCCGGCGTCGGGACCAGCGTCGGACCACGTCCGAGCAGTCGCGCCCGACGGTCCCGATGGCTATTGCCGACCGATGCGTCCGACGACATGGGTGTCCTGTACTTGTCCGTGGCAGACTACCCGTGAAAAGTTTGTTCATTTTCCTCGTCGCCCCATTGCGACGGCCTGCCACGTATCAGATTATGACGAGGGCCTTACAAGAACCTGACAAAGCCCAAACAAGAACCTTACAGGACCTGAAAAACGTCGACGGCTTATCCCCGCGGCCGAACGATTGCCCGGCCGGACGCCAGGCGCAGCGCGCCGATGGCTGGCTCGCGCTCCAGAAGTCGGAGGTCGTTCAGTCCCGCCCGAGTCAGCTCATCTCGAAGCGGAGCGAGGACCAGATCGCCTGCTTGAATCATTCCGCCGGTGGCAACAACCGTCGATTCGACCCCGAGACCGAGACGGCGCGCGACGGCCCGCACCAGCTTTCCGAGCTCCTGTCCAGCGCGGGCGAGAATCTGCCGCGCGATCACGTCGTCGGCGCGCGCGACTTGAACCACGAGCGGCGCCAACGTCGCGATCGTCGTGCGCGGCGCCTGGGCCTGGTACACCACCCGGATCAGATCGCGTGGCTGGGTGACGCCAAGCGTCCGCGCGAGCGCCTCAGTCAGTCCGGTGGCTGGGCCAAGTCCGCCGTCGGCGCGCAGGACGGCACGCAGGGCCTCTCGACCAACGTCGAACGCGCTGCCATCATCGCCAATCAGGTATCCCCATCCCCCGGCCAGCGCCGTTCGCCCGTCCGGCGCAACGCCGTAAGCCGACGAGCCGGTACCACTCACAAGTGCCACGCCGAAACTGATCCCCGCCGCCGGAAGGATAAGCCCAACGTCGGCAACGAGGTCGACCGCGGCGACGTCGACGTGGAGACGCTCGGCGACCAGCGCGATGAGGCGCGGCCGATCCGCCGGACGACTCGACCCCGCGATTCCGAGGGTTACCCGCTCGAAGGAGGACGGATGCCCGAGCCGTTCGGCACTGTTCTGAGCATCGCGTATCGCATCGCGGATATGGTCTGCCGCGCTCTCGAATCCGACGACCTGTGGATTCGAAGGTCCGGCTTCTCCCCGGGCCAGGACAACGTCACTCTCGGTCGATGTTCCCAGGGAAGCCCCGCGGCCAACGAGCGCGACGGTGCGGGTGCCACCGCCGTCGACCCCAACGAAAATGGGCTGAGCGCTCATGGATCGACTCCTTCGTGCAGCACCCGTCGCAAATTCCCGTCGGCACGCGCTAAGCGCTCCCGCGCGACCGGAGCCGTGACATTCCGCCGCAGCGCGACGACGGCCGTCTTCACGTCACCCGCGGCCCAAAGCGCGGCCTCGGCTCGACTCCGATCCACCTCGGCAATACGCTCGACGAGCCGAACGGCGCGTTGGCGCAATTTCTCGTTCGTGACCTGAACGTCGATCATCAGATTCTCGTACACCTTTCCGAGCCGCACCATCAGCGCGGTGCTAAAGGAGTTGAGAACGAGCTTCTGAGCAGTACCGGCCTTCAGCCGGGTTGAGCCGGCGATGACCTCCGGACCGGTATCGACGACGATCGAAACGTCGACCGCGGTCGTGAGCGGAGACCCCGGAGAAGCGGTCAGTCCGACGGACGTGGCGCCCTGGCTTCGGGCCGCGCACATCGCGCCGAGCACCCAGGGGGTTCGGCCGCTGGCGGCGATGCCAAACGCGACATCGCGGGGCGATAGATCGCGCGCGGCCGCTTCGCCGCCGGCGCGGTCGTCTTCGGCTCCTTCCACCGGGAGCTGGAGCGCCTTCGCGCCACCAGCCAGTCGCGCGAGGTACCGATCCGGTGGAACGCCAAACGTCGGCCCTAGCTCCGCGGCATCCAAAAGGGCCAGTCGGCCCGACGTGCCGGCGCCAAACAGGACGATTCTACCGCCGGATCGCCATTTTTCAACGGCGAGGTCGACCGCCCGCGCGACCGCCGGGAGCGCCGCGCGCACGGCGACCGCGACGAGACGGTCCTCGTCGTTGAGTCGCTCGAGCACGCCAAGCGTGTCCAGACGATCGAGGTCCGAGGTTCCCGGATTGATCCGTTCGGTGGGAATACGATCCTGTTCCGACACCTTAGAGAGCGATAATCGCCCGGGGCACCTGACCGGCCCGAGCGGCCCAGTCGGCCTGTTGAAACGCCAGCTCGATCTGTTCGAGTGGGTAGTGCGCGGCCAGTAAACGGTCGAAGGGAAAGCGATTTCTCGCGCGAACGAGCCAGTCGAGGGCGCGAGGAATGACCCACGCGTCGTACGACAGGACTCCATGCAACGTTTTTGGTTGTCGCACGGCGTTATGGGGCACGATCTCGGTACTCGCGTTCGGGACGATGTTTCCCATCATGAGGTAGCGGCCGCCGACTCGCAGGAGGTCGATCCCTTCCTGAACGACGGCCGGCACTCCGGCCACCTCGACGCAAACGTCCGCCCCCACGCCACCGGTCAGATCTCTCACCCGCTGCACCCGGTCGGCGCGGTTGGGAAGGTCGTGGAGGCTAATCGTGGCATCGGCGCCGAACGCGCGAGCCAGCTCGAGACGCTCGGGGACGCCGTCGACCACGATGATCTGACCGGCGCCCATGTCGCGGGCGACCGCGACGGCGTTGATTCCAAGACCACCGGCCCCCTGGATGACGACGGTATCGCCAAGCCACACGCCGATTCGATTCAGTCCGTAGATAACCTGAGACAACGCGCAGTTGACCGGCGCGACCAAATCGTCGCCGAGCTCATCCGGAACCAGGTAAATCCACTGGCGAGGAAGAACGTAGTAATAGTCGCCGTATGCCCCATAAAAGTGAGGAGGATCGTCGACGGTCAGACCGGAACGGCTCTTATAACGATCTGGACAGCCGGTCGTTCCGGTCAAACAGGCCCAGCACGACCCGCATGGAATAAAGTAGGCGAAGGCGACCCGATCGCCCTCCTTCAATGGGCGGCCGAGGGTGTCGGTCTGTCGGTTTCTCCCGAGCTTGGCAACGACTCCGGCCATTTCGTGCCCGGGCACGCCCGGGGCGCGTTGAAGCGGGGGAGTTTCGCCGCGCCAGATGTGCAGGTCCGATCCGCAGACGCTCGCGAGGGTGATCTTGATCAAGATCTCGTCGGGACCCGGATCGGCAACCGGGTACTCTCGAATCTCGAATGGCTTACCTGGCCCGTTCGACACGACCACTCGACCGTTCATTGGCAACCTCGCCCCGACAGGATAGGTCGGAGTATGGCACTGGCGGGAGACAGGCGCAAGCACTCAGGCCGCCGGCAACGGCGTGGCTTCTTACTTGCACGAGCACCAACGTCTATTTCTCCGTGCGCGAGAGCGAAAGACGACGAGCATTCGTTAGATTGAGGTGTTCCCATGACGTCGATGCCGACGACAATTCCCTGGCATCACAATCTCTCCGATGCCCTGACCGAGGCGGGCAAACAGGGCAAGTTCGTTCTCCTTGATTTCTTCTCTCCTACTTGAGGCGGCTGCCGCGAGCTGAGTACCGTGACGTACTCTGAACCAGCTGTCGCCGAAACGATCGCCCAACGATTCGTGCCGCTCCAGATCGACGTGACCGTTGATGCGTCAAAGCCGATCGTCCAACAGTTCCGCCAGTTCTGGACGCCGGACCTACGGGTTCTCGCCGCGGACGGGTTCGAGCTGTACCGCTGGAACGGCTACCTTCCACCATTCGAGTTCCTACCCCAGCTTCTGGCGGCCCAGGCCCAGGCCGCGCTCAGAACCACGAGAGAGGCCGAGGCGGCGGCGATCTACGACGATGTCCTGCACCGCTTCCCAACGAGCGCGGTGGCCCCAGAGGCTCAATACTTCTTCGCCGTTTCGACGTACAAGCAGAGCCACGTCGCCGACGATCTCCTGGAAAATTGGAAGCTGCTGCGGAGCCGCTACCCCCGGAGCATCTGGCGAATCAAGCAATCGTTCGCGGAAAAACAGCCGGCCGCTCCGGCACCCGCGACCGCACGCAAAACCACTTGACTCGGGCTTGGAAGTGTATTTACCATGGCGTATTCACTGATAGAGGAGTACGCGATGACCGACCGTTCGATGGCTGAATCACACGACGCTCTGACGGAGCTGGAGCGTCCCGGCGTGACCGTCGAGGTTGCTGTTCAGGGCGCGGTGCTCGTCTGCCACCAGACTCCCACTGGCTCGTGGCTCTGCTGCACCGACGACGGTGCGCCATCCTGCGCGCGTGGCTTCAGTCTCGCCAGTGCCGCGGCCCGTTGGGAAGCAGCGCAGGTTTTCGCCGAGTAAGTAAAAGAGATTCCGGCGGCAGCCGTACATTCCTGACACCCTCCGGCGACATCCATAACAGAAGGATGTTTCCGGTTCCATCCGCCTCACTGGCGGTAAACAAACCAGGAGGGTGTAATGGCAAGTCAGGTCATGGCGCGGGCCGCCGGATCCCACGTTGCCGCCATCGCACAACCGTTTTCCTGCCCAACAACGTCGACTCCAAAGGGGCGGGAAGACTGGGCCCACGCCACTGACGATGAGCTGGTCTCCGCGTGCGTCTGCCGCGACGATGAAGCATTCGCCGAAGTCGTTCACCGCTACGAGCGCCCGCTCTTCAACGTGGCGTACCGCCTGACGGCTAGCTACGAGGACGCAACCGACGCGACGCAGCAGACCTTGATTCAGGCCTACCGCGCTCTGCCATCGTCTCGCCTTGGCCTGCCAATTCGTCCATGGCTCTTCCGGATTCTGCGCAACCAGTGCATCGACCGTCTCCGCCGAAAAGAGGCAATCCCGTTCTCGAGTCTCAAGGTGTCGGACGAGAACGAAGAGGGTGAGTTTTTCCTGGACGCTCCCGACGCGAGCCCGCTCCCCGAGGAATTAGCCGAGCGTTCGGACCTTCAACGAATACTCCATTCTGCTATCGGCACTCTCGCTCCCCGGTACCGCGCGGTTGTGACGTTGCGCTATCAGGGCGATCTTAGTTTCGCGGAAATTGGCGCTTGTCTTGGGGTCCCGGAACCGACCGCCCGAACGTTGTTCCAGCGCGCCAAGGCGACTCTCCGAAAAGTCCTGGTGGGACAGATCTGAGACCGCTCGGCGTGGTTGACCGTGGCGCTTAACGGTCATTTCGGCAGGAGACAAGCGTCATGAATTTGGAAGAGTCGCGCCCCGACGACGTCGACGAGCTGTTCCAATCGCTCGAATGGATTGATCCTCCGTCTGATGTTCGGAGGGTCGTGTTGAGTCAAGCCCGGATGACGCGCCTCCACGACACTGCCAGACGTTGGTTGATAGCGTTCGACGCCGGCATCCTGGTCGTGCTCGGAGCAGCCTCGTACCGGCTTGGCTCCCAACTGTATTGGACCAAGTTACTCGGACCGACGCGGACCTTGGTGGAGACACTGACCGATGCCCTCACTCTTCCGCCTTTCATCGCCGTCGTGGCTTGCACGACCGTGGCTGCCGTCCTCACGCGCCGAATCCATCGCCTTTCACGCGGGAACGCCTTGCAATAGTTCAAAAACGTCTGCCCACTGAGGACGTCGGACGGATCGACATCCTCGTCCGATCGGCTGAATGATTTATGAGTGCAATTGGGAATGATTGACGGACCGGAAAGGCAGCGCGCCGAGGAGTAGCGGCACCATGGAACCTACTGTTAGGTCGGCCGGAATCAAGTTCGGCCGACGGGGATTTCTCGTCAGCGCGGTCACGGCCAGCATCGGCGCCATGATCGCGGTGGACGTGGCCGGGTCTTCCAGCGGTCCGGTCTCGGTTGGAGCCCTCACCGACGAGCTGAAGCTGCGCCACCTGATGCGGCGGGCCGGTTTCGGCGCCAGTCCAACCGAGCTAGCTAGGTATCGAGCGCTCGGAATCGCCGGTGCCGTCGACCGACTCGTCAATTTCGACCAAATTGACAATAGCGATCTGGACCGACGGCTTCAGTCTCTTGGTCTCGACTTAACCAAGCGTCCAGACATCGGACGCTGGTGGCTAACCCGCATGATCTATACGGCCAGGCCTCTCGAAGAGAAGATGGCTCTTTTCTGGCACGGCCTGCTGACATCCGGGATCGGCAAAGTCGGTCGAACGACCCCAATGGTCGATCAGAATAACTTCCTTCGGACGAACTCGCTCGGACGCTTTCCGGACATTCTCAAGGGCATATCACGCGATCCGGCCATGATGATCTGGCTCGATACGGCGTCGAATAAGAAGGGCCACGCTAACGAAAACTACGCGCGCGAGCTCATGGAACTGTTCTCGCTCGGGATCGGCAACTACACCGAGGCTGACGTTCGAGAAAGCGCCCGCGCCTTCACCGGTTGGGGACTGCGCGGAAACTTCAAGCTTGGCCAGGTCGAGTACGTCTTCGAGCCCCGCCAACACGACGTCGGCCCGAAAACGTTTCTCGGGCGAACCGGCAACTTCGGGGGCGACGACATCGTCGACATCATCGTCCAGCAGCCGGCCTCGGCGCACTTCATCACCAAAAAACTCTTCGGTTTCTTCGCGTATCCCAATCCGCCCGACGACGTCCTCCAGCCCCTCGTCGACGTCTATACGTCGAGCAACTACTCGATTCGGGCGCTGGTCGGCGCGATCTTAACCTCCGACGCCTTCTTCTCAGCCCAGGCGTACCGAGCGCTGGTGAAGAGCCCGACGGAGTACATCGTCGGCATTGCACGGACGATTGGGTTGGAGACCGACGCGAAGGGGCTGCCGTACGAAGGTGCTCAGATGGGCCAGGAGCTGTTCAATCCCCCGAACGTAGCCGGGTGGCACGGTGGATCGAGCTGGCTCACCAGCGGAACCTGGTTGGCGCGGCTGAACCTGGCCAACCGGATCGCCGGAGCAGTCAATCCAGGCGCCGACCGCAAGAATCCCCCGGGTCCTCCAGCCGGGTTCGATCTCAACGCGCTCGTCGGAGGATTGGCGACGCCAGACGACGTCGTCAATCGCCTTGCCGAGGTTTTTCTCGACGGCCAGATCAGCCCCGATCAGCGCCAGGTCCTCGTCGACTATCTAACCCCACCGAACGGAGCAACACTGAGCCAGGCGAATCACGCCTGGCTGGACGAGCGACGACGAGGGGCGATCTATTTAATGCTGGCGATGCCGGAATATCACTTGAGCTGATGATCGGCTCTCCCCTCTCCCGTGGGGAGAGGGGAAAGAACAGGGGCTACGACCCTCACCCCAACCCTCTCCCAGAAGGAGAGGGGGCAGAGGGGGCGTTCGCGTCTTGTCATGGTCACATCGGAACACAACGAAGCTCGAAACACGTCGGTTGGGAAGGGAACTACTGTGATTGGACTTACGCGTCGCGACTTCGTGCTCAGCGGCCTCGCCGTTGTCTCGGTTGGCGCTTTCATGCCGACGATTTTTAGCCGCGCCATTGCCGCGGCTGCCGCCGATAAGCGCGCATCGTCGGCCGGCCTGGCACCCGGGAAAACGCTGATCATTATCCAATTAGCCGGTGGGAACGACGGCCTGAACACGGTGATCCCCTACGCCGATTCTCGCTATCGCCAGCTTCGGCCAACTCTAGGCGTTCCCGAGGGCGACATCATCCATCTCGACGACCACCTTGGCCTCCATCCCTCGCTCAAGGCTCTGAAGCCGGCCTGGGATGCCGGACAGCTCGCCATCGTCGAGAACGTCGGCTACGATCACCCGAGCCTTTCGCATTTCCAGGCAATGGACATCTGGCAGACGGCCGACCCAGCGATGGGACGGCATGACGGCTGGCTTTCAACCCTCGTGGGGGGCAGCGTCGATTCCGATGGCCACCCCTTCAAGGCTTTGAGTGTCGGTCCCGCTCTCGCACCGGCGCTATGCTGTCCAGCCGTGCCACCCCCGGCATTGAGCGCTATCGGCGAATACCGAATTCAGCCGGATCCCCGCTACGTGAAGGGGGGCGCGTCGCGAGCGGACGCGCTCAACCGGCTGTACGCGAGCTACTCCGCCCCGGCGCCCTACGCCGCCCTGCTGGAAGCTACCGCCTCGACCGCCGAGCAAACCAGCAAGGACATTCAGGACATCGTCACCCAACACCAAACCGCCGCCACTTCCAACTATCCGAAGGGTGGCCTTGGCGATGGACTAAAGCTCCTATCGGCGCTCATCGCCCGCGACGCCGGCTTGCGGGTCGGGTACGTCGTGCTCGGCGGCTTTGACACCCATTCGACCCAGGCGAAGCACCACTCCGACCTGCTCCAGAACCTCGCGGACGGAATCGCGGCGTTTCAGGCCGACCTCGCCGCCCACGGCAAAGCCGACGACGTCATCACCATGACCTGGTCCGAGTTCGGCCGTCGGGCCGGCGAAAACGCGTCCGGCGGCACCGACCACGGAACCGCCGCGCCACTGTTCGTCATGGGCTCAGGCGTGAAGGGCGGAATCATCGGCGATCCACCGGATCTGAGCAAGCTGGACAACGGCAATCTCCATTTTGCCACCGACTTTCGCTCGATTTACGCGACCGTGCTCGAAAACTGGCTGCAAGCCGACTCAACCTCGATCCTTGGACAGCAGTTCTCGAAGGTGGCGTTTCTCTGAAAGGGAGTCCACAGTAAGTCCAGGATGAAGACTGTGCACGCTTTTGCGACGCAAAAGCGTGCGGTCTTCATCGTGGACTAAGATTAGACGTTCCGAAAGCTTCGGCCTATCATTGGGGTGCCATCTATAGGAGGCCCCAATGGCCCGTAACGCGAAGTGGGAACGCGTCGAGGCGGCGCTCAAAGGCGCGCCAGTCGATCGCGTTCCTTTTACTTTCTGGATGCATTTCCCCCAGATCGACCACGACGCCCGTCTGCTCGCGGAAACAACGGTGGACTTGCACCGGCACTACGACATGGACGTTGTGAAAGTCATGTTCCGTAGCTCCTGGGGACTCGAGGACTGGGGAGCCACCTTCGACGGCTACCACCCATCCCGCGGCTACTACCTGCCAAAAGTCTACCCCGTCAAAACACCCGAGGACTGGACGAAGCTGAATCCCCTCGACCCGACGAAAGGGGTGCTTGGGGAGCAGCTCAGCCTGCTTCGGATGGTTCGAGACGCTCTCCGGGGAGACGCGCCAATTTTGGCGACGCTGTTCGCGCCGTCGATGCTCGCATCGCACGCCGCTGGTCGCGACACCTTCGTGCGACACCTGCGCGAGCAGCCGGACGCGCTGCATGCCGGGCTCCGAGCGATGAGCGAAACGCTCGTCGCCTTCGCCCGCGCGTGTCTGGCGAACGGCGCCGACGGCATTTTCTACGCGATCCAGGAAGCAAGCCGACGCGTGTTGACCGAGGCCGAGTATCAATCGATCGGTCGGGCCTACGATCGCCCGGTCCTTGAGGCGTTTCACGGCGACTCCAAGCTGACGATGCTTCACCTCCACGGCGAAGAGCTGATGTTCGACGAATTGGCCTCTTATCCGTCCCACGTCCTCAACTGGTACGACCGTTTCGACGGGCCATCGCTGAAGGCCGCCCGGGCCGTGACGTCGAAATGCCTCGCGGGGGGGATCGACCACGAGCGGAACCTGGTTCTCGGCATGCCAGACGAGGTCGCGGCGGAGGTGCGGGACGCCGTCGCTCAAGTCGGCGGACGCGGCTTGATCCTGGCGCCGGGTTGCGGCGTCCCATTACTCGTCTCTCAACAGAATCTGGAGGCGGCTCGGCGGGCGGCATTGTAGCCCGCCGGGTAGACCAATCGACCGATAGATCCCTCTTGGCCAGCGGGCCGCGAGCTAGACCAAGGCGCCGGTTCCAGAAGCCGGTGCCCGTCAAACGTAGGGGCGCACGGCCGTGCGCCCCTACCGGGCAACCAGGCAGTACCCTGGGAAATAGCGCTGGAGCAGTCGATCCGAGTCGGGCGGTGCGCAATGGAACCACGTCGTCGGTCACCCCGAGAAACCGCTTATCGCGGCAATCTTCCAAGCGAGCTGACGACATTTGTCGGGCGGATCCGGGACATCCGGGAGATCAAAGGGCTATTTGACACCGGCCGGCTCGTCACACTTATTGGTGCCGGTGGCTGTGGAAAGACGCGCCTGGCGTTACGGGTCGCCCGTGAGTCACAGCCGGTCTATCCCGACGGCATCTGGTTCGTCGAGCTAGCCGCCGTTGGACATCCAGACCGAGTCCCCCGATCGGTCATCGACGCGCTAGGTATCCAGGAAGAGCCCGGCCAATCGATTCTTCAGACGTTGACCGCTCATATTGTCGGTCGACGGACTCTTCTCGTCCTGGACAACTGCGAGCACCTCGCCGTCGCGTGTGCCAAGCTGATTGATTGGCTGCTCCGTCACGCGCCGGAGCTCCGAGTTCTGGCGACGAGTCGTGAGCCGCTGCGGGTGGACGGGGAGAACGCCTGGCGCGTGCGGTCGCTCGGGCTTGCGGGCCCCGAAGCGGAAGGGTCTCTGCCCAATCTTCGTAAGATCGAATCGATCCAGTTATTCGCCGACCGTGCAACTGCTCGTCAGTCAGGGTTCAGCTTGACGTCCGAGAACGCACTCGCCGTCGTCGACATTTGCCGACGCCTGGACGGCATTCCCCTGGCAATCGAGCTGGCCGCCGCGCTCGTTCCAACCCTGAGCGTCGACGTCATCGCGCAACGTCTCGATCACGCCCTGCAATTACTCGTCGTCGGAAATCGGGTCGTACCGCGCCAGGAGACGTTGCGGGCAACGATCGACTGGAGCTACGACCTCCTAGGCGATCCGGAGCGTCAGGTCATGCGACGACTGGCCGTCTTTGCTGGGAGTTTCAGCGTGGAGGCAGTTGAAGACGTCATTCCTGACGACGAGTCGACCGCCGCTTCAGTTCTAGCAAGCCTCTCCCGTCTTGTCGACGCGTCGCTCGTCGTGGCATCCAGCGGCGCGAGTGGTAGCCGTTACCGTCTGCTCGAGCCGGTCCGGCAATACGCAATGGAAAAATTGAATGGCAGCGGCGAACGTGATGCAGTCTATCGGCGTCATGCCAGCTTTTTCCTGGCACTTGCCGACAAATTCGAGCCGGTCGCTCGAATTGGACGGCGGGGCACCTGGCGCCAGACAATCGAGGACGACCTCGACAACTTTCGGGCCGCTCTTGAGTGGGGCGTGCAATCGGACTCAACCGAGGCTTGGGAGACGCGAGCTCGATTGGCGGCGGGTCTTCGGTGGTTTTGGGTTCGCGCGGCGCGCGTCGGCGAGGGACGGGAATGGCTCGAGCGGGCAACGGCAACGTCGGACCGTCTCAGTCGCCGAACCCGAGCCAAGGTGACGTCCAGCGCCGGGCTCATCGCCTGGCTCAGTGGGGACGAAGCCGCCGCGCGGCGATGGCTGGAAGAGGGCGCTGATCTTCACGACGACCTGGGTGATATCGCGGAGCGCGCCTTCGACCTCGCCATTCGGTGCATGGTCGACGAGCCAGGTGACGTTACCGGCGAGAGTGAAACGCGCCTCGACGAAAGCGAGCGACTATTTACCCGAATTGGCGACGACTGGGGATTGGCAATCGTGCAGCAAGTGCGAGCTCTCCGGACACTGCGGCGTGGTGACTCCATTTCTTCTCGCGAGCACCTGGAGCGCGCGCTGGTTCTCTTCCGAGAGGTTGGCGACGGCTTTTTCGTGGCCCAGGTTCTCAACAGTCTCGGCGACGTAGCCCGTGAGCTGGGTGAAGCTGGACGAGCCGCTGCCCGGTATCGCGAAAGTCTCGAAGAATTTCAGCTGGTAGGGCAGCGTGCTGGCATCCCGAGCATTCTCCACAATCTTGCTCACGTCTCACTTCATCAGGGCGACTTTCGGCGCGCGGCAGAGCTCTTCCGCGATAGTTTGAATCTCTTTCATCAACAGGGCGACCGCCGTGGTGTCGCGGAATGTTTGGCGGGGCTGGCTGGTACAGTCTCGGACCAACAGCCACGGCGGGCGGCCTGGTTGATCGGGGCAGCCGATGGGCTTCTCGACGCCATTGGCGCGACGATGTGGCCTTCGAACCAGAAAGCGTACCAAAACACCGTGCTCACCGCGCGTACGAGAATCGACGCCAGCACCCTCGAGGCTGAGCTACTTGCCGGACGTACTGCCGCCTGGTCCGATGTGACCGCTTGCGTCAATGAGATTGTGACGGAGC
The DNA here is from genome assembly GCA_964493975.1 of uncultured Dehalococcoidales bacterium. Lineage (GTDB taxonomy): Bacteria > Chloroflexota > UBA6077 > FW602-bin22 > CADDYW01 > CAZBQK01. The sequence continues at coordinate 5,531 of CAZBQK010000028.1, read as the reverse complement.
CCCGGCGAGCGCACCGTCAGTCTAGCCCATCACCATCGGCAAACGAACCTGACTCCCTAACACCACGCGAGCGTGACGTCGCGGCGTTGGTGGCACGTGGCATGACCAATCGCCAAATCGCCGACACACTTGTCATCAGCTCGGGAACCGCGACTCTCCACGTCAAACGCATTCTCTCAAAGCTGGGGGTCACCTCGCGAGCCGCCATCGCCGCCTGGGCCATCGCGCGCGGTCTCGGGGATCGCCGTCCTTCCTGAGCCCCCGCGTTATGCGAGATATCCCTTTTGGGAGACGCCCCGAATCGCCTTCCTTTCTAGACTGGGGCCAGCTAGTGAACGCACCCCGCCACGGGTCCGAATGTGCGTTTCCACCGGCAGCACTGTTACTAGACGAAAGGATGGTAGACCCATGGTTGTCACCGATGCGCTTTCCGACGCGGCAATCCAACGACTCCGGCGCTCAGTTCGAGGAACGATTCTTCGTCACGCCGACGAAGGTTACGACGCCGCTCGGACCGTCTGGAATGGCATGATCGACCGGCGACCCTCGCTCATCGTTCGTTGCGCCGACGCGGCAGACGTCGCGCAGGCGATCGCGTTCGCTCGGGCGAATGGTTTGCGCATTGCCGTGCGAGGTGGGGGTCACAACGCGGCCGGCCTCGCCGTCTGCGATAACGGTCTGGTCGTGGATCTATCGTCGATGAATGCCATCGACGTCGACCCAATTCGGCGGACCGCTCGCGCTGGAGGCGGGACGACCTGGGGCGAATTCGATCGCGCCACGCAGGCGCATGCCCTGGCGACGACTGGCGGCGCGATTTCGACCACGGGTATCGCCGGCTTGACGCTAGGAGGTGGGCTAGGATGGCTCATGCGAAGCTACGGCCTCGCCTGCGACAACCTGGTGTCGGTCGACCTGGTCACTGCCGACGGACGGAGCTTGACGGCCAGCGAGACCCAGAACGCGGATCTCTTCTGGGGAATCCGAGGCGGTGGAGGCAACTTCGGCGTCATCACCTCGTTCGAGTACCGTCTTCACCCGGTCGGTCCAATCCTCGGCGGCATGCTGGTCTACCCGGTTGACCGGGCTGAAGAGGTTCTCCGAACCTACCGTGAATTGACCGCGACGGCTCCAAACCAGCTGACCGCGTTCGCCGGTCTCATGACCTCGCCCGACGGCTTTCCAGTTCTTGCCATCCTCGTCTGCTACAACGGCCCGATCGATGAGGGCGAAAAAGCAATCCGTCCCATGCAAGCATTCGGTCCCCCGATTGCCGACCTGGTGCGACCAATGAGCTACGTCGAATTACAGTCGTCGCTTGACGCTGCTTTCCCACCAGGCCTTCAGGTTTACTGGCGCTCGGACTTTCTCTCTGGTCTCGCCGACGGTGCGATCGATGCGATCGTCGATCGCTTTCGGAAAGCGCCCTCACCGCTGACCGCGGTCCTGATCGAGCACCTCGGCGGGGCGGTGCGGCAAGTTAGCCATAACGCCAATGCGTTCGCGCACCGCAACGCTGACTACAATCTGGCGATCGTCTCGCGCTGGGCCGACCAGTCCCAGGCAGAGCCGAACGTCGCCTGGACCCGTGAGTTCTGGACCGAGATGCGTCCACACACGAGTGGAGTCTACGTTAACTATCTCGGCGTCGGCGAAGGAGACGATCGAGTTCGGGCCGCCTACGGTTCGGAGAGCTTCGAACGCTTGGTCACGTTGAAAAACGCCTACGATCCGGCGAACGTGTTTTCGATGAACCAGAACATTCGACCGACACGCTAAGCGGCCGGATCCAGTCGCCCGGCGGTACAATCGTTAGTGAGACATACTTGCGCGCCATCCGAATCCGGAGGCGCGGCAGGTGGACCGATACCGTCGGGCGATGGGAGACCAGAATGACCACGCTATACCTCGCGGCAGGCAACGCGCTCGCGGTCGTCCGCGAACGCAACGGACGCTGGCAAGGGGAGATAAAACTCGACGGCGCTCCCACTCAATGTGTCGCGGTCGATCCTCAGCGGTCAGAACGCGTGTACTGCGGAACTTTCGGTCGCGGCCTCTGGCGGAGTCGCGATGCCGGCGCCACCTGGGAAGCAGTCGGCCCCGGCATAACCTCGACTGAGGTCATGGCCGTGTCGGTCAGCTCCCTCGAGCGAGTCAATGGCGAAGGCGTCGTCTGGGCCGGGACCGAGCCAAGCGCACTGTTTCGATCGGAGGACGGCGGGAGCTCTTGGGTCGAACGACCTGCTCTCAAATATCTACCGTCGGCGCCGACGTGGAGCTTTCCCCCGCGCCCCTGGACCCATCACGTGCGCTGGATCCAGCCGGACCCGAACGTGGCCGAGCGACTGTTCGTCGGGATCGAGCTCGGCGGCGTGATGCGCAGCCTCGACGGAGGATTAACCTGGGAAGACCGTAAACCGGGCGCCCAGCCGGACAGCCATACCTTGCGGGCCCACCGTCTCGCCCCGGGACGGGTGTACGAAGCGGCCGGCGGCGGCTACGCCGAATCCGAGGACGGGGGCGCCACCTGGCATGAAGACGATGCCGGCTTCGTCTGGCACTACCTCTGGGGGTTGGCGGTCGATCCGGCCGATCCCGACACCGTCGTCGTTTCCGTTTCACCCGGCCCCAGACAGGCGCACAACGGCACGATGGGGCAACCGACGGGAGCGAATGCGTCGGCGTATCGCGGATCGCGAGGTGGACCACCGGGAGCGGGCTACGTCTTTCAGGGTCCGGAGGCGGCAATCTACCGTCGAACGATGAACGGGCCTTGGCGTCAAGTCACGTCGGGTCTTCCGGAGCCGCGCGGCACCCTGGCCTACGTTCTGGCCGCCCACGACGCCGAGCCCCACGTGTTCTACGGCGTTCCCCACGGGGGCGAGATCTATCGCTCCGCCGACGCTGGAGCGTCGTGGCAACGTCTGGACGTGGAATGGCCGGCAGGCTACCAGGTGAAAAGCGTGGACGGTCTTGCCGCGGCCCCCTAACGATCCGTCACGTACTGTACGTAGCGTTCGACCGATCGGGCGACCACCCCATGTCCATCCGTGGGGACGACCTTGCCAGTCCAACTCCCGTAAATCCGATCGAATCGATAGGGAGCTAGCGTTGCGCCGATTCGGCGCACTTCGCTGGACGAAAGCGGAATCATGTTGGGATAGCTGTACAAGAAGCTGACCCAGCGGGTGTCCGCCGCGACCTGAGGCTCGTCACCCGAGAAGAGCACCCCCCGTCCCTCGGCGCCGTCGGGCCAGAGAAGATCGGTAGCGCCTGGAAAGTGGCCGCCAACTCGGATGAGGGTGAGTCCGGAGCCAGGTAAAGGAGAGGCGGTCTCGCCATCCCAAAAGTGAATCGCGGGGTCCGGCCGCATAATCCACTCGCGGTCCGCCGCCGGAAGAAAGATCGGTACTCCGCCGAAGGCGTGGCTCACCTCGACCATTGCACTGTAGAAATGAGGATGGGAAATGGCGATCGCCGAGACTCCGCCGCGTGCTTTGAGCGCGGCGATTCCGTCGTCGTCCCATAGACTCACCGACTCCCAGAGGAGATTCCCAACGGGCGTTTGAATCAGGTGAGACTGCTGGCCGATGGCGAAGGACGGGGACGTGTTCACCGTCGTCAGTCCCGGCTCGACCTCCGCGACGACGCTCGTCCGGCCACCGGCCCGCATCGCCTCCATCGTCGTCCAGCGCTGCCCGCTCCGGCCGACGTACTGCCGCTCGTCCTCGCAGATCGGACAGCACGACGGCGGCTCCTCGGGTCGATCCGTCCGGGGAGCGAATTGAACTCCGCACGTGGCGCAAATGAAGGCAGTCACTTGACCTCCGACCGCGGTTAATTGTTGTCGCATCACGCCATTCTGGACGCCAACGGTGAGTATACCGCTTGGAATGGCTCTAAGGATCATCTGATCGCTCGTGGCTTCTGATCGTAAAGACGGATTGGCTTCGGAAGTACGAACCGCGGTCGGCGGTTTTGTTCCTGCATCGTTCACGAAATCGTACCAGAAATTCACGTCGTGTTCGGTTGAGCCCTGCCATACTACCGAGCGTCACGACGGTCCAATTCGATCGACGATGCTCGATGCGGACCGAGACGGACCCGGCGATTGACCTCTTGCCTCATCAGCCCTTGGGAGTCCAGCCCTCCCAGCGGTTGATTGTCTCCCCCATCCGCCGTCGGGAGTCCAGCCCTCCTGACGGCGGATTCACTCCCCTCCGCTCGACCGCCGGGGTTTCAGCCGCCCCGGCGGTCGGTCTACCTCTCAAACCCGATTGACTACGCAAAACAGCAGAGCATTTCCTCGACCAATCATTGAGTTATTCGTTATTAGCTCGGTCTCCCTCGGCGGGAGACGGCCGTCCAAGGAGTGGTGAACTAACTAATCAATCGCGGCAAACTCAATCGGTGCCGGACGACACGAGACCAGTGTGGGCAGTATCGTCGGCCTTTGTCGCACCGGCTTCGAGGAGGTAGAGATGTATCCACGCGAGCCGCGGCTGCCGAGGTGGGAAGAGGTTTGGCCCGAGCGAGAGACCGCACCGGTCGGGCAACAACGCCTTTCTTGGTTGGGAAATACCCGGGAATTTCGGACCGATGTGGAGCGGCACGCCGCGAGAACCGCCGAGCTCCTCAATGTGATCGCCCATGATGCGCGGCAGCCCCTGACCACGATTCGCGGTCAGGCCCAACTAGCTAGTCATGCTCTCGCTTCCCAGAAACTCGAGTCGGTCCAAGCGAGCCTTCAGGCTATTGACGTTGCCAGCCGGCGTCTCGACGTGTTACTACGGGACCTGATCGAGAGCGTTGACGTCGAGATCGGGCACGTGTCTCTGGAAATCGAAGAGGTAGAGGTTGCACCGTTCCTCCACGATCTGATTCGACGGCTGACTGGAGTCGTCGAGATCGAAAGGGTGAGGGTCGAAAGCCCCCAGGTGGTGGTCGCGGCCGATCCGGATCGCCTCGAACGAATCATCGGCAACCTGCTCTCAAATGCCCTCAAGTACTCTGATCGAGACGCACCGGTCGACGTGCGAGTCGAGGATCGAGGAGAGGAGGTCCGCTTCGTCATCGTCGATCGAGGCAGAGGCATCGCTCCGGAGGACTTGCCCCACATTTTCGATAAAGGCTACCGGGCACCTACTATTCACCATCGAGTCGACGGACTCGGACTGGGTCTCTCTATCGTCCGTGGTCTGGTGGATGCCCACGGCGGAGCAGTCCGGGTGGAGACCGAAGTGGGTCGGGGAAGCACGTTTACCGTAACCCTTCCGAGGCACGGTCCGCCCCATGGCCACACGGGCGATCCTCACCGCGCCAGTCGTTAGGACAAGCGCGAACCTGCAGCCCGGTCACCGAACGATGGTTGCCTCGGTTTCGCTCCTCGTCGCTCGCCCCCGGAATGAAGCAGTCCTCTCGCGCGGCTTACGAAACACCATGACGTATTCGTGCTTGAAAACGTAGAAACCCTGACGGAGGGCCCGGCCACGATTGAAATCACGGCGCCCGTTGATGGCTACTTCCAGTTC
>CAZBQK010000027.1:27043-29021 GCA_964493975.1 uncultured Dehalococcoidales bacterium | reverse complement strand
CGGTTTGGCATCAATGACGTGGTAGTCGTCCAGGACGAGGACGACATGGTCCGGGACGGTGGTGAGGTCATTGAGCAGGGCCGTCAGAATCGCATCGGTTGGAGGTAGCTGGCTGGATTGGACCATGCCCAACACCCCGTCTCCGATATTCGCCGTGATCGTCCGCAACGCAGCCACGAGATACGTCAGAAAGCGGGTGGGGTCGTTATCTCCTTCGTCCAGCGACAGCCAGGCAGCTGGTCGCTGGCACCCCACGAGCCAGTCGCTGACCAGCGTGGATTTCCCAAAGCCGGCCGGGGCCGAGATGAGGGTCAGTTTGCGGTGCAGACCCTCGTTCAGCCGCTCGATGAGGCGGGGGCGGAGGACGACGTTCGGCCGAGACGGGGCGATAAAAAGTTTAGTGGCGAGAATCGGCAAAGACATGGATGAAGTATAAAGCACACACCCAAAGCGAGCGCATCCTCAATTCGCTCGGCATGAAAGACACAGCATTCCACGTCCCTTCCGAAAAAACCGACCGCTTGCCTGCGTTCTATTTCTTCAATCGCCAGACGAACAAGCTGGATTTCTTTGACGACGTGGCAAACAGTGCCGGGCGATCTGAGCCGCCCTTCGCATCGGGCGCGGGCGGGCTCGTCTCGACGATCGACGACTATTTTGCCTTCAGCCGCACGTTGCTGAACAAAGGCCGGCGCGGCCGCGAGCAAGTTCTTTCGCGCGCCGCGGTGGAGCTGATGACTGCAGATCAACTCACGCCCGCGCGTTGCTCGGGCTTCGAAAGCTTTTTCGGGACGCATTCCAGCTGGGGCTTCGGAATGGCGGTGGACATTCAGCGCAACGAAATCTTCCACACGCTAGGGCGATTCGGTTGGGACCGCGGCTTCGGCACGTCGGCATACACCGATCCGGCCGAGGGAATGATCGGCATCATCTTCACCCAGCGCATGATGGATTCGCCGGAGCCGTCGAAGGTATTCACCGACTTCTGGACCCTGGCGGCATAGATCCTCGACCAAGTGTGGGTCCAGCGCCAAACGGGAGGTCGTAGGTCTAACCATTATTCACCCGCCGCGCCGATCGCGTCACCACCTGGAAAACCCGCCATCGCGCGAAGGCTTCAGCACGTCGTCGTTAGCTTGGAGTGATTGTTCTGGTTGCATGAGGATTGGCGCGCTCCGGCAGGTCCCTAGCGACACGGCATCCGTCATCTCACCCTTCCAAGTCAGGTCCGGAGCAAAGCTGCGACCGCAATGTCTTCGTCCAACTCCTCCCAGTGGATCCCAATCCCGCGCCCAACGAGACGCCAATCTGCACGTTGATGTCCAGTCGCATCGCGCAGCCGTGGGAACCACTCAATCGGCACCGCGAGCTCGCGTCCGTCAAGCAATCTGACGTTCAAGGTGCTGTCGGTAAACCAAACCTCCGCCGCCAAGGCGAGGACACGGTTACCGGCCACCGAAGTGTTCATTCCATTTCTCCAGGAACAACGTCGTGTTCAGGTCAATGAAGCGTCTAATGTCGTTTTCACTGTCAGCAAATGCGGCACACGCTAGGCACCCAGACGACTTTGTCCGACTTCCGTTGCGAATACTCTTCATTAGAGATTCACTGCTGCGTCGTTCGCGTGCAGCTGCTCTCAGTGCAATCAAAGACCAAGGCGTGCCAAGTTAACCCGTCTCGCTTAAGAGTAACGCTGACCAAACTGAAATCTGCCAGTGCGATCCCTGCGGGACCGACCGCACGTTGGATCCAAAGAAGGAATGGAAGTAGCCGACAGATAGCCTGCCGGAATACCTAGCACGGCTCCGGACGTTCACCCGCCAGGTAGATTTCAATCGCAGCAATAAGTGGCGGCAGGTCGTTGACCACGGTGTCCCAGACGCGCTCCACGTCTACATCGAAATAGCCGTGAATGAGGCGGTTTCGCATGGCGATGACGAGTGGCCAGGGCACAGTTGAAATTTGGTTTCGTGTTTCG
>CAZBQK010000027.1:0-27033 GCA_964493975.1 uncultured Dehalococcoidales bacterium | reverse complement strand
CTATAACCTCAATCAACCGAATTAGCGCTAGTTGGAGCATGCGGTTTCGATCGAGGTCGGAACGGTCAAGTCCTTGGACGAATGTTCCCGCTTCCCGAGACGCGTCTAAGATGTGCTGCAGGCGAACCGCGTCATCGGCGTTCGTAGAGCACCTCGGCCGAATCCCGGACTTTCTGCCGAAAGTACCGACTGAGCTCGGCCAGTGTCCGCAAGTCCACCTTTCGGCCAATTCTCTCGCTCAACTGTTGCTCCATCGCGGCCATGCCAATGAAGCCAATTCGTGCGTTAGGCTCAAACTCGACCAACACGTCGACGTCGCTCGTGGGACGGAAGTCATCACGCAAGACCGACCCGAAAAGCGCCAGGCGACGGACTCGGTGCTGCTGACAGAAAACATCGACCCATCGTGGGTCTAGGTTTACACGCGAGGAAGTTCCTCGAACCATCTCTCACCTGCCACGCCCATAACGAGCCGCAATACTTAGCCATGAACAGTCTATTACCGAATTTTACACCCGCTCGCGTGGCCGATACTGGACCGCTTCGGCGATCTGCGCCGCGCCAATAATGTCGGCGCCGGCCAAGTCCGCGATCGTCCGCGACAGCTTCAACACGCGGTGGTACGCCCGCGCCGACAGCTTCAGCTGCTGCATCGCCATCCGGAGGAGATTCTGGGCCGCGGTGTCGGTCCGACAGAAGTCGCGCACTTCGGCCGGTCCCATCTCGGCGTTCGCGTGCATCTTCTTGCCGCGAAAACGGGCGCGCTGGCGGTCTCGGGCGGTTTCGACCCGGGCTCGAATCGCGGCTGACGTCTCGCCCGAGCGGGTATCGGAGAGCTTGTCGTACTCGACCCTGGGCACGTCGAGGTGGATGTCGATCCGATCGATCAGGGGGCCGGACAGGCGCCGCTGGTAGCGGGTGACGACCTGCTGGGAGCAGGTACAGGAGCGCTGGCTGTCGCCAAGGTACCCGCACGGACACGGATTCATGGCACCGACGAGCACGAGCTTGGCCGGAAAGCTGACCGTCCCCTGGGCTCGACTGATCGTGACCATGCCATCCTCGAGGGGTTGGCGGAGGACTTCCAGGATGTGCTGCCCAAACTCCGGCATCTCGTCCAGGAACAGGACGCCCCGGTGGGCCAGGCTGATCTCGCCCGGTCGGGGCCAACGGCCGCCTCCGGCGAGACCTGCGTGGGAGATCGTGTGATGCGGTGCACGGAATGGCCGCTCGCGAATCAAGGGCGTTTCCGACGGGAGCATACCGGCGACGCTGTAGATCTTCGTGACCTCCAGCGCCTCGTCCGGTGTCATCGCCGGCATGATCGACGGAAGCGCACGGGCGAGGAGGGTCTTGCCCGAGCCGGGCGGGCCCATCATTAGAACATTATGTCCACCACTCGCCGCGACCTCCAGCGCCCGCTTGGCGTGCTCCTGGCCTTTGACGCTGCTGAAGTCCGAGGTGAAGTGGGGTTCGGCTGCCAGGATCGACGGATCGGGCACATAGGGCGCGATCGCTCGATCGCCGCGGAGGTGGTCGGCCAACGCCGCGAAATTGCTCACCGGCATGACCGTGATGCCGTCGACCAGACTAGCTTCGAGCGCGTCGACCGCCGGGACGAAGACGGTCGCGATGCCCTTGTCTCGAGCGACGCTGACCATCGGCAAGATCCCGTCGGTGTGCCGGACGTCGCCGTCGAGCGAGAGCTCGCCCAGGTACAACGATCGCGCGTCGGTTGTCGGCACTTGCTGCGTCGCCATCACGATGGCTAGCGCAATTGGAAGGTCGTAGGCTGGGCCTTCCTTCTTGAGGTCGGCCGGCGCGAGGTTGACCGTGACCCGTCTCATCGGGAAGACACAACCCGAATTCTTGATCGCGGCACGAACCCGCTCCCGCGACTCCTGCACTGCCGCATCCGGAAGGCCTACAACTGTAAATGCGGGGAGGCCGAGACCAATATCGGCCTCGACCTCCACGAGCGCGCCGTCCAGCCCGACGACCGCGCAGGTCAATACTTTCGCCAGCACGCGTCCCCCTGTTACCGGGCTAGAAGGATTCCGTTATCAGTTAATGGTGACGGCAACCACCCTCGTTCCCCAGTTGCGCCTCCCGTTCTGCGTCTGGCTCGGGCGGGGCGGCATATACTCGGTGGCCATCCAGAAGATGCCGCTGGCCGGATCGAGGACGGCGAAGGAGTAATCACCCCATCGCGTCGCCGTCGGATCGTAAGGACCGATGCCCGCGGCAGCCACCTTCGGTGCCCCAAATGCCGTCGTGTCACTCGTCCGAACCGCGTAGGCCGCGCTCGGATACCGCCCGCTCCCGGTCAGGGTGAAGACCATGGCCGCCTTGCCAGAGGCGTCCGCCTGGATCGCTGGGTAGATGACGTAATTGCCGGACTGCGCTTCGTATCCCTGATTCGCGATGGTCACATTGCCGATCTGGTCGCCGTTGAGGCTGGGGTGCACGTCGAACCACGCCGCGGCCGCGCGCTCCATCGGATCGCCCGGGATTGTGACCGCCGTGGTCAGCGCGCCCCAGAGGTTCCCGCTAATAAACTGCACCTGCTGCATGCGGTCGTCGCCCGAGTCGAGCACGCTGGCGGAGCCCTTCTGCGCCGCCTTTGGGGGCACGCCATAGACTTCAGAGCCAATCACCTCGCTCGACAGCACCGGCGAGGCACCGACCCCAACGGCGCCGCGGTCCGTCATCGCCCACGCGCCGATGCGGTTGTCGAAGGTGCCGTTGGGATCAAGCGAGCTCAGGAAATACTCGGCCTCCGGAGTTCCGGTGCTCAGCGCCGGCTGCACCGAAAAGGCCATTGTGCCGCCAATGGTCAGGTTTCCAAAGTGCACGAAGTGCGACGGATTTCCGGCCACCAGGTCGGCCTTTGAGATGGCGTAGATCTGGGCTCCGTTTGCCTGGGTTCCGAGGATCGAGTATTCGTTGGTGCTGATGTAAACGTTGTATTGGTCGATCCCAAGAAGAGGTTGGTCTCCGAAGCAGGGACATCCGTTACCGCCCAGGTCGGTTGTATCGAACTGATACACGGTCCACAGCGTCCTGGGATCTCCGGACGAATTCACGGCGAGATCTAGGTGCGATGCGGTGCTGCTGCTGTTAATGAAAAGGATGCTGGCGAACCAGGTCTTCGTCGTGGGGTCGTAAAAGCAGCGAGGGTCACTCGTGAACTCCTGCGCCCCCTCGTTGAAGAGGTCGTTCACGTTAAACGGACCAACCAGGGCGTTGCCGTCTGGCCGGTAGACGGTGTAAGCGGAATTGACCGCTTCCAGCACGTAGCCGTTGCCCTCGCAAAGCCCTTGATCCGGCGGCTCGAACTCGAGGCCGAAGTTGGTCTTGGCACTGTCTCGGCTGCTAACCCCATTGAAGTTGTGAACGAGTGTAGCCACTCCCTCCGGATGGGCAGCGGCGACGGGCGGCGCGACTGGGCTTGCGGCCCCAGCACTTATCGGGTGAATGGGACGAGCTCCCCGGTCAAATGACACTGGAGGGTGGACCGTGCTGGTTTCCCTGCCTATTCGCACTTCAGCCACGCCGGCCGCCCCCGGTGAATACAGGGTAACCGGCGCCGACTCGGCGCGGACATTAACCGGGGCCGCCCCTCCGACGAGCGCGATCCAAGCCGCGATCATGAGCAAAGCAAACCCGCGACGCCCAATCTTCCCCATGACTCCCCTTCCCCGCGCGGATGACCGTCAACCCGGTTCGGCGACGATGTCTCGGGCACCACCGATCGGTTCTATGGCGATTCGCAAAACAGTGGAACAGCCAGGCTAGATGGTATCGGTACCCGCGGGTCCTGTCAACGGACCAGGCGAGAGGATTTTCCTCAGATATATACCGGCAGATCTCGTCAAGGGTCCGAGGAGGATCGAGAAGATAGTGGTACGTCATGCGAGAAGCGATACCAGGAGACGAAGCTTCAGCTGCACTGGGGGGACAAACCAGTTTAAGTTTCGACTCCACGACACCTCCAATCGAAATGTGACACTCCACTAGGGCTGAAAGACGGTCACTTTCCCCAAATCAACAGCCTGCCCGGCGACGGTCGGACTCAGCACCTCCGCTCGCCGACCGGAGTCGGCTTCGTAGAGTCCGACCATGAGTCGATAGTCACCAGGCGGAGCCGTCGCTGGGACGGTTAGCCTGTGCTCGTCCAGGACGTACTCGCCAAGGATCCAATGACTCGTCGGGCGCAGGCCGTTGCCGGGGACACCGTCACTCTGAGCTAGCGGCTTGCCGGTCGAATCGGCTAGATGAATGAAGACGGTGTAGGTGGCCGTCGGCAGACGGACGGCTTGCCAGGCGAGGCTGACAGTGAAGGACGATCCGGGCGCTACCGTTCCCGATGAGATCGTCGTGCCCACCAGCCGAATGGTCCTGCCGAACAGATCGGATCGCGGCTCCACCATCGGAGGACGGACGTAACGAGTCGGATCGACCGCGATCGTAACCTTACCCAAACTCGCCCAGGCTCGGTCGGCACCGGTGCGCAGCACGACGTCGTACGTGCCCGCCTGGTCAACCCCTCGAAGCGGGAGATCGAGACGCTCGCGAATCCGCTCTCCCGCTCGCAGCTGATCGAGTCGGTACGGTTGATCGGCGACATCGCGCTTGACCGAGGCAGCTATTTGTCCCAGAGGAGATCGAACTGCCAGCTCCGGCACGACCGGACCGCTGTGTGCACCCTGGGCAGCCCAGGTGAACGCCGCGACCAGCGTCGAATCGGGGGAGTACGGTCCGCCGGTCAATTGGACTCGCTGAACGAACAGGCTTGGACTAACCGGCACGGCCGAGATGTCGAGCGGTTCGGACCGATCGAGGTCGGATGCATCGATCGGGATGACCGAAACTGTCCCCAGATCGATCGCGTCAACCTTTTCTCCGGAGGCGTCGACGACCGGCCATCCCTGACCGTTTGTTCCGTTATAGAATCGCGCTTCCATTCGATAATGGTCCGGTACCGCGTCGATCGGTACCGCTAATGCGCCCTGCCAGACCGGCGGTAGGTCGCTTGCCGTTAGCCCCGCGGGATTCGCCAATGGGCGATCGAGGAGGGCAACGGTCTGTCCCCACCGGTCGATCAATCGAAGTGACACCTTCGCGGAACGCGAAAGCGCGTTCGGCCCGGTCGGGGCGTCAGACCAATGAAAGCCCGCCAAAAGCCGACCACCGGGCTGAACCTGGCGCGGTCCCGTTTGAACGTTAGAGACGTCGATTTGCCCGTCGACTCGGACCGACCCCGGTCGGTCGACCAGATCGCCCGTCGACGCCAGCGCGTACGTGACAATGTGGTTCTGAGTGACCCAGCGGTCACGCAAGTAGAACGCGTGCGCCTCGAGCCATCGGCCAACCGAATCGTCCCAGCTACCGGAGGAATAGCGCACGAACCAGGCTTCACGACGGTCGGCTGACCGCTCGGCAAGCGCCGCCGCGACGTCATTGGCGGAAGCGGTACCGGGCGCCGTATATGAAGGAAGGCGATCCTTCAGATAGTAATTGACGCTGGGGCCCTGCGGCGGGGACATAACGACGATCGCCGGCCCGACCGCCTCGCGCTCGATCAAAGCAACCGACGCCCGGAAGTCTGGATTGGCCGGCGTGGTGGGCCAGTAGTAGGCCGGAAGTGCGACCGCCGCGAGGCCGGCGAGAGCGCCCCACCCGATAACGCCCGCGAGCCGGACGCGACCGAGCCAAGCCAAGCCGAGACCGGCAAGCACCGAGTACGCCGGGGTAATAACGATCAGGTAGCGCTCGTGGTAGAGGGGTCGACCGATCAGGGCAGCCGCGATAACGACCGCGAGGGGCAGGGCTCCGACGCACCCGAGGGTCGCCAGCCACCGCCATTGCCGGCCCACGACAAGCGACAATATTCCAACGAACGCGAGAGCAGGCAAGACAAACAATGCGTACGCGGCGAACGCGCCGCCGACCCCGTCGCCAATGCTGTAGGCGACAACCGACCGGCGAAGAATGTCCAGTGGCGACACAACGTCCATCCAGCCACGGTAGGTCAAGAAGATCGCGTGAGCGAAGATGACCCACGGCAGATAAAGGCACGCGATCGCGACAAAGGGGACGAGGCGCAGCGCAACGCCGCGATGTGGCTTGGCGAGCACGACCGGAACAATGCCGAGCGCCACGACGAGTAATCCGTGGTAGTGGGTAAAGGCGGCAAGTGCGCCAGCGAACCCGACGACCAGTCCGCTCGTCCGCCCCGGACTCTTGAGGTAGCGAACGAGACCGGCCAGATATAGCGCAACCCAGGCCTGAAGCGCCGCGTACATCCGCGCGTCCTGGGCGTGGAGCACCGAGAACTGGCTGGTCGCGAGAATCGCGGCGCTCGCTAGTCCGGCGGTCCAACCACCAATGTCGCGACCGAACCGGTAGGCAGCGGCAATGCCGAGTGTGCTAAACAGAACCGATGGATAGCGCAGCGCGAACTCCGACTGACCGACGACGGCAAGCCAGCCGTGAAGAAAAGCGTAATAGAAGGGCGGATGCGGCTCGAATGTCGCCAGCGCCGCGAGTAGATCTCCGAGTGGACGGCTGGCAAAGGACAGACTATTGATCTCGTCACAACAGACGCTGACCGAGGTCAGATGCCACACGCGCAGCGCGTAGCCCAAGAGAACAATGAAGGCGGGGGCGACAAGCGATAGTCCACCTGGCCGGGAGGTATCAATCGCCAACGGTCCTGGGTCAACCGGCCGCAGCAAGGAGCTTCGCGCTGAGTATGAGGACATGGGCAAGCTGGAGTATAGTCGCGTCGACGGCACGGGGCAAGCAGCGCAATGCGAAGCCAGTTACCAATTACTCAAGCTGAGACGAGTGTCCGGTGGCCTCGATTCCCGGCAATCGCGTCAGATCACGATCAAACGATACCACCCTGCCGTGACCGCGACCCAGGGCGACCGCCCCGACATAAGCGTCGGCGAAGTCAAGCTTCGGCACGTCCCGGTACCATTTCAGGGTCTGGATGACCGCTTCCCGATCGTTGAAATCGAGAACAGACGCGGCAACGATCTCCAAAAGCTGGTTCGCAATCGACTCGCGGGTCCACTTGTAGGCGGATTCAAGCACGTACACAACCTCCGCCAATACGAGAGGTACGACGACCAGGATCACTCGATGGTCGTCGGCCGCATCCAAGATCTCCGTGGCACGGTCGGCCAGATGACGAGGCTCGTCGGTCAAGTAGCGAAGTAGAACGTTCGTGTCGAGAATAGCCTCATTCACCATCGGAGGTTTCATCGGCGGTCAAGCGGTCTGCGCGCGCCGCTCTGGCCCGAGCTCTTTCCTCCTGAATCTTCAGAACACTCCCGACTCGGAAGACTCCTCTAAACTCTGACAATCGACGGCGCCGAACGGGAATGACCTCGATTCGCTCGCCTTCAAATCGAAACTCGACACTATCGCCTGGTTCGATGCACAAACGGTCGCGAACTTCCTTAGGAATCGTTATCTGACCTTTTGAAGTTACCCGAGCCACAACCATCTGACACCCCTCCAATCCGTCACCGAGTCCTTACCTTCGCCACACCTTACATTGTAGTGGGTAAGGCGTTTTCGCTCAAATGGACCACATTTAATCGGCGGAGACATGACTCAATTGCGGCTTCTGTCACCTAGCTTCTGACTCCTGGCTCCTTCGTTAGGAAACTTTGGTAATTGTGACTAACCGGACCGACCGGTACAATGGGACCGCCGGCATACGCCCATATAGGAGAAGGAATGCATCGCACGATGACGCGTCCCAGATTTTGGGCTCGGGCCCTCCCACTATTGTTCATCCTGGCGCTTTCGCTTCCGGCGGCCCTACCCGCCTTCGCGGACAACGGACCGGACTACGCCGTGTCTGGCGGGTGGTTCTTCACCCAGACGGGCGGTGGCGGCGGGAATGGCTACTCGGTTCGGGATAGTGGGACCGATTCGAACGGCAAGACGATCAAGTTCTGGACGGAATTCCAGCGCCTTGGCGGCGTTGCAACTCTGGGCTATCCGGTTGCCGAACCCTACGTCGGTTCGGACGGCTTCAACTACCAGCCGTTCCAGCGCGGCGTCCTCCAATGGCGGCCCGAGCGGGGCCAGGCGCTCCTGAGCAACACCTTCGAGCAGCTCCAAAGCGCGGCGAAGGATGACTGGCTGCTCGCGGCAAAGGGCATCCCGAAGCCAATCGCCGACGATGGCTCCGGCGGCGACTACAACAAAGCAGTTAGCACTCGTCTTGGTTGGCTGACCAACAGCGCGATCAAGAGCTACTTTATGTCGAATCCGAACCCGGGATCGATCCCGTCCTGGAGCCAGGACGCCGCGATTCAGCTGTACGGTCTGCCGATGTCGGCTCCGGAGCAGCACGGGCCATTCATCACTCAACGGTTCCAGCGGTTCGCGATCCAACTCTGGACCAACAGCGTTTCCGGCATGCCGGCCCCCGGCACGGTCGTGGGTGTGCTCGGTGGCGACCTGGTCAAAGAAGCTGGACTTCTGCCGGCGGGCGCGGTCCAGGTCCAAGGGCCGGGCGGGACCGGACCCACTCAACCCCCGCCGGCCCCGTCACCGTCGCCCGCCCCGGCTCCGCCACCAGCGAGCAATTATTCCTGGTATGTCGCCAGCGTGCAGGGATGGCCGAACTGCGGGACGACGTACATGATTGCCTACACCCAGGACGCCAATGGCAACAACGTCTATGGCATGACCCTGAAGAGCTGGAACGATTGGGGCAACGTGTACATCGCGAGCACGAATAATAACGGTTCCAACGGATCCTGGAATCGGCTAATCGGCCCAGGAGTCAAACCCGGTAAGTGGTACGTCCAGCTAATCGATGGACAGGGAAATCCGGCGTCCGACGTCGCCACGGTGAACTTCACCGGGAGCTGCGTTGCCGATCAAGGCAACGTGCAGCAGGCCACGATCATCTTCAAGGCCCATTAAGGCCGGCCAATCCGCGAACCTCGGATTTCAGGCGGGGCATCCATTAACAATGGGATGCCCCGATTCGTTTTTTGACTGTTGCGCTTTTTTGGCAGCGGGCCCTTGCCCGGGTCAACTTGTGTGACGGCCCTCTCCAACATCGCTCATTGCGTACTCGACTGCTTTGTCGAATCCCATTGCCTGACCTTCATTCCAGACTCGATCGTATGTGCCAGCGGGAAGCGTCGCCTCGATCACGCTAAGACTCTGCTCGAGCTCCGCTCGCGCCGCGGGCCAGAGCGAGGATCCGACCGGAGTAGCTCGGGCCGCGCTGATAAGAAGCAGCGCGCGAATCGGGTTGCCGTCCCCCAAGGCCAAAAAGCCTAACGACAGCAATAGCAGTCCACCATGCCCGGTCAAGCCATGCTTTGCCTCCGCCGCCAGGGCGCTCCGCAAACGGCGGTCAGCCTGTAAAGAGTTCCCGTTGAGGCGATCGACGTTCGCGATGTCGTCGTCGCAAATGGCGACGCCAGCGTCGTCGCCAATCTCGCTGAAAAGAGCGCGCGCCTCCTCGGCAAAAGCTCGGGATCGATTCGGCTCTCCAAGAAACCGATACAAATCACTCAAGTGGCGGTTTGTCCAGCCCCGATTCCAGCAGTCACCGACCTCGCGCAACACGGCGTTGCTTTCTTCTAACAGTTCTCGTCCACGCTCGAGATCTCTAGCCTCGTAATACGCAAGTCCGAGGTCACGTAAGCTCAAGCCGACGCCAGCTGAATCGCCTGCGAGCCGAAAGCAGTCAATGCTTTCCTCGAAACGCGTGACGGCCTCACGTTTGTTTTCTTCGGTACAGGCTAGTATGGCGAGCCTTTGCAGCGCCCAGCCGCTACCGGAGAGATCACCAAGCTCACGGAACGAAGCCAGGCTCTCTTCGAGGTTCGCCTTTGCCCGCCGCAAGTTATCCGGACTGCTCCCACAAAAGGCCGGACACGCGGATCCAAACAGCGCCTTGGCCCGGGAGTGAACGTCACCGCTTGCTCTCGCCAAAATGTCCTCGATCCATTGATGTGGTTCTTCTGTTCTGGACTGAAATTCCCAAAACGGCCACAGACTTGCTGCCAGCCTTAAACCCTGCTCCGGATCCCGATCTCGACTCCATTCCAATGCAGAGCGAATGTTGGCGTACTCAGCCCGAAGGGTGCGAACCCAGGCGGACTGTCTCGCGCCAAACAACTCGGGCTCAGCCCGCTCGACAAGCGAAAGACACCAGTCGCAATGTCTTACGTGCGTGGCATCGGTTTCGTTCGACCGTGCAAGTTGGTCCCACGCATACTGGCGGAGGGTTTCGAGCAAGCGGTAGCGGATGCCTCCCTCGTACTCGTAAGCCTGGACGAGCGATTTGTCTACTAGCCTCGCGAGCAGTGGCAGAACCTCACGGTTGGTTAACGGTTGACCTTCCGCGACCGCCTCGGCGCCTTCGACGGAAAACCCCCCGCTGAAGATTGCAAGCCGGCGGAACAGCGCTCGTTCGGGCTCTGACAGAAGCCCATGACTCCAATCAATCGCCGCTTGAAGCGTCTGCTGCCGCGGTAAAGCGGCCCGGTCACCTCGGGACAGCAGCTCAAAGCTATCGCTCAATCGTTCTGCAATGAGCTCGGTTGATAGGTCGCCGACGAGTGCCGCGGCCAGCTCGATTGCCAGGGGCATCCCATCCACGCGGGAACAGATCTCGACAATTGCGGCAACGTTACCGTTGGCTATTTGGAATCCGGGGCAAACCGCTCGGGCTCGGTCGAGAAAGAGGCGAATTGAGGCGAAGTCGGCGATAAGCGCGTCCACATTCGTGTTCGGGGGAAACCGGTGTTCCATCGCTGGCACCGGGAGCGATGGCACTCTCCAGATGACCTCGCCGGACGTTCGCAGCGCCTGTCGGCTGGTCGCTAAAACCGTCACGTGTGGGCAGGACGTCAACAGGAAGGCCACGATCTGGGCGGACGCGTCAATCAGGTGCTCGCAATTATCCAGAATGAGGAGGTGTGGCCGTTTGTCCAAGAACTCGACCATTGTCTGAGCGATCGATTGGCCGCCTTGCTCGCGAATTCCGAGCGCCTGGCTAATCGTTTGAGCAACAAGATGGGATTCGACAACCGGAGCGAGTTCCACCAGGGTCACGTTATCTTGAAAGGCGACCGCGACTTCCCACGCTGCCCGGATCGCCAGGCGGGTTTTGCCACACCCGCCGGCTCCCGTCAACGTGACCAGGCGCGCGGTCATCAGTAGCGATCGAATCGCGGCCAGATCGTCCTCGCGACCGACAAAGCTCGTCGGAGGCTGAGGAAGGTTATGGGAGGGTCGAGCAGCCGTCCGAGTATTGTCATTAGCAACGAGCCGTATCTTTGAATCCGAAGCGCTACGTCGAGGAGCCGGATCCGACGCCTCTTCAAACGCCGATTGGTCGTCGCCCGACAAGGACAAGCCGCGAATCAGACATTCTGCCGTATGGCGGTGTGGCCGATGGCGTCCGCGCTCTAGATCCTGAATGCTCCGTGGGGATAACCCCGATCGCTCGGCAAGCGCCTCCTGAGTGAGGCCCGCCGCGAGGCGATGACGCCGGAGGAGGTCGCCAAAGATAGGCGATCGACCGTCGCCCTCATCCGTTTCACGGGGCCCGCGTCGGTACACCGACTGAGTCATCTGTCCACCTCAATGCCCGGCCAAACCGAAACCACCAGATATCTCGTATATCGGATCGTAGCACACGACCGTTCGCCCGACTACTGGCAATTCCAACAACTGTCACATCACGTTTTAAAAGTGCCACATTAAAACGTGGGTAAATGTGCGTAATTGCGTGGTCTATCGCGGTGGGATGTCCGATCATTGCGCGGTCCAGGCGAGGTGCTTCTGGAAGGAGACTTGGAGAGGTCATTATGGGTGCGGTCGCACGCTGGGTAACCCGGTGAGGCGGACGGCCAGCGACGCATTTAGTGTTAGCGGTCACCGCGTGCACTCGAAAAAAGCGTAGAGGAGAAACGTCAAATATGTCTAGGGACGACTTCGCACTGTCTTTGACCCGGCAGCAGCGCGCCTATCTCGTCTTCCTTGCGTTAGTCCTATTTCAGGGGTTCCACGAGCTCGAGCACATCGTCCAGGTCATCCAGCGAACCGTTCTCGGCAACCCGACCGGAGCCGGAATTGTGGGAAGCTTCTTCGATGCCGTGCCGGTTCACTTGGCGTACAACACTGGGTTTCTGGCGCTCCTGGTCGCGACCTACGTGCTCCTCGGACTGCACCGAGGGGGGCGCCGGGAATTTGGCACGCTGGTCTTCACGCTCATGACGTTCGCCGTTGTTTGGCAGAGCTGGCACGAGATCGAGCACGTCGTCAAGATGATTCAGTGGTATACCCTCGGTTATAATAACGCCGTCGGTGGGATTCTTGCCATCGGGCCAGGCGCGATCCTTCCAATTTTCAATAATATGTGGCTCCATTTTTGGTACAACACGATCGCCTACGTTCCAATCGCGATCGCGTACTTTGCGAGCGGAATGCACCGCCGACTCGGCAGCGATCTGAGCCAGGTTCGAAACCAGGCAACCTAATAAGGGGAGTGAGGTGCGTTTCCCGGCCCAATGAGAATCAGCGGTAAGCCGGACTTGCGCCGATTAGCCATCAACATCTCCGTCGGACAAGGCGAACTCGATCGCCTGCCCCAGCGTCATCATTTGGCCCTCGGACCAGAAATGCGTGAAAGCATTCTCGTCGAGGGCGGCCCGAGCGGCGTCAAGTCCAGCGTCATAGATGGCGCGCTCGGCTGGTTCGAATGGGACGCCTCGTGGTGCGTTCGCCTTCGCACTGGCGAGTAGTCGAACCGCCCGTCCGGGAGCGCTTTGGTCGAGTGACACCAATGCGATGAACCAAAGAGTGCGGCAGATACCGCGTCTGTTTCCGACCGTCCGCAGGAGCACCAGACTCTCTCGGAGGTTAGACATCGCTCGAGCGAGGTCGCCCTCCAATCGGGCCAGGTCGCCGAGACTGGCGAGCGTGCCACCGCGCTCCCAGGCGCCTGTATCTCGAAAGATACCAAGGGCTTCGTCGAGAAGCGCTCTCGCGTTGGCGTCGTCGCCCTCCAACCGAGCTAACTCCCCAAGAGACGACAGAGTATAGGCGAGGTTTCGCGGATCCCCGATGTCACGTCGACGAGCCAGCGCGTCGGTCAGGTACACCCGGGCCCTCGGGTAGTCACCTTCTGCCGCGGCCACGTCGCCCAGGTCGTGAAGCGCGACGGCGATGCCGAGCGGGTTGCCGTCCTCGAGGAAGTAACTGAGCATCTCTTCCGCGCGTTTCTTTGCCCCGGCGGCGTCTCCTGCACACAATGCGAGCCTGCTCAGAAAACCTAACGCGAAACCCGCTACGCGTCGGTTAGTGACGCTCCTCCCAACGGTAAGGCTTTCTTCCAGGTGCAGCTTCGCTCGGTCGTAATCGCCTTCGACCAGGCTCTGGAGTCCGATCCAGGTCAATCCCAGGGCCGTGCCCTCGTGATTCCCCGCCTGTCGATTCAACCGCAGGCTCTCCTCGAGAAACGACGTCGCCTCCGACATGTCGCCTTGATCGCGAGCCAGGACGCCAGCACCCATAAGCGCCGAAGCCCGTGACTGCGCCTGCTCGGGCGCCAGGTCAAGCATGATCTTGAGCCACCGACTACCCTCGGTCAGGCGACCGCGCCGAACCCAGAACCACCACAGGTTTGCCGCCAGTCTCGGGCCCGCGGACGCGTCTCCCTGGCGGCACCACTCCAGTGCCGCGATCAAGTTATCGTTCTCCGTCTCCAAGACCCGAAGCGCGGTCGTCGCGTCGACCCCCCAAAGATCAGGATCGAGGCGCTCGGTCAGGGCGAGGCACCAGTCACAATGTCGATTCCGTAACGCCTCGCCCTCGTTCGCTTGCGCGATCCGCTCCCACCCGTATTCCCGGAGCGTTTCGAGCAAGCGGTAGCGAACGTCATTCCCGTCTTCCAGCGCCTGGACCAGCGACTTGTCCACGAGACTCACCAGAACTGGTAAGACGTCGCTGACTACCAGGCCTTCGCCCGCGCACACGGCCTCCGCCGCTTCCGCCATGAAACCGCCGGCAAAGACCGCCAGACGCCGAAAGAGGATCCGTTCGGGCCCGGTCAGAAGGTCGTAGCTCCAATCGATTGTCGCCCGCAGTGTCCGTTGGCGAGGCAAGGCGGAGCGATCGCCGCGCGTCAATAGGTCGAAGCTGTCGCTTAGCCGTCGAGCGATCTGCTCGACCGACAGGGCACTAACCCGCGTCGCCGCCATCTCAATCGCCAAAGGGATTCCATCAAGCCGGCGACAGATCTGCGACACGACATCAGCGTTTTGCTCGGACAAGACGAAACTCGGTAGGACCGCGGCCGCACGGTCGAGGAACAGACGGACGGCTCCACTCGAGGCGAGCTGATCGAGCGTTTGCGAGACAGTTGTAGGCGGGACAGTCAACGAAGGGACGCGCCAACCCACTTCGCCGGCGATACCCAGCGCCTCCCGACTCGTCGCCAGGATCCGCAGATCCGGACAGCTCCGCAATAGAGCATCGGCCAGGCGAGCGCACGTGTCGATCAAATGCTCGCAGTTATCCAGGACCAGGAGGACCACGCGAGACCGCAGCCAGGAGACGAGAGTCGCTTGAATCGGTTGGCCAATGCCTTCATGCACCCCGAGCGCCGTTGCAACTGCCCCGGGGACAAGCGCTGGGTCGGTCAGCGGGGCTAGCTCGACGAGCCAGACACCATCCGGAAACGTCTCCACGAGATTCCATGCGATCTCGAGTGCCAAGCGCGTCTTTCCACAGCCCGCCGCGCCAGTCAAAGTGACTAATCGGCTTGAGCCGAGCAGGCCTTTCAGCTCCGAAAGCTTGTCATCGCGTCCAACTAAGGCGGTTAGCGGCGCGGGGAGGTTGTGGCCGGCGCTTCCGGGCTTCTCGACAATTGTTGGGGCTATCCTGAGTGGGACTAGAGAGCGACTCACTCCACGACGCCGTGGGGTCGTCGCCGCCGCCCTTTCGAGCTGGATCCGCGGCTCGCCGACAAGTGCTAGAGCATCGACCAGCTTCGCGAGCGTCGCGTCGTGCGGCTGGTGCACACCCCGCTCAAGGTCTTGAATGCTCCGGGCTCCCAGTCGCGCTCGGTCGGCCAGCGCCTCTTGCGTCAGGCCGGCCGCGAGTCGGTACTGGCGGAGCAACCCACCAAACGTCGACGGATGCCAAGGACTGCGCTGCGTCATCTCCCGCACAACGATCCTACGCGATCTTGGGGGCTTCGATTATCAAAACATTGACCGAGGCTCGCGACACGATTGACGCCAGACGAGATTTCGTGCCCACATTTTAGCATGCGGTCGACAAGCCAAGGCCGAACTCCCCAGGTTGTCTACGAGGGTTCGGTAGGGTGTTGCCTATGTTTAGGCGAGAGGTGTCTTCTGTCTGTTGCCGGCTATTGGTCCGGCCCGCCCTTTTCGCTTTTCCCCGGCGGTCGGTCCAGAAACTCCCGAAAGGCTTCAGTGAACGGGACCGGCGGGAACCGGGTGGCCCGTGCGGCCTGTTCGTTCTGGTAACCGCCGAGGAGATCCATCCCGATCTGCTCGTTGAGCAGCGCCTTGATTCCCTGGACGCTTCCCGGGTGATTGCGAGCAATGCCTTCGGCGATCTCAATCGCGGCCTCAAGCAAGCGCTCGCTCGGGACGATCTGGCTCACGAGGCCCAGTCGCAACGCTTCGTCCGCCTCAACCAGCCGAGCCGTTAGCAGGAGCTCCTTCGCTCGAGACCAGCCGACGACGTGCGGGAGAATCCACGTCCCAACAATTTGTCCGATAGCCGCGTACAGGAACCGAAAGCTCGTCTTGTCGCAGCCGATCCGGAGGTCGAAGGTGAGCGCCAGCTGAGCCGCCCCACCGTAGGTCAACCCGTTTAGCGCGCCGACCGTAGGTTTCCTATAAGTAGCGACGTACCAGTTCCATTCGTGCCAGCGGTCGGAAAGGTGTGGCGGCGTCCCAGCGCGCTCGTCTGCCGTTTCGCGAATATCCGCACCGGCCGAAAAAGCTCGGTCCCCCGAGCCGGTTAACACCACCGCTTTGACGCCGTCGTCGCGGTCGAATCCGTCGAGCGCGGCCCAAACCAGCTCGATCATTTCACGGTTTATGGCATTGAGCACGCGCGGACGGTTCAGCGTCACGATTCCAACCGCGCCGCGACGGTCGACGAGAACGGGATCGTCGGTCAACGGATCAGTAGGAACGGGCGAACAGGACCCGTCGTTCGCTTGGCTTTCCGTCATGGATGCACGTTCCAGCTTCTTGGGGGCCGCTCAGCGGAATGCAACGAATTGTCGCACCGGTGTCCGCTTTTATCGCCGACTCACAAGTCTCGCTGCCGCACCAGTGTGCTTCGATGAATCCCGGCTCCTCGCGAAGGACTCGGCGAAATTCGTCCGGGGTATCGACGGAGGTCGTTCGCGCCGCCCGAAAGTCCAGTGCGCGTTGATAGAGGTTAGCGTGAATCCGATCGAGCTGCTCGGACACCGCCGTGGGCAGATCCGCGATCGGCACTGGCGTCTTCTCCCGGGTGTCCCGCCGCACGAGCATCACCTGATTCGCCCGGACGTCGCGCGGACCAATTTCGATCCGGAGAGGCACGCCGCGCAGCTCCCACTCGTTGTACTTCCAGCCCGGAGTCTTGTCCGTGCTCAAGTCGGCTTCGACTCGGAATCGATCTGCTAGGAGCGCGCGCACCTGGCTGACCGCGTTCTGAACCGCCTGCTCGTCGCCGGCCTTCCCGGGAATTGGGATGATCACGGCCTGAACAGGCGCGACCTTCGGCGGCATGATCAGGCCCGAATCGTCGCCGTGGACCATGATCAGCGCGCCAATTGTCCGCCAGCTCAAGCCCCAGCTCGTCGTCCAGGCGTGCTTGCGCACTCCGTCGACGTCCTGGAACGTCACGTCAAACGCCTTCGCAAAGTTCTGGGCCATGAAATGCGATGTGGCCGACTGGAGCGCCTGGCCGTCGGGCATCAGCGCCTCGATCGTATAGGTATCCTTAGCCCCCGCGAACTTCTCTGATTGTGTCTTGAGTCCCGGGATCACCGGAAGCGCGAGATCGTTCTCGACGAAGTCGCGGTAGGACTCCAGCTGCTGCATCGTCTCGGCGAGGGCCTCCTCTTCGGTGCGATGGGCGGTGTGCCCCTCTTGCCAGAGAAACTCGGTCGTTCGCAAAAAGAAGCGGGTCGATTTCTCCCAGCGAAGGACGTTGCACCACTGATTCAGCAGCATCGGCAAATCGCGCCACGACTGGATCCACTTCGAGTACATCGTGCCAAAAATCGCCTCGGACGTCGGGCGAATGGCGAGGCGTTCGGCCAGGTCCTCAGTGCCCGCCTGACCAACCCAGGCAACCTCCGGAGCAAAGCCGGCGACGTGCTCGGCCTCCTTCGTCAGCAGACTTTCCGGCATCAAAAGCGGAAAGTAGGCGTTCTTGTGGCCGGTCGCTTTGAATCGGGCGTCGAGACGTTCCCGCATGTTCTCCCACAGGGCAAACCCATAGGGTCGGACGACCTGAAAGCCATGTATTTGCCAGTAGTCGGCAAGCTCGGCCTTCAGAATCACGTCGGTATACCAACGGGATAGGTCTTCGCTTTTTGGAGTGATCTCGCTGACAAACGTCTTATTCTTCACTGGTGCCCGGTCCCCCCTCTCGAGTTGAGACGACAATCGCTCGCGATACATCCGCTCAGCCGGCAGAGCGGCCGGGTGGCCGCACCGCGCTAGCCCATTACCGTGTCACAATCCGACTCACGACCCCAAGCTGAACCGACGCGAATACCGCGTCCGACGACAAGTCAGGTCGGACAGTCGCGACGCCGACGTCGAGAACGGGAACTTGATGAGAACGCGCGGATGAGAAGCAGGATCGGCCGTGACGACCGACCCGAGGGCGACTTCCCGAATCCATCGCGAGAGTCAGGTGACGAACTAGCCATACTATAGCACGGGGTCGCGCCGGAGTGTTCGGTGTCCGCACTTGGGTTGAGAAGGACCGTCGATGTGGTAGCATAGCGCCGATTCACCAGACCGGAGGATACGTTGAAGACCTACGGGCTCACACTTTGTCTCCGCAACGATCCTGCCAAGATCGAATCGTACAAGGCCCACCATCAAAAGGTGTGGCCGGAAGTCACGGCCCGGTTGCGCGAGGTCGGCGTTCACGAGATGCGAATCTTCCTTCGCGGCACCCGGATGTTCATGTACATCGAGACGAGCGATGAGTTTGAGCCGCGCCGCGACTTCGTTCGGGTTAACGAGGACCCAAAGTCGGCCGAGTGGAACGCGCTCATGGGCGAGCTACAGGAGCGCGCGCCGGAGGCAACGCCGGACGAATGGTGGGCGCCGATGGCCCTCGTCTTTGACATGAGCTGGCCGCAGCATTTGCCGCGGGCGTAAGATCATGCCAGCCCGGGACAGGCCTGCCGATCAAGCGGAGGCTGGCCATCCTTTGTCATCCTGAGCCGCAAGCGAAGGATCGGCTCCAATGTCAACTGACGTTCGTAAAAGCGGCCGATCCTTCGCTTGCGGCTCAGGATGACCTGTGACAACGGTCTGGCATGATCCAAACGTCAATCAATGGAGGCCAACATGACCCCTGATCTCCGACCTGTTGTCGGTATCCTTCTGTTCGACCGGGTCGAGGTACTAGACTTCGCCGGGCCTTACGAAGTCTTCTCCCAGGCAAAAAATGACGACGATACGCCCTGCTTGCGCGTCCTGACAGTCGCGGCCATACCGGAGATTCGCTGCAACGGCGGTCTCCGGGTCCTGGTCGACGAAACTTTCGACAGTTGCCCGGCGCTGGATACGCTGGTCATTCCGGGCGGGCCCGGCGCGGACGACCGGACCGACGAGCAAGACGAATCCCTGATTCCGTTTATCCAGCGGCGAGCCCCTAAAACGCAGCTCGTCGCGTCGGTCTGCACGGGCGCGTTCATCCTGGGCCGCGCCGGTTTGATCGACGGTCTTCGGGCCACAACCCACAGCAGCCTGCTTGACCGTTTCCGAATGGAATTTCCCCGGATCGACCTCGTGAAAGAGAAGGTCGTCGATCAGGGCTCAATTATCACCGCGGCCGGGGTTAGCTCCGGAATTGATCTGTCCCTGTACCTTCTCGAGCGCTGGTTCGGCCCATCGGTTCGTCAACGCTCGGCCAGGAACTTGGACGGGGAGTGGAAATAGATGGGGAGCCAGGAGTCAGAAGCCAGGAGTCAGAAGACAAGACCGGGTCCGCCCCGCCGTTAGCACCTCGCCTTCGAAAATGATCGGCGATCGGCGACCGACGTTCTCCGTTCTAACTTCTGACTCCTGACTCCTAGCTCCTGACTCCTTCCCGTCCGTTACCCTTCCTTCTCCTCATACTGCCGCCGAATCTCGGTCAACACCGACACGTCGGTAAGCGTCGTCGTGTCGCCGATCACTCGGCCCTCGGCAATGTCCCGGAGTAAGCGTCGCATGATCTTGGCGCTACGCGTCTTCGGAAGCTCCGCCGTGAAAAATATCTTGTCCGGCCGAGCGATCGGTCCAATCTCCTTGGTAACGTGAAGCCGTAGCTCCTGGACCAGCTTGTCCGAGGTCTCGATCCCGCTCCGCGGGGTAACAAACGCGGCCAGTGCCTGCCCCTTGAGCTCGTCCGCGATTCCAATGACGGCGGCTTCCGCCACGGAGGGGTGGCTGACTAGCGCGCTCTCCACTTCCATGGTGCCAATGCGGTGGCCGGCGACGTTGACGACGTCGTCCACTCGACCAAGCAGCCAGAAGTACCCATCGTTGTCGCGCCGGCAGCCGTCGCCGGTCAGGTACTTGCCGGGGTACTGGCTCCAGTATTGACGCACGTAGCGCTCGTTGTCCCCGTAGATCGTCCGCATCATGGCCGGCCAGGGTCGATTCAGCACGAGGTTGCCGCCGGTGTTCGCTGGCACTTCGTTGCCGGCCTCGTCGAGCACGGCAGCCGAAACTCCGGGGAAGGTTCGCGTGGCTGAGCCTGGCTTCAAGGTCACCAAGCCTGGAAGTGCGGTGATGAGGATCATGCCCGTCTCGGTTTGCCACCAGGTGTCGACGACCGGGCACCGACCTCCGCCAATGTTGTTGTAGTACCACATCCAGGCTTCGGGATTGATCGGCTCGCCAACCGTGCCAAGCAGGCGCAGCGTTGACTTGTCGCGCTTTTTGGGGAACTCGTCGCCCCAGCGCATGTGAGCGCGAATTGCCGTCGGCGCGGTGTAATAAATGGTCACTCCGAACTTCTCGACAATCGCCCACATCCGGTCTTTGTCCGGGTAATCCGGGGCGCCCTCGTACATCACCGTCGTCGCGCCGTTTGTAAGTGGACCGTAGACGATATAGCTGTGCCCGGTGACCCAGCCGATGTCGGCGGTACAAAAGTAAACGTCGTCTTCTTTCAAGTCGAAAACGAGGCGGTGGGTCGTGCTGGTGCCGAGAAGGTAGCCCGCCGTGGTGTGGAGAACGCCCTTGGGTTTGCCGGTTGTCCCGCTGGTGTACAAGATGAACAGCGGGTGCTCCGAGTCGACCGGCACTGGTGGAACCACGCGCCAGGGGGCCGACGTGACGGCATCGTGCCACCAGATGTCTCGCCCTTCCTGCATCGCAACCTGTCGCTTCTGCGCGCCGACCCGCTGAACGACCAGCACCTTTTCAATCGTCGGGCAGTCGGCAACGGCGGTGTCGGCATTGTCTTTGAGCGGGACGACGGAGCCGCGGCGGTAGCCGCCGTCAGCCGTGATCAAAACTTTCGCCCCACAGTCGTTGATTCGGTCGCGCAAAGCGTGCGGACTGAATCCTCCAAACACCACGCTGTGCGGGGCTCCGAGACGGGCGCAGGCCAGGAGGGCAATTGGCAGCTCCGGAATCATCGGCATGTAGACGGCCACCCGGTCGCCCTTTTTCACGCCGAGGTCCTGCAGCGCCGCCGCGGCCTTGTTGACCTCGCGGTAGAGGTCGCGATAGGTCAGGACGCGGTCGTCGCCGGGCTCACCTTCCCAGATCAGCGCTGCCTTGTTCTTCCGCGGTCCATTCAGGTGGCGATCGACGCAGTTGTAGCACGCGTTTAGCTCCCCGCCGGCGAACCACGCCACCGCTGGCGCCTTCCATTCGAGAACTGTTTCGTACGGTCGGAAGAAGTCGAGGTTTTTCGCCTGATCCGCCCAGAAACCCTCGGGATCTTCGTCGGCCCGCTGATAGATCGACGGGTCGTTGGCATTAGCCTGAGCGGTAAACTCAGTCGGCGGCTCAAAGCGCCGCTGCTCTTGAAGTAGCGCGTCGATCGTACCCGGATTCGACTCTGACATCTCGCGACATCCTCCGTACTTAGCCGTCAGCCGACGGCGGTGTTGTCGACAATGGAAGCTAGCCGCGATTCTAGCATCTGCCATCGGCCGCGAGCAATCGCGCTCGCGTTCTTGCTCGCGATTGACATGGCTCAATCGCAGGCTACACTACTCTACGCCGAACCAGGGACTGAGCGAGGAGAAACCGAATGGGGGAGCAGGGTTCAGCTTTCACGAGCTTGAGTGCGCGGCAAGCCCGAACTCTCGGAGCCGTCTTTAACCGACTCTTTCCGGCCGACGCCGTGAGTCCCGGCGCGGTCCAGATCGGGGCCGTCGACTACGTCGACCGTGCGCTCGGCGGAGCCTATCGGGACCGCCTCGACACCTATCAGCTCGGCCTTCGGACGCTCGACGAGGTCGCCGTCGGGCGTCACAAACGACCATTCGCCGACTGTTCCTTCGCCGAACAGGATCTCCTACTCGGCGAGCTCGAACGGGGCCAGTTGTCGAACCTCGCTACGCCATCCCAAATCCCGTTCTTCGAGGAACTTCGAGCTCACCTCCTCGAAGGGCTTTTCGCGGATCCGGCCCATGGTGGTAACCGGAACAAGCTGGGATGGACGTTTCTCGGTCATCCCGGCATCTGGGAGGAGTACTCGGAGGAGGAGAGCCTTTCGAACAAGCCCGCCGACAAGGGCGGCGTTATTCGATCTCTCGCGGATCTCGATCTGGCGGAGCGCGACTCCCTTGGAGAGCCTCCAGCCGGACTCTACGATAAATCACGGGGTGTCCATCCGAGCAGCGAAGCAGCTGACGTCGTCCTGGTCGGCCTGGGTGGAATGGGAGGAATGATCGCCCAGGTTCTGGCGCGCGCTGGCCTCCGTACGGTCGCACTTGAAGCCGGTCCCTGGCGATCGGGTACCGACTTTCGTCCAGATGAGCTGACCTACGCGTTTTACGCCCGGGCCAGCCTCGCCACGAAGTTCACGACCGAGGCGCCCCGCTGGCGTCGCAACGAGGACGAACCAACTCAGGAAGCCACCTATTCACTCGGGCGCATGGTCAATGGGGTTGGCGGGTCCATCGTTCACTACGGGACCTGGCTCCGTCGTTTCCATCCCTACCATTTTCGACCACTCAGCCACGTCGTCGACCATTGGGGTCCGTCGGCCCTACCCGATGGTTGCACCCTGGTCGACTGGCCGGTCTCCTACGATGACCTCGAGCCGTACTATTCGCTCGTCGAAAAGATCGTCGGCGTCGCCGGAGACGAGTGCAATCCTTTCATTCCCCGGTCGAGCCCATTCCCGATGCCGCCCCTTCGCCCAACCCGTCTTGGCTTAGCGTTTACCAAGGCAGCCGAAGGATTGGGACTGCACCCGTGCGTTGTCCCGTGCGGCGTCAACAGCGTTCCCTACGACGGGCGTCCCGCCACGACGTACAACGGCTGGGCGACGCTCTGGATTTCCAGCCATGGCGACCGCTGGCACCCGGCGCTCAACACGATTCCCCAGGCCCTGGCAACGGGTAATCTGGATCTGCGAACCCTTTGTCGAGTGATTCGAGTGAACACCGATCGAGACGGACGTGCGACCGGGGTCGACTACGTCGACGCAAACGGTCAGGAGCGCACCCAGAACGCCCGAACGGTCATTCTCGCGGCGTATACCTTTGAGAATGCCCGCCTGATGCTGCTGTCCGGCGATAACAAACACCCCAATGGGCTGGGCAATACCACCAACCAGGTCGGCAAGAACTTCATGACCAAAATGTTTTCTGACGTTCACGGCTACTTTCCCGACACGGTCTTCAATCGGCACGCCGGACCCGCCGCGCAGTCGATGATGGTCGACGATTTCGTGGCCGAAGGCTTCGATTCCTATTCCCACGGATTCCTTGGGGGCGCGACGCTCAGCGCTGAACAGTCGGGGCTTCCGCTCATGATTACCCGAACTCCGGTCCCTCCGGGCGTCCCTCGCTGGGGCAAGCAATACAAGGACTTTCTGCGCGAGTGGCAGCACGTCGGGGCGATCCGAATCCAATCGGATGCTCTGCCCTACCAACGTAACTACTTCGATCTCGACCCGCGCTATCGCGACCGGAGCGGCCTCGGCCTACCGGTCGTTCGTCTCACCTACGACCTCCAGCCAAACGAACAGCGTCTGGCGGCCTGGTTCGAGGAGACGGCTGGGGGCATCCTCGGGGATATGGGTGCGCGCGAAACGTGGCGTGGCCCCCGATTCACCGGCGTTTGCAGCAGCCACGACCTGGGCGGCCTCCGCATGGGAGAGGATCCCGCGACCTCGGTGGTCAACTCCGATCTTCGGGTCCATGACACGCCGGGTCTCTACTCCTTCAGCGGCGCCGCGTTTCCGTCATGTCCAGGAGTCAACCCAACGTTGACGATGTGGGCGCTATGTTACCGAGCGGTGGACGGGCTCGTGGAGCGGTTGACTCGGGGAGAGGAGAGGTAGTGGCGCCTGGTTCGGACGCGTGCGGTCGGTTAATACGGTTTTCGACGCTGGAGGCCGAGTACGACCCTCACCCCAACCCTCTCCCAGAGGGAGAGGGGGCTGGCCGAGTGCTTTCCGCTACCGCGATTCTTGTCTGTGAACTCGTCGATGCCGGTACCTGGCCACGCGGCGCGGAATGGCACTACTGAATCCCCTCTCCCTCTGGGAGAGGGCTAGGGTGAGGGTCGTACCTCGCTCGATCCTCCAGACTCTTCCCGTCCCAACCATCGATCCAGCCACCGGTACGCCGGCTCCCGCAATCGGTCCACGAACCCATGGCCGCCATCAACCGCGATGAAGCCAAGGCGATCCTCGGCGCCTAGCGCGGCGTAGCGCTCGCGCGCCTTTTCGACCGTCTCCTGGATCCCATCGAATGGAAAGATCGGATCGGCGTTGCCCACGGCCACGAGAAAGGGTCGAGGCGCGACGAGGGCAAGGACGTCGCCGAGGTCGCCGTACCGCTGCAGGTCCGGGACGTACGCGGAGAAGTTATGGTTGATCGAATCGCGAAAGATGGTGCGATAGCTGGCGAAGCCACAGCTCGACACCGCTGCGACAATCCGTTCGTCGCACGCCGCCGTGAACAAGGTCTGTTGCCCGCCGAGCGAGTGCCCAACGCAGCCAATCCGCGTCGGGTCGACCTCCGGTCGGGAGACAAGATAATCCACAACCCGCCGGGTATCGACGAGCATCTTTGCCTGGAGAGTGCTTCCCCCGACGAGCCGGCGGGTGAACTCGAAACGCTCGTACGATCCGCCCTCCAGAATCGGGTGGCGGCGGTCCTCAAAGCAGATAAAGTCCGCGACGATCGTCACGTACCCCCGTTGCGCCAATTCGAGGGCATAAAACTGCTCCGGATGACCCGCCAGCCCGGCCGGCTCGCTCTTCCCCAGATGAAACTGCCCGGCGTGCTGGTGAAGACAGAGAACCGTGGGGGACGGCTTCGACACGGTCGACGGGACGAAAACGTACGCCGATACCCATTCGCCTGGCTCGACTTGATAGCGCACCTTTTCCCGCGTGATGATGCCCAGGTCGACCCGTTCGACTGTCTCCGGTGCAAGAGGCACTGTTTGCGGGAGCTCGCCGAGCAACCCGATTAGGACATCGCGAGTGAGCGTTCCAGTCCGATCGCTCATTTGGACACAAGGTGGCGGTCGCGCCAGTCCAGAGCCCGCCGAAAATCAAGATAACCGTATCCGGTGCGCTCGTCGATCTCGGTGTGACCGGCAAGGGCAGCGACAAGGGGCGCGGCGGTCGATCGGTTGAAGAGACCTCCCTCGGGCGCAACGCTAAGACGGACGTCGGCAGTAACTCGCGAGGCGAAAAACAGAGGATCGAAATAGCTCAGGGTCGTCCACATCGCCTCGGCTTTCCCCGGAACCGTCCGAGCGTATTCGTTCCATTCCTCGTGGGGGTACAGGTTCGTTCGTGGCGCGAGATCGCGCGCGGCGTAAAACGCTGGATCCGACGCCATGACCGCGCTAACCTGGGGACGCAGCGCCGCCCCCCACAGCGCCGTGTCGGCGCCCACGACCATGATCCGACGCGCGTCGACTTCCCGGCGTCCGAGAAGAAAATCGATCGCCCGAACCGTGTCGGCGATGATTCCTCGATACACGTACGTGCCCGGCTCCTCAATCCCGTCGATCGCCACACCCGGATAACGGGCGGCGTACGGCTTATCCGACCGGCGCTGGCCCCGCGCACAGATTGCCATCGAGACGTAGCGCTGGCGCTCCTCGTACGGTGTTTGAGTCACCACGCTCATGTACGACGGGGTGTGGAGAATCGCCGGAAACGGTCCTTCGCCTCGCGGGACGGTGTAGTACGCGAACAACCGATAAGGCCCCACGCTGGTGAGATACAGAGAATAACTGGTCGCAAACTCGGTCGTCGTATCGGGTTTCGGATCCAGAGTGGCTGCGTGCGGCACACTCGCGAGGTCACAAAGGAGTGAATCCCAGTAATCCTCGAATGCCGCGGGCTTTAGGGCCGTTGGCTGAAAGGCTTTCAACATTCGTCACTCCCCCGGCCGCAATCTTTGGCTAAAGAACTCGTCGACGATCGCGGCGTGCCAGAATGACCCCGCGTCGTGCATGCAGTTCGCGTAGGGGTACAGCGTCTTGTCCGTCGAACCAATTGCCCGAAAGACGGCGAAACCTGTCTCCGGCGGGCACACATCGTCTTGCAAGCCGATATTTACGACGATCGGACAGGTAATTCGCGGTGCGAAGTTGATACCATCAAAGTACTCGAGGGTCCGGCGGACCTGGTCCTCCCGTTCCGGGTGCAGGCGCAGGTACTCGTTGATCTCTTCATACGGATATGAGTGAGTGAGCCGAGCCGAGTCCATGAACCCACACAGGTAAGGCGCGCCGGCCGCGGCGCACGCGACCTCCGGCCGAAGCGCCGCGGTCACGATGGTGAGCGCACCGCCCTGGGAGCTTCCGGTGACGCCGATCCGGGTCTGGTCCACCTCGACCTGCTCTAGTAAGAAATCGATCGCCCGCAAGGCGTCGGCGTAAAAGCCGCGATAGCTGTAACTGTTCCGATCGACGATGTTGTGCGTCAGCAGACCGGGGTACCCCGGATTGAACTGGAGATTCGAGCGGAGCTTGCCCCGAGGCGCAACGCTCAGGGCGGCGTACCCCTTCGACGCCGTTGCCTTCGGCATCATCGGCTCGCTGACGTAGCCGGGGACGTGGACGATCGCGGGCAGCTTTGCCGAACGGCCTCGCGGCAAACAGTACCAGCAGGCGATGCGGACGTGATCGAGACTGTCGTACGTGACCTCAAAGACGTCGATGTCGTCGGTCGAGCGCAAAGGCAAGTGCTCGACCTTGGCGTTGAGCGGGATCTTCGCGAGATCCGCCTGAATGTCCCCCCAGAATCGATCGAAGTCAGACGGTCGAGTTGTCGTCGTTCCGTAAGCTTCCGCTGATAGCCTCGTCATCCCTCGGTTTGCCCTCCATTCTGTCGGAACCAGTGTCGAGTTGCGAGCGGGTCGGATCAAGCGGCGTGGGACCGTTCAACCCCCTCTCCCTCTGGGAGAGGGTCGTTCTTTCCCCTCTCCCCACGGGAGAGGGTTAGGGTGAGGGGCGTCCTGTTCCCTCCAAACATTGGGATGGCTACGGGCGCCTCCAGAATGGAACGCCCCTCACCCTCGCCCTCTCCCGTGGGGAGAGGGGAGAA
>CAZBQK010000026.1:0-29632 GCA_964493975.1 uncultured Dehalococcoidales bacterium | reverse complement strand
CCCCCCGTGGCGGGGGCCGCCCCAATAACGGCCCCACCCCCCCGGTCACCGGGGGGGGCCACCCCCCCCCGCGCTACGGATTGAACGCTCGAGTACTAGATTTTTTTCACGAGGACCGTCGAATCTTGAAGATGCCCCGTCTATTAGAACTGGATCGAGGGCACCCACAAGGGGATGCCCCTACGGATGATTAACGACTCACCGCAGTCCGGCGAACACGTCATCCTCTTTGGCAGGTGACTTGACGAGCGACTTCACCAGTCGGAAGTGCTGGAAATCGCGCAGCTCGGTCGGGATATTGTTCCGTTCGCGATAGAAGTCGCTGTCTTCCGGGATTTGAGTGCGATGGCACCGGAGGGCGTCGAGGGTTCGCTCGCGGTATCGCGCGACGTCGATGCTCGTCGTGACCTCCGCGAGCGGAATGCTGTGTCTTTCGAGCTCCTCGAAGAATTCTTTCGTCCATGCTCCGTCTGACTGTTGCGCGTCGTCGTTGGGTGCGGCCGTTCCGTTCGCGGCGGCCTCGGCGGCGCGTTCCTCCCGCTCTTCCCGCGCCCGATCGCGCCACAGGTGCATCATCTCTCGCACCATACCAAATTCGTACAGCTTCAACGGTTGCCACGGCTCAAGATTCGGGGTCGGGGCGAACTCCGGGTCAGCGGCGCGCGCGAAGGCCTCACGGGTCACGAGGTGCGCCATCTTGTGATCAGGATGACCGTAGCCGCCAAAATCGTCGTACGACATCAGGACCTGGGGACGATGTCGGCGAATGAGACGAACGAGTCGGGCTGTCGCTTCGGTCAGGTCGGCCTGGTGAAAACAGGCCGGATTGTCGTTTTCGGGCCTTCCCGCCATTCCGCTGTCACGGTATCCGAGCAATTCGACGGATCCGATTTGGAGGATCGAGGCTGCTTTACGGAGCTCGCCCTCTCGAATGGCTCCGAGCCGAGGCTTCGCTTCGACGGGATCGAGCTCTGGGTCGTGAATCTCCCCTTCTTCGCCGAGAGTGCAGCAGACGAGAACGGTGGATGCCCCTTCCTCGGCGTACCGAAGGAGGGTTCCTCCGGTGCCAATGACCTCGTCGTCAGGGTGGGCGTGGACGACCATGAGTCGAAGATTGTGGGACGTGGCCAAGGGAATCCTCCGGGTTAAATCAATCTGGCTAGTTGGGTCAAACGAATGATCTAGTAAGCCGTACCGCGACCGGACTGAAGAGATGACGTGAGCGAACTCATCTAATTCTCGTCGTCGATAGGCGCGCGCGACGGCTGAACCACGAGACTCTTCTCTCCGGAATACGTGACCAGCCCGGGAGTTGACTTGGCTATTCGACGAACGCTTTTCCGCCGGGTCCAATCGACTGTCACTTTCGCCGACTCCCGATTTGCGCTGAAGTACGCGGCGACGCGGGCCGCTTCGAGGAGATCCTTCGTCGCGGGTTCGGCCGAGTCGACGCGCAAGATGACGTGAGCGCCGGGACAGCCTCGCGCGTGCAACCAGACATCGTCTGGACGCCCGAGGTCGAAGGTAACGGCGTTGTTTTGGAGAGCCGTGCGTCCTACCAGAAATTCGTGATTACTGCTCGTGCGCATTCGGAGAACACCTTCGTCGGTCCGCGAGGCGCGTCGACGCTTTACCGGGCGTCCGGGCCGCTCGCGACCAGGCCGGATGTCCGCCCGAAGCGCTCGGAGAGCATCGCTCGTATCGGCAATGTCGGCCAAGGCGGCCACTTCGTCGAGGTATCTCAAGCGAGATTCGACGTCTTGAAGGAGAGTTGGCACTTCGCGAAGCGCGGATTTGGCCTTGCGGTACCGTCGAAAGATCGACTGGGCGTACTCGACGGCCGTTAGTCGAGGGTCCAACTCGAGGACAACGCCATCGACGTGGAACGACGCGGCGCCTCGAGGAATTGCGTTGCTGTAGGCGAGCAGGAGCTCCCCTTGAGCCCGCCACGAGTCGGCCTTCGTCGTCGATTCTAGGGCACGCAAGAGAGAGTCACGCTTCTTGTCGGCGAGCACGCGCTCGGCGGCGATGGCGGTTTTGACGGCGGCTCGCGCGACGTCGACCGCTCGGATTCCCCGCGTTTGTCGATAAAACTCCTCTGCCGCGGCGCTCAGGCTCGGTCTCGGCTCCCATCGCGCGACGTGCGTAAGCTCGTATGGCGCGAAGTCGACGACTGTTTCGTCGGGCCGGACGTTTGCGTCCGGGACGTTAGCGTTCGAGGTAGGCGGCGCAAGCGCGACCGTCGTGGGAAAGGCTCCGGACCACACCGGCTCGACGATCGAGGCAAGGGCGTTGGCAATTTTTTCGGCGATCCGGTCGCGCCCATTGGCGTCGGGGATTCGAGCCTTTGCGTCGCCAGTTGCTCGGAAGGTGATCTCGCGGGCAGCAAGTGGCCCGAGCCCGGCGAAGCTAGAAACAAGCGCCTGCCAAACCGATCCGGTTGCTGAAGCGGCTTCGAGGATTGAGCGACAGGCGACCGTGTCGGCCGTCCGAAGAGGACGCTTAGGCTGACCGGGGGGCGGAATGTACGGGTGACGGGGAAGCGTGACCCGCGTTCGATTTTGTTCCGCGGTAACTCTCCGAATGGCGTCCACCACGACGCCAGCGTCATCCACCAGAATCAGGTTGCTATACTGACTTATCGCTTCTATAATCAGCCGAAAGCTACGACGAGGCAGCTGCTGGCCTGCCTCGGTTTCGTCCGCCACCGGGCCAACTCGCCCGCCCACCGAAAAAACCAGGACTCGCTCGCCCGGCGGCTGATCGATGTCGACAATCGCGAGCCCCTCGACATACTTTCGTAAGAGCAATAACAACGGCGACGGCGTCTCGACGCCGCGTCCGGGTCGGGCCGACGCAAGGTATACTTTCGGTTGTTGAGGATCTGCCGACAGAACCAGCCAGGTTCGGCGGTGATTTCCATACATTTCAAGGGCAACCGAAACAGCATCGACTTGAACGATTTTCTGGATTCGGTTCCCAACCAGGATCGCGCGAAGCTCGTGCCTCAGCGCCGATAGTGTGAGTCCATCGAGGGCCATAACATCATCGAGTATAGCACGGCTGCCGTTGACCTGGCCGTTCAGAGCAACCTATCTGGCAGGGTGGACCACGTGTGTACAACCAAAGTTCCGAGCGTCTGGCCCTACGACGAGCTTTTGCCTCCACGCCGTGGATTGTTGGTCGTCTTGTCCGGGCCGAGCGCTGCGGGAAAGGATGCGGTCCTCGCCGAGCTCGCGAACACCGGCCTCGAATATACCCGGGTTGTCACGGTCACAACCAGAGAGCCACGGGCAAGCGAAGTGCCGGGTGTCGACTACCACTTTGT
Source organism: uncultured Dehalococcoidales bacterium (assembly GCA_964493975.1). Lineage (GTDB taxonomy): Bacteria > Chloroflexota > UBA6077 > FW602-bin22 > CADDYW01 > CAZBQK01. Next base: position 26,304 of record CAZBQK010000026.1, on the reverse strand, counting down.
GACGCCTGGCGAGTTCGACGCACTTCGCGACTCGGGTCAGCTGCTCGAATGGGCCGAGGTGTACGGGAAATCTTATGGGACGCCGCTCAGTTCGGTCCGGGAAGCGCTCGGACGCGATGAGACGGTCATTTTGAAGATCGATGTTCAAGGAGCCGCCCAGATCAAACGTGAAGCCCCCGGCTGCGTGTTGATTTTTCTCGGGCCCGGATCTTTTGACGAGCTCGTCAAGCGACTGGCTAGCCGTGGCACCGAGACCGAAGCGGCGTTTCAACGACGGGTCCAGCAGGCTCGGGAGGAGCTGCGCCAGCTCACGGAGTATGACTACCTCGTGATCAACCGTCAGGGCGGTCTCTGCTGTGCGGTCGAACAGACGCGCGCGATTATTACCGCCGAGCGATTAAAGATACATCCCCGCGACATTCAGATTTACTGATCTGATGCCACCGTGCTCCCATGTCCTACGTTGAAGTGGTGGTTCATTCGCCTGGTGCGCGGCACGGAACGTTCATCTACTCTTTTGATGAGGCTGAGCCGGTTCCGGTCGGATCGCTCGTGCTCGTTCCATTTGGCAACTCCCTGGCTCAGGCAATCGTCGTCGCCTATCCTGCCTCGGTCCCGGACATACCGATTCGTCCAATCGCCGAAATCGTCGACGATACGCCGGTCGTTTCCGACGTCCAGATCAATCTCGCCCGCTGGATCTCCAGCCACTATTGCTGTTCGCTCTTTGACGCGCTCTCCCCGATGTTGCCTCCCGGGACCGCGAGTCGACCTCGGACGCTCTTGTCTCTCGTTCCGGGCGGCGACATTCCCGTCGAAGTCACCGAAGGTGAATTCCTGATCATTGACGCGTTACGGAATCGCCGGCAGTTAGATCTCCGAGACGCGCGGCGTCTTCTTGCCCGCCACCGTTTGGCACGCCAGACCGACTCGATTGTCCGACGCCTCGCGGCCCGCAACGTCATTAGCCGCGACACGGCGTTACGCCCCGCCCGGGTTCGACCAAAGCTGGAGTGGTTCGTCCGATTGTCCGGCAGCGTCGCCTTAGCCGAAGATGCCCTGTCGACGATGACCCGATCGAAACGGAAACGCGAGCTTCTTGCCCGTCTCATCCATTATGGGGAAGGGGCATGGGTATCACTGACGACAATTCGAGATGAGGGAGTGGGCACCTTACCGGTGGCACGCAAGCTAGGCGAGCTCGGGGCCGTCGTGCTGGAACAACGAGAGCTCCGCCGCGATCCGCTCGCTCACCGCAGTTTCCCATCCGTTTCCCCTCCAATTCTGACTCCCAGTCAACTGTCCGTCTGGAACGACATCCAGGCCAGCCTCGACCAGCCGGGACACCATCCTTTCTTGCTCCACGGTATCACCGGTAGCGGCAAAACGGAGATCTACCTCCGCCTGATCGCTGCCCTCCTCGATCGTGGGAAGCGGGCAATCGTTCTCGTACCGGAGATTGCTCTAACTCCGCAAACAATCCAGCGGTTCGCCGGGCGTTTTCCTGGTCGAGTGGCCGTGCTCCATAGTCGACTAACCGCGGGCGAACGGTTTGACGAGTGGCGTCGGATTCGTCGTGGCGTCGCGGATGTCGTCGTTGGATCCCGCTCCGCGATCTTTGCTCCGGTGCAGAATCTCGGGGGCATCGTCGTCGACGAAGAGCACGAGTGGTCGTACAAACACGAGCGGACTCCACGATTTCACGCCAGGGCCGTGGCGCTGAAGCTGGCCGAGCTCGCTGGTTTGACGATCGTTTTAGGAAGCGCCACTCCATCGATCGAAAGCTATCATTTGGCGACACGCGGTCAAATTCGTCTCCTCGCTCTTCCGGAACGAGTTGAGGCCGCGCGCGATCGTACTGGGGTCGGCTCCGGACTGCCGCGGGTCGACCTGGTGGACCTGCGGTCCGAGCTACGCGCTGGGAATCGGTCGATCTTTAGCGTGCGGCTGCGCGACGCGGTTGAGCTGGCCCTAAGTCTTCGTCAGCAGATAATCCTCTTCTTGAACCGGCGAGGGGACTCGACCTTTGTCTTATGCCGAGATTGCGGTTTCGTCCTCCGTTGCGCGCGCTGCGATGAGCCGTTTGTGTACCACTCCGACGTCGAGGACCTCGTTTGTCACCTTTGTGATGCCCGGACACCGGTCCCCAAAGGCTGTCCCGCGTGTTGGGGCGATCACATCCGGTTCTTTGGGATTGGAACCCAAAAGCTCGAATCCGAGACGAGGCGCGAGTTTCCTCAGGCTCGGGTCTTACGCTGGGACCGCGACGCGGCCAGCGCCCGGGGAGCGCACGAAAACATCCTTCATACGTTCACTAATCACGAGGCCGACATCCTGGTCGGCACCCAAATGATCGCGAAGGGCCTCGATCTGCCGCGGGTGACGCTGGTCGGCGTTGTGAGCGCGGACATGTCGTTGCATCTTCCCGATTTTCGAGCTGCCGAGCGAACGTTTCAGCTCATCACTCAGGTGGCTGGTCGGGCTGGCCGCGGACCGCTTGGAGGCCAGGTCGTGATCCAGGCTTACACACCCGAACACTACAGCATTCAGGCGGCCCAAACGCACGACTTCGTTGCCTTTTACGACCGTGAGATTGTTTTCCGCCGCGAGCACGGCTACCCGCCTTTTGGCGAAATGGCCCGCCTGCTCGTTATCGGGTCGGGCGAGGCCCGAATCCAGCGCGAGGCGGAAAAGGTGGCGGCGCAGATTCGATTTATCCTTCGACGGGATGGTACCGACGGAATCGACGTAATCGGACCGGCGCCAGCGTTTCACCACAAGATCCGTGGACGCTACCGGTGGCACGTCATACTACGGGGGCGTGGACTGAGTGAGTTTCTCGCGTCCCTCGACCTTCCCCCGGGCTGGTCACTAGACGTCGACCCGGTTAGCATCCTCTGACCGCTGCGGGGATTCGCCAACGGTTGCCAACGGCAGCGGCTTGGCCGGGACGCCCGGCCCGGCGATCAGCTTGGGAGCGTAGTCGACGATGACCTTAATCGATGCGGCAACTGGAATTGCCGCTAGAGTGCCCAGGACACCGAATAGCGTTCCGCCCGCCAGCACCGCGAAAATGACGATCAGCGGGTGTAATTCAACGGCGTTGCCGAGAACGACCGGCGACACGATCTGGTCTTCCAACTGACGGATCACGGTGTAAAACACGATCACCCAGATCGCCAGGGTGACTCCACCTTGAGATATGGCGACGAGGGCGGCAATGCTCGCGGCGACGACGGGGCCAAGAAAGGGGACAATTTCGAGGAATCCGGTGGCCACCGCGATAGGTAAGGCGTAACGCAAGTGGAAGATAAATTCCAGGCCGAAAAACGTGGCCGTGGCGACGAGCGCAACCAGAACCATTAGCCGTCGGAAGTACCGAGCGAGCGTCCGATGAATCTCATCGCTGACTTCGTAAACTCCGGGTCGACGACTCGCCGGCACGAATGAAAGTAGGGCGCGTTCGACTCGAACGCCGTCGGCCAGAAAGTAGATCGAGACAACGATGGTCAAGAACAGCGCTAGAATGAGCTCGGAAAAACTCGCTAGAAGCCGGATTGCTTCACCCGGTGTGCCAATTGTCGAGCGAAGTGAGCCGAACAGCCCGAACGTCATCTGTCTAGCGTTCACTGTTGTCCCAAAGACGTCATAGGGTCCGGGACCGAATACGCTCTCGACCAACGACGTCACGATGTCGGGCCCGTGTACGATCAGCTCACGGGTCTCCTGGACAAATCGAGGACCGACCAGGGCGGCGATCACGGCAAAAGGGCCTAGAAGCGTCAAGTACAGGACGAGAATTGCGAGCGGACGCGAGAGTCCCCATCGCTCCATTAAACGACCAACCAAAGGACTCAAAATGTAGGCGATAAAAGCGCCCACGACGAAAGGCGGGAGAATTGAGCGCACGAGATAAAGGAAAACGCCGATAACGGCCAAACCGAGCCAGACCAACCACGATGGTGTGGCCGTGCCGATATTCTGTTCGCCTTTGTTCTCCGCTGCTACAATACGGGAATTGGCGAGGTCGCAATCGTGCGTGTTTTTGTCACCGGAAGTGCTGGGCAAGTCGGCTCCGAAATGCCGTCGGCTTTTGCTGGTCACGAGATTATAGCAGGGACGCGTCCAACCTTTGATTTGATGGACGAGAGGTCGGTTCGCTCGGCGATCGAAGACGCCTCTCCGGACCTGGTGGTTCACCCGGCCGCCTTTACGGACGTCGATGGCTCCGAGCGGGATCCCCTCATCGCATATCGCACCAATGCACTCGGAACGCGGTTCGTCGCTCTCGCGGCCCGTGAGGTCGGGGCCCGGCTCGTCGTCGTAAGCACCGATTACGTGTTCGACGGGACAAAGGGAACGCCCTACGTCGAGTGGGACGATCCAAACCCCCTCGGCGTCTACGGCAAGTCGAAGCTGGCTGGCGAGAGGGAAGCCCTCGCCATCCACGATCGTTGCTACGTTGTCCGGACCTCGTGGGTATACGCTCCCGGGGGCCGCAACTTCGTGAAGACGATGTTAAGATTGGCTGGCGAGAAAACGGAAATATCGGTAGTTGACGACGAGTGGGGTGGTCCCACGTTAGCGGCAGATCTCGCGATGGCGATAGCCCGGCTCGTCGACCGACCAGTTTACGGCGTCTATCACTTCTCCAACCTCGGATCGTGCTCGCGATTCGAACTGGCGCGGCGAGCGATCGAGCGGGCCGGCCTTCCGACGGTCGTCCACCCAATCTCGACCCAGGAATTCCTCAGCCGTTATCCTTTACCGGCCAAGCGACCCGCCAACTCCACTCTCGCCAACGTTGCCGGTACGTCGATTGGCATCGAGCTACCGCCGTGGGAGGCATCGCTCGATCGATTTGTCGACGCGGTCGTCCACGGGCGTTCCCGAGTTTGAGTTAATGTCGCGGGTCAGCGTGGTTATCCCAACGTTACGGGGCGTTCGCTTCTTGCCGACTTGTTTGGATGCCCTGCGCCGTCAAACTCGGCAAGCGGACGAGGTCCTGGTTGTCGACGATGGATCGGCTGACGGTACGAGCAATCTCCTCGCGACCTTGTACCCCGAAGTCACAGTCATCCGTCACGCCGTATCTCTGGGAGTTGCCCCTTCGTTTAACGACGGAGCGAGACGGAGTACCGGGTCGACGGTCGTGCTGCTCAACGACGACACCGAAGCGGAGACGGGGTGGCTGGAGAATTTATGTGGCCCCCTGGACCAGGACGATTCCTGGGGATTCGCCGCTTCGAAGTTACTTCTCTTCGACCGCCGGACGGTTCTTCACTCGGCTGGAGACTTCTTTGGTCGGGACGGAATGCCCGGAAGTCGAGGGGTATGGGAGGAAGATCGAGGCCAGCATGACGGGTGGGTCGAGACATTTGGGCCGTGTGGCGCGGCGGCGGCATATCGACGTGGTTTACTCGAGGACGTTGGCTTCTTCGACGAATCATTTGGCAGCTACTGTGAAGATGTCGACCTAAGCTTTCGAGCGCGCCTGGCCGGCTACCGTTGCCGGTTCGTGCCCTCCGCTCGGGTCTACCATCGATTGAGCGCAACCGGCGGAGGGCCGCTTGCCAGTTTTCACGTAGGACGAAACGCCGTTTGGGTCCTCGCCCAGGACCTTCCGTCTCCCCTCCTCCGCCGGTACTGGTCCCGCATTCTCGCGCGACAGGCGTCGATCGCCGGGGAGGCGCTGCGTCATTGGAACGAGGCCGCGGCGCGGGCCAGGTTGCGGGGACAGATTAGCGGTTTGCGAAGCTTGGCCAGCCGGCGCGAGCGGCGTCGGTCAGTCCAGGGCCGGCGTCGGGTTTCCGTGGGCGAGATCGACCGAGCTCTCTCGTAGCGCTGGCATCGACGGCTGGACCAGATATCCGGTTCGCATACGATATAATTTGACGAGATGTGGAGTCACTGTGCGCGCTATTCTCAGCCCCTACGATAAGACCGGTTTGAAGGAGTTTGCTCGGGGTCTCGTCGAGCTAGGATTTGAGCTGGTCGCTTCCGACGGAACCGCGCGCTTTCTGAGCGCCACCGGGGTCCCGGTCCGAAACATTAGTGAGCTCACCGGCCATCCGGAGATGCTCGGCGGACGAGTAAAGACGCTGCACCCAGCGATCCACGCCGGACTGCTCGCCAATCCCGACGACGCCGACCATCGGGCTCAGCTCGATCGATTCGGCTATGGTACGGTCGACCTGGTCGCGGCCAACCTTTACCCTTTTCAGAAGACGATCGAATCGGCAACGGCAACGATTGCCGAAGCTATCGAGCAAATTGACATTGGCGGAGTGACCCTTCTCCGCGCCGCGGCGAAGAATTTCAAGCACGTTGTACCGGTCGTCGATCCCGGAGATTACTCTCTCGTCCTCGATCGACTGCAATCGGAGACGGCGGATGAGCCGTGGCGCCGTACGCTCGCCGCGAAGGCTTTTCAGCACGTCGCGGTGTACGATACGCACGTCGCTGGATTCCTCCGCGTCGACGACAATGAATTCCCGAACGAGCTGAGCATCGCTCTTGCCAAGGTCCAAGATCTCCGCTACGGAGAAAACCCCCACCAACGGGCGGCCCTGTATCGTCAGACTCCGAATGCCCGCTTGAGATCGACCCTGGCTGGCGCCCGTCAGCTACACGGTAAGGAACTGTCGTTCAACAACATTCTAGACGTCGACGCGGCCTTTGGCTGTGTGAGCGATTTTTCCCAAATCGCGGTCTCGATCATCAAGCACAGCAATCCGTGCGGACTCGCGTGCGCCCCGACCCTGGTCGAAGCGTACCAGCTGGCCCACGCCGGAGATCCGATCTCCGCATTCGGCGGCGCGGTGGGCTTGAATCGGGTCGTCGACGTCGACACCGCGCGCTTTGTGTCGGAAAGCCATTACGACGATATCATCGCACCCGGCTACGTGGACGAAGCCCTCGCGATTCTGCGACGCAAGCGAAACCTGAGAATCGTCGAGGTTCAAGCGCGAGCCGAAAATGCCGGTGCAGGTCCGGCCAATCCCGCGGTATCCCTCGACTACCGACGGGTCAACGGAGGATTTCTAGTCCAGTCCGCGGATAACCTGGCCGAAGGCGATCTCGAGGTTCGAGTGGTCAGCGAGCGACCCCCATCCGATGAGGAAATGATCGATTTGAAGTTCGCCTGGCGCGCGGTCAAGCACGTCCGATCGAACGCGATCGTGCTCGCTCACAATCGGGCCATCGTGGGAGTTGGGGCCGGCCAGATGAGCCGGGTCGATTCGGTCGATATCGCAATCCGGAAGGCCGGAGACAGAGCGCTAGGAAGTGTCCTGGCATCGGACGCGTATTTTCCGTTTGCCGACGGACCAGAATTGGCGGCAAGCGCCGGAATCACCGCGATCGTTCAACCGGGCGGTTCGATTCGCGACGATGAAGTGATTCGCGTCGCCAACCGACACAATCTGGCGATGGTGTTCACCGGTCAACGTCACTTCAGACACTAGGCATCGATGAAACGTTTGGAGGGTGATCGGCGTGACGGTTAGCCGGGCCGAACGGGAGCACTCGTGAGGTTGGTCCTACAACGAGTGAGTCGGGCACAGGTCGAGATCGACGGAGATGTCGTCGGCCGGATCGGACGGGGCTGGGCGATTCTCCTGGGGATTGGGCCGAACGACGACGAATCGTCCGTCGACCAGATGGTCGACCGGGTGGTCAAACTGCGCGCGTTCGAGGACGCAAGCGGGAAGATGAATTTGTCGGCAGCCGACGTTTGCGCCGAATTTTTGGTGGTGTCCCAGTTTACGTTGTATGCTGATTTATCGCGGGGCCGCCGCCCGAGTTTTATTCGGGCGGCGCCTCCGGAGATTGCCGAGCCTCTCGTCGCCGCATTCGCGGATCGGTTGCGGCAGCGGGGATTCGGTGTCGCGACGGGCCGCTTTGGCGCCGAGATGAACGTCGAAATCGTGAATTCAGGACCAGTGACGATTCCCCTGACAACTGATGGGTGGACTTAGTCTAAGGTTTCAGGCTAAACGTTCGAGTCGTCCGTGGTCTGAATCTCGAAGCGAACGTTCAGATTGGTGACGAACGCGTCGGCCACGCGGGCGTCGTCGCCATAGGTGACGCCGACGACGCTGACCGTTGCTTTAATGTCCTCAGTCCCGATGACGGCAGATGCCCCCGGTTCCAGTGACAGCACCGTGTCCACTTGTCCGCTTCGGACCCAGGAATCGATCGCGCTGCGCGCAACCTCGGTTGCTCCGGGTGCGACCAAACCGGCCGCGTGTAATTCGTCGCCGCCCGCGTAATCCTGAATCCAGGCCGTAAATGCGTAATATCCGCCGGTCCGGGCTGAATCCAGATGAAGGGTCGCGGTGAGTCCGCAGGCGGCCACGAGACCGCCCGTGCGTGGATCGGCGATTGGGTGGATTTCTTCGAACGGGTCGTCGCCCAACCGGTACTGTGACTGAAAAACCGTTGGTCGGTTCGCGGTAGCCACGGCCGAGCGAGACCGCCGGACGGCCGTGGAGCGGCTGACTATGGGCTGAGGCTTGAGCTCGCTATCGTCGTCGGCGTCCAGGTCTACTTCAGCGATGGAAACCGACGAGGGTCGACCGGATTCGTTGCGACGGTTTGCAATCACGCCGTTGCGTCGAGGCGCGACCGGATGACCCGGCGTCGGTCGATTCCGCCAGGGCAGCGACAGAGCGCCGAGAGACAGTCCGGCGGTCCGCGCGAGGACGAGGAATCCGAGACCAAGAGCGACGAAGAAGGCGACGAGCGGTCCAATCCAGGAAATCGGTGAATCGCCTTCATTGCTCGTCGGAGTGGTACTGACCGGGGTAGCCGCGGTCGCCGACGGTTGATCCGGTCCAGCTGTCGCGGAAGGCGCCAACAACGCGGCCGATAAGGAATCGAGGGCGGCGCGATCGTTCGCCGACGCGAGCTGGCCGGCCTGACCTAACGCAATCGCTCGCCGCACCAGGTCGCTCGGCTCGCCAACGGAAATGAGCCGGTCCCGGGCAAGCGACAGATTGTGGTCCTTCAGAAACAACTGCGCCACCACCGCGGTGTACTCGGTGTCCGATACACGTTGAACCGGCGCCCCTGGGACAATCCGGGTCATCGCGAATCCGATTGCTAGCGCGGCGAGGAATAGTCCACCAAGCAGAATTTGGGTCGGTCGGAACGGCGTCCGACGCGCGGCCGGTTCTTGCCAGGTGGACTCCCGCACAACGGGTCGCGTCAAGACAGCGGAATCACGCACGGTCAATTACCCTCCAACCTGAACGAACTTTGAATAGACGAACCCATCGATTCCGCTATACGTGACACGGTACCAATGAGTTTCGCCTGGATCGACAGCGGTCCCTTGGACGGTACCCTTGATCTCAACAGTTGCGCCGTACGGCATGCTCGCGATGGCTTTCGCTTTTGTCGAAGGGTCGTGTCGCAGAAACACCGGCTTCTGATCGGTCGAACGAATCACTCCAGTATGAGCCCCAGGAGCCGGTGCGGCCGGCGGCGGAGCGGGTGTGGCGGTGACGACGACTTGCGCCGGTGCCACGTTCGCGGACGCCGTCGGAGCGGTGGTTGCGGCGGCGGGCGGGGACGTCACGGCCGAGTCGGATGTGGACGGCGCGGCCGTTGGAACGACGATCTCCGTCGGATTCGGTTGAGCCGTCGGAACGCTGCGGACGGGAAGGCTTGGGGCAGCGTTCCGATCGACGCCGCTCGCGAGCGCTTCGGCAAACTGGTGAAGCTGATCGGCTTCCTGCTGCTTCACTTTATCCGGAGACGCCGCAAGCTGGTCGGCGGTCTGGACGACCGCCAGAGACGCATCGGCGAACCCAATCTTGATCAGGCGATCCCGGACGGCCGCCAATGGCGAGCCTTGAAAGTACAGGTCGCTTACTAGCAGCATGTAGTTTTGTTGTACTTGAGCGCTATGGTCGGTAAGTCGACCCCGGAAACCCACGAGGAGGCCGAGGAGTAGCCCAACGGCAACCACCACTACGGACGGTGAAGGCCGCCATCGTTCGGTTGCATATTGCGAAGATCGTAGCCGTGCTCGTCGTCGAGTAGTGGTCCGCATCCCCTTTACTTCCCCCCAATCCCAGAATTCTTTCATTTTGGCGCACGGTCAAGCACTCTCCAGTTTGTGGAGAGTCCGAACGCGAAACCCTCGTCCGCGAATAACGGACAGGCCACGCCGGGCCTGCTCGTCTGGCTACTCGTTCTTAGAGCTTTTGCTTTGGGGGTATTAACCCTGGCTTGCTTTGCGTGTACCGTATTTTAGTACGTAATCAAGCGGACGTGTGATAGGCATTGGTTAAAACTGAGCGACATTAAAAAACTCAAATGTCCCCGGAAGCCTGTGGTAGAATCGGCGCACCTTGAGTCGGAGTAAAGACGAATCAGATGGTGAGGGACTACGAAACGCCGTCGGTGCCGCGCGCCTGGGAGAGTTTCGCGCGGAGCTGGGCGACCAGGCTTGGCCTGTCGGATATTCCGGTCACGATGACGTGTTCGCCGGATCGGTATGGGATTCCAATCGTGTTGCGGGTGGTGCGTCATGACGGCGTTGAGTGTATTTCGACGCGGCGAGGCTCGGACGCGGAAGACGCAGCCGAACGTCGTCAGAAATTTCTCCGGGCCGTGAACGAACGGGACATAAAATCAGTCGAATTGGACGCCGCCGGATACTTTGTGGGGGAAGGGAGCCTGGAATGTTCCGTGTGTCCCGCCGATCGCCCTCACGAAGAATGGCAACATGCAATTATCCGGGAGCTGCTCCGAGTGGCCCAGCCACCGGGCGAACCAGCCGCTGACCTATCGCCCGACGACGCCGACGATGCCGAACGATCGGCTCTCGACCGGAAGGTTGGCGAGATTCTCGCTTCCTCGTAACGGCTTAAACAAACGAGCGAAAGGTGCGCCCTTGGTGGGGCGCCCTCCCGCTCGCCGATGCCGGTTTCGGCCGTAGCTAGGGCTAGACCACTGGCCTTGGTCCGACGAACAGGTTGTAGAGCAGAATAATGAGCGCCACGATGAGCAGTAGGTTGATCGTGGACCCACCAATGCCGCCAACCAATCCGACCAACCACACGATCAAGATCACGGCAAGAATTAGCCACAGAAGGCTTGACAAGGTCACCTGGCCACCTCCACTAGGGGACGGAAAGCGAAGACGCATAATCCTCGGCGTGGACGTCCACACCGTCAGCTCAGCCAATCGAGCGCGACTAACGGGTCATCTCGCCAACCGCTTCGCGAATACCGGCGCCAACTGTCTCGTGCGATGGGTGGAGCAGCTTGTAGAACAGGGCTGACGTCAGAAGAGTTGGGGCCCACTCGCCAACAAACAGCGCCATGTGGCGCTTGCCGCTGAGATAGAGCGCCGCCGAGGCGGCGACAGCTGCGATAGTCGCGAAGTAATAAACTTCGCTCGGTATCGTCATCATCGTGTGAAAGAATTGGTCCACCAGCCCCTCGTCCGCCCGTGACGTCCGATTCACGACGTTCACCAGATTTCCCTCCTCAACGAACTTTGGTGATTCAAGACGGTTCGCCGGTTCGTGCTGGCCGACGAGACCCGTGGGACGCCTTTGGGTGCACGGTGCGTGCCAGTACTTGCGAGGAGTTCCGACTGAGATCCGACCGGCATTTGCGTTTTCCGCATCATTGCCCTGGCGTAGGACAGTTTGATGGCGGAAAATACCCTATAATGGCCGCGCCGACCTCCAGGTCCGGCGCAATTCGACATTACCAGCATCAATAAGGAGTCGCTCATGAAGCTGGCCGGACGAATGAGCCGTCTCGGGACGGAGACGGCCTTCGAAGTTCTGGCCCGCGCCCGGGCCCTCGAAGCGAAGGGACGCGAGGTCGTTCACCTCGAGATCGGCGAGCCCGATTTCGATACCCCCGGTCACGTTATCGAGGCCGGCGTTGAGGCCCTCCGCTCTGGCTTCACCCACTACTCGCCGTCGCCTGGCATCCCGGAGTTGAGGTCGACGATTGCGTCGGTCGCCGGTAAGAAGCGCGGGTTGACGTTCGGAGCCGACCAGGTGGTGGTAACCCCAGGCGGAAAACCGATCATGTTTTACGTTCTTCTAGCGCTCGCCGAGGCGGGTGATGAGATCATTTATCCCAACCCTGGCTTCCCCATTTACGAATCAATGATCAACTTTGTCGGCGCTACCGCGGTGCCGACGCCCCTTCGGGAAGATCGCCAGTTTCGACTTGACGTGGACGAGCTTGGATCGCTGATTACCCCTCGTACCAGGTTGATCATTATTAACTCGCCGCAAAACCCAACCGGCGGAGTCTTATCGCGTTCCGACGTCGAGCGAATCGCGACGTTGGCGGTCGAGCACGACCTCATGGTCATGTCCGACGAGATCTACTGCGACATCTTGTACGAAGGCGAGCACGTTAGCATCGCCGAGTTCCCGGGAATGGCCGAACGGACGATCATTTTGGACGGCTTCTCGAAAGCCTACGCGATGACTGGCTGGCGGATGGGCTACGGGATCATGCCGACGGAGCTGGTGCCTTCGATTTCGCGACTGGTCACGAACTCAGTGTCTTGTACCGCGACGTTCGTTCAGCGGGCCGGAATCGCAGCCCTCGAGGGATCGCAAGCCCCAGTCGTCGCGATGGTCGAAGAGTTCCGGCGTCGTCGCCAGGTCATCGTCGACGGATTGAACGCTATTCCGGGCATTCGTTGCGCAATGCCAGCCGGCGCCTTCTACGTCTTTCCGTATGTCGGTGGACTCGGCCTGGACTGCCGAAAATTTGCCGACTATCTCCTCGAAGACGCCGGGGTCGCGACGCTTGCCGGAACATCGTTCGGCCAGTACGGGGAGGGATACCTCCGCTTATCCTACGCGAACTCAATCGCCAATCTGAACAAGGCCCTCGAGCGAATCGACGACGCGGTGCGGCGCCTTCGGTGAGTGAGGGACCGGAACGGACCGTCTCGGAGTTGGGCGAATTTCCTCTGATCGCCCGATTTAGACGGCGGTTCCAAGGAGCTGGAACTGGAGTCGTTCGAGGGATCGGTGACGACACCGCGGTCTTGCGGCTTACGCCCGGACGGATGCTTCTCGCGACCACCGACTCGGCGATCGAGGGAGTGCACTTTCGCCGATCGACCATAGCCGCCCGAGACCTTGGTCGTCGCGTCCTTGCGGTCAACCTGAGCGACATCGCCTCGATGGGGGGCGAGCCTCGCTGGGCTCTCGTGTCACTTGGCCTGCCCGCGGACCTGCCGGTCGATTTCGTCGACGAACTGTCCGAGGGGTTAGCCGATGAGGCCGGTCAGTTCGGAGCGGTCGTCGTGGGCGGAAACGTTGCGCGGTCGCCGGACCGGATCGTCGTCGACGTCACGCTCCTTGGCGAGGTCGAGTCGAATCGCGTTCTATACCGGAACGGAGCCCGTCCGGGAGACCGAATTCTGGTCACCGGGAAGTTGGGCGATTCGGCAGCCGGGCTCGCGATCTTGCAAGGGGTTCTCGACACGCCGCCGGAGCTGGCAAGTTACCTGCGAAACCGGCATCGCCTTCCGACACCGCGCGTGGAGGCTGGAAGGGCGATCGCGTTATCCGGATTGGCCACGTCCATGATCGATTTAAGTGATGGCCTTGCGAGCGATCTCAGTCACGTTACCGAGGACAGCCGGGTTGGGGCGGTCGTCGAAGAGGTGCGAGTGCCGCTCTCGGCTGAACTGCGAGAAGCGGCTCGAATCGCCGGTATCGATCCAATGGATTGGGCATTGCGTGGTGGTGAGGACTACGAGCTACTGTTCACCGCGCCGGCCAGTGGCGTCAAGGAGATCGTCAAAGCGGTCAAGAAGATCGGCGTCGACGTTACAGACGTTGGTGAGATCACTGCGACGACCGAGAATTGGCTGCTGCGATCGAATGGAGCGAGGGATCGGTTGTTCGGTTCCCTTTGGCAGCATTTCCCCGACACGTCTGAAACGTGAACCCAACCCAGTATCTATAACCTAGGGAGGCAAGTAGTGGCGACGACGATTGGGTCAGTTGCCGAGCTCGACCGGATCGCCGAGCGCGCGCGATCCTACCTCGACGACAAAAATCGGGCGCGTGAGAAGGCGCTGGCTCGATCTCGCGATGTGATCCGAACATCGGCGAATGCGATTCGCGCGGTCCACCGCCACGACTTCGATCGCGCCCGGGATCTCCTCGGCGACGCTCGAACGGCTCTACAAGAGGCGACTGTCAGTCTCGGATCCTACGGCGATGTGCTCCACGCGGGATTCGTTCACGACGCACAAAAGGAGTTTGCCGAAGCCGCCACGGTTCATGCCATATTGAGTGGGGAACCGTTACCTGCTCCAGAGGATATCCAGGTCGAGTGGCCGGCGTACTTAAACGGCTTAGGTGAGGCGGTCGGTGAATTACGACGTTTCCTTTTAGATGGATTGCGTCGGAACGACCTGACCGCGGCCGACGCGCTACTGCAGGCGATGGACGACGTTTATGACGTGCTCGTCACGATGGATTACCCGGATGGAATAACTGGTGGATTGCGCCGAACGACGGACGTTACTCGGGGAATTCTCGAAAAGACTCGGGGAGATCTGACCGTTGCTGCGCGACAAGACGTCCTCGAGAGCCGACTGCGATCGCTCGAGGACCAGATCGCCAAGTCAATTACCACCAAACCGGCATAACGTCTTAGGTCGGTCGGTTCATACCTCGAAATGGTCCCCAATTTGGCGCTTCTTTCGACGAGGATCATCTGACGTCCGGTCAGGCACGATGCCTGCTCGTTAAGAGCCGGATGTGATTCTTCTTGCGACGTGCATTCGACAGAAAGGCAGGAGGAAAACCGCAGCGCAGCTCAGTGCTTGGAGGGTCGCGGTCGCCTTGACCATGTATCGGGTACATGCTACAGTCTCGGTCAGTGCGCCCTAAAAACGGGGCGTGCGTTTGTTCTTCGGGGCATGACGTCTTCGCACTTACCAGGCACTGCCTGGACGTAGGAGGGATGCAGCGGACTCAATGAATGCAATACTAATCGTGTTCCTAATCGGCTTTATCACGGTCCTGTTCGCCATTTATCTGGCGTGGGACGTGCTCCGCCGAGATCTGGGAACCGATGAGATGCAGCAGATTTGGAGAACGATCCACGAAGGTGCCATGGCGTTCCTTCGACGCCAGTACACAACGATAGCGATTCTGGCAGTGGTCGTTTCCGTTCTGATTGGTCTCCTCATCGGGGCCGTGGAAAATAATTCGAACCTGGGCGTTCTGACAGGTATTGCGTTCCTGGTCGGTGCGTTCGCCTCCGGGCTCTCCGGATTTATTGGGATGTACGTGGCGGTTAGCTCGAACATTCGTACCGCCAGTGCCGCGCGCCGCAGCCTCGACGAAGCCATTACGACAGCCCTTCGTGGGGGCGCCGTCTCCGGATTCCTGGTCGTGTCGCTCAGCCTGCTTGGCGTCGCCACGATCTTTACGCTATACGGTGGCCTCCAGCACCCCGACATCGCCCCCTTTGATATCGTCGGATTTGGATTTGGTGCCAGCTTCGTCGCCTTGTTCGCTCAGTTAGGTGGTGGAATCTACACCAAGGCGGCGGACGTCGGGGCGGACCTGGTTGGTAAGGTCGAAGCAAACATTCCCGAAGATGACTCTCGAAATGCCGCGGTTATTGCCGATCTCGTCGGCGATAACGTGGGTGACTGTGCCGGCCGTGGCGCGGACCTGTTCGAGTCGACGGCGGCCGAAAACATCGGCGCAATGATCCTTGGCGTCGCGATCTACAGCGCGCTCGCTAAGGCAACCGGCACGCCAAACCCAGCCTGGATCTTCTTTCCCCTCGTGGTTCGCGCATTTGGTCTCATCGCCTGTGGAATTGGATTGCTCTTCGTCGGCGGTGCCGACATCCGCAACCCAATGGGAGCGCTTAATCGCGGGTACTTCGTCGCCGCGATCCTATCCGCCGTCTTCATGTACTTTGTGACGATGCAGATGCTAGGAAGCACCTGGCTCGTTCTCGCTGGTCTCGTTGGACTCGTCACGAGCCTCGCGTTCGTTCTCCTCACCCAGTACTACACTGCGGGAGAAGGTAGGCCAGTTCAGGAAATCGCCCGCGCATCGTTGACTGGACCGGCGACGAACGCCATCGCTGGCTTCGCCGTCGGATTTGAGACGACTGGGCCGACCGCGATCGTCATCGCGCTCGCGCTATTCCTGTCCTACACCTGCGGGCAACACTTCGCGCAAGACGTCAATCTTCCGGCCTTCAACGGCATTCCCGGCTCGGCGGTTGGCGGCGTGTTTGGAACCGCGATCGCGACGATGGGGATGTTGATGACGGCGGCCTACATCCTAGCGATGGATACATTCGGCCCGATCACGGACAACGCGGGCGGTATCGTCGAGATGTCTGGTCAGCCGGAGAGTATTCGCGAAATAACCGACGCCCTCGACGCCGCTGGTAACACGACAAAGGCACTGACGAAGGGCTACGCGGTGGCGTCGGCCGCGCTCGCCGCGTTTCTCCTGTTTAGCGCCTACCTCGACAAAGTTGCCGATATTGTTTCCCGTCGACCGCCGCCGCCCGGACAGACGGTGGCCGACGTGGTTGCGCAATCACACGTTGTCAACCTCGCCAACCTTGACGTCTTCATTGGCGCCTTGCTTGGCACGATGTTGGTCTACCTGTTCAGCTCGTTGGCGATCCGAGCCGTCGGACGTTCCGGCAGCAAGATCATTGAGGAAGTTCGACGTCAGTTCCGCGAGGATCCAGGGATTATTCTTGGGACCTCGCGTCCGGACTACGCCCGATGCGTCGACATCACAACCCGTTCAGCGCTCAAAGAGATGATTGTTCCGGGCGTTCTGGCGGTCGGAACTCCGGTTGTCGTCGGTCTCGTGCTAAAGGAGCATGCCGCGGCCGGGATGCTGATGGTCGGAACGATCGCGGGTGTTCTGCTTGCCACGATTCTCAACAACTCTGGTGGCGCTTGGGATAACGCGAAGAAGTACATCGAGGCCGGCCTGATGAAGGGGTACGATGGGGAAACTCTGAAGAAGGGCAGCCCCGCCCACTCCGCGGCCGTCTCTGGTGACGTCATCGGCGATCCGTTTAAAGACTGCGCTGGGCCATCATTGCACGTATTAGTGAAGCTGCTCAGCACAATTACTCTGGTTCTGGCGCCTCTGTTCGTCGCGTAACCAACCTGCTACACACCCGCTCTTAGCCTGGACAAAGAACGGCGAGGGGCAGTTCCCAGGGCACAGGAAGAAGGCCGAGCAATCCTGCTCGGCCTTCTTCCTGTGGTCGACTTGAGGGTGTCTGATAAGGGAGCGTTGGCTGCGTTCGATCGGCCATCCGCCCTCGTCGTTGGGGATGGGCGGTGGGAATCTCGTAGGGGCGGGGGAGGCGGCGTTGTGGGGAGGGGGCCCTTGTGGCCGCCCACGTTACACCGCTCGGCAACGTGCGCTATTGTTTGATTGCGCCAATTTTTCGTGCGGTTGCGGTCAGCGTGCGGCGGAGCTCGGAGAACGTGGGCGGCCACAGGGGCCCCCTCTACCTCTCCTCACCCCGCCCGCCCCTACACCGATCGGATGGTATCCTGGCAATGATGGGCGCCCAACCTGCGACGGTGCTTATCACACACCCTCCAGAGCGGTGTGCCAGTTCGTACGGTCATCGACCGCCGAGCGTAGGGGCGCACGGCCGTGCACCCCTACCGGCAGCCAGGCAATACCTTGACGAACAGCGCTCTAGGTCGCGATCGGGCTGAAATTTGTGTCGTAGTCGAAGGTATCGATCCCTTCGAGGCGTTTGAGGCGGTTAACGACGAGGTACGTGAATGGGGTCGCCACGATCTCGTAGGCGCACTTGAAGATCCATTGGGCGGCGACGAGGGAGACCAGATCCGGTACCCCGGTTCCCGCGAACGCCAACGTGATGAAGACGGCAGAATCCAGTCCCTGGCCGACGACGGTTGAACCGATTGTTCGCGACCAGAGCCAGCGGCCTTTCGTGGCGATTTTTAGCTTCGCCAGGACGTACGAGTTGACGAATTCGCCGATTAGGTACGCGACGAACGACGCGGCCAACAGCCGAGGCGCGAATCCAAGAATTCGAACGTAGGCGCCCTGCCCATCCCAAAATCCCGCGGCCGGCAGTTCCTGCCCAACCCAGATCGCGATGACCATGACCAGATTGCAGAAGAACCCAAGCCAGATGACCCGGCGGGTGACGGCGTAGCCGTACACCTCGGTCAGCACGTCGCCAAAAAGGTAACTTAGGGGAAAGACAACTGTGCCGGCTGGTAAGACGACACCGCCTACCATAAATAACTTGACCGCGATTATGTTGGCAGTCAATAGGGTTGTTACGAAAAGCGCGGTGATGACCGGTAGAAGTCGGCCGGAGCCTTCCATTCTATCTACTGGCCGACGACCTGGACGATCACAGACCGCTGGCGAGGGTGATCGAGCTCGACTAGGAAAACCCGCTGCCAGGTGCCCAGGCTCACTTCCCCATCAATAATCGGAATGGTCTCGCTGGCAGACATAAGCAGCTGCCGGCAATGCGCGTGAGCGTTGGCGCACTCGTCCTCGGTCATATTGACGGTCCGAACGGTGAAGTCATTGTGTCCATAGTACATGTCCGTCGGGGCCACTCGTTCCAGAAATGCGGCGAAGTCCCGTAACAGCTCTGGCTCATTTTCTGTAATGCGGATCGCGGCCGTCGTGTGCTGAGTGAACACTGTTACCTGGCCGTTCCGGATGCCGCTAGCATCGACGAAATGCTGAACTCGATCGGTCAGATCGATGAACTGTGTCGCATAGAGGGTGTGGAAAGTGAGACGCTCGGTTGTGATTTGGTATGGCTGAGCCATGACCGCCATTAGATCCCCCTCGGTGATCGTGTCGCCAGCCAAATGTACTGGTGATCGGGTCGAAAAGTTTCGCCTTTTTTACTTTTCATTCTGACTGTGCGTCACCCTGCCGCGCGAGCTATAGAATCCACGGCGTCGGTGGCACGATCGGTCTCGACAAAGCTAACGATCCGCGCTCCCGATCCTAGTAATCCAATACCTCCCACAATCACGGGGCCCACGACCGGGATGGCAAGCACGATCAGGATCGGCGCTAATCCGACGATGAGTACAGTCAAATATCCTCGGTGCCCAGACCGTTGGCTCAAGATTCGCCGACCGACGAGATAACCAGCGCCGTTCAAGCCAACCAGCCACACGGCGAGCGCGCCAAAACTCAAGACAATCGCCACTGGCAGCCCAACTAAACTCAAGACAAGGGGCAAGAGTAAGAGAGGTATGACAACGACCGCCGTGAGGGCCGCGAGGGTACTGCGAACGGGATATCGACGTGCCGTCGCGGCAGTCACCACCACCGACCAGGGGAGTACCGCTGCCACCACCAGACACAGGAGAAGCAGACCAAGGCCGGTTGCGAGCCCTAATCGTACCTGCGAAAGGAGGTCGACGGCCTCGATGGTCGGGTAGCGAGCGCCGTCGGTCGGGTCGCGTACCGTGCTTCCAACCAGACCGCGTACGATTGCGCCTGGGGCTCGAAACACCTGCCCCATCACGGCCACGACATCCCCATCGACAACGGTCCGGTCGGTCAGGAAAACGTTCCCGCCGATGACGACGACGTCGTCGCCGGCTCCTCCGTCGATTGTGAGATTACCAGCCACTACCACCAGCGGATTGGACAACCCGGAGCGGATGGTGACATTTCCGTCGACCACGATCAGTGGGTGAGTTAGCGGGTGCTCGTCGTCAAAGAGAGCCGGACCGAGCCAGACGTCTCGACGTCCGACAATTATCAGGGGCATTGCAATGACGAGGAGGATCGCCACGACCCACAGAATCCGGTAAACGGCGACCGTTACCCCGCGCCCGATAACGGGTGAATGTATCATTTCGTTGGTCCCGACTGATTTGGCTGATGGGATCGAACCCAACCGATGGCCGACACGAAGAGGAGAAGGCTCACAATAACCGGAATCGGCGCAAACGGTCCTAGCAGTGAGGTGCCAAGGCGCTGCTCGAGGTTTCCGATTGCCACCACAAACGCGACGGTTTCAATTAGCAGTCGCAGGGCAATAACGCCGTCGAAAATAGCGATTGACCACGTGCCAACCACGATGAGAATCAGGGTGATTGGGACGAAAAACCGGAGGCTTTCCCGACGTTGCCGCTTGCGCTCGGCTACTTTCACGCGTTCGAGAACGCGCTGGGAAAAAGCCCGATCTGCGATCACCTTTCCATCCCCCACTCGTAGGTCCGGCCGCTACCGCGAAGACTTTCGGCGAGAAGTAGCCGTCCCCGACGTAGTTGTGTCTTGACCGCACCAAGGGACTGGGACGTAAGCCCGGCGATTTCGTCATACGCCAGGTCGTGCCAGTACCGCAAAATCAGGACGTCACGATACTTTGGTGGGAGACCCTCGATTGCTGTCTGAAGTTCCTGACTCCGTTCGTTCGTCAAGGCGGCTAGCTCCGGGTCCTCGTCCAACAGGGCGTCCGACGGAACGAGAAGAGCGCTTTCGAGCGGCAGGGTCTGCCACTCTCGGGCAGATAGCTGGGACAGACAAACGTTTGTCACAATCCGTGCTAGCCAGGTGTACAGACGATGTTGCCCGTCGTAGCTGTCAAGATAGGTATAAGCCCGAACAAACGCTTCCTGGGCGGCATCTTCGGCGGCGACCGGATCGTGGAGAACGGTGTTGGCACGTCGAATAATAGCGCTTTGATACCTCTCGACCAGCTCGCCATAGGCGCGCACATTGCCCCGGCGGGCTTGTTGGATCAGCTCGTCATCCGAGGGTTCGAACACCGGTTACAAACTCCGCGGTCGCTACCGTCAATATACTCGATCATCCGATTGGAAGTTTCATTGGTGACGTAATCGGTCGTGTGCTAGAATAAGGCCGCTTTGCGTCCTGGAGGACAAGCCACTTGACCCGCAAGATCCGAATCAATGCCGGCGACGTGACCGCTACCGCGACACTCAACGATTCGCCGACTGCCCTTGCCATTTGGAACGCCCTACCGATCTCGGCTAAGGTGAGTACCTGGGGCGATGAGGTCTATTTTAGCATTCCCGTCGATGGACCAATGACGGATGGTGTCGAGGTCGTAAAGGTTGGTGACATCGCGTACTGGCCGCCCGGACGCGCGTTTTGCGTTTTCTTTGGCCCAACGCCGATGAGCCGGGGAAGCGAGATTCGACCGGCCAGCGCGGTTGAGGTCGTCGGACGAATTGACGGCGATGCTACCGCGTTTCGCCGAGTCCGGTCTGGCGCGAATGTCTCATTGGAAACGATTGGCTCCGACTAGATCGGCGGCAGGCGCCAATCGCTCATCCGACGTCTCAGGCCCCAAAGTGTTACGGTAACTATGATAATTCGCGAATCTTTCCTAAGCTCCAATTTGGACGGTAGGAGTCTGACGTGGAAGACGTGCGGTTCGAACGGCAATATCGTACTACCCATTCGGAAGGATACCTCGTCTTCGAAGGTGAAGACCGTCTCGGTCGGATCGAGCTTCACTTCACGTCGACTGTTGTCTACGGAACCCTGGTGATCGAACGAGACATCGAAGAAGACGACGTTCTGGATCTGATCGAACAGGCGGACGACGAGTTAGTCCTGACCGCCGACGTTCCACGCGAAGATTTCGTCGTGTCGGTGTATCAGGGTCGAGACCTTGGAACCTATAGCGATGAATATTTTGAGGAAGACGAGGAATCAAATAATCACGAGGGTCAATAATTGGTGACCCACAAGGACGCAGTCGTCGACGTTGCACAAGCGTTCGCGCGCTATCGTTCCGACCTGGAGGCGTTTCTGCGCGACGCGATCCCTTCAACGCGAACGGCGCCCGACCTGTACGCCATGCTCCGATACCATATGGGATGGCTCGACGAGAATCTCGAGCCGATCGCCAGGCGGTCGGGCAAGATGATCCGCCCAAACCTTTGTCTCGTGGCATCCGAGGCGTGTGGTGGTGACTATCGTCAAGCGATACCGGCGGCGGCAGCGGTCGAGCTGCTGCACAACTTCTCGCTGATTCACGACGACGTCGAAGACCGAGGCACCGAACGGCGAGGCCGTCGGACGGTGTGGGCAAAGTGGGGGGAGCCGTTGGCGGTCAACGCTGGGGACGCTCTTCTCATCGTCAGCGAGCTAGCCCTGTTGCGGTCGCTTGACGTCGGTCTCACGCCCTCGACCACACTCACGCTCGTCGCGTTACTGAATGATTGCTGCCTTACTCTCACCGAAGGTCAACATCTCGACATAACCCACGAACGTGACCCAAGACTTGGCGAGGCCGATTATCTTCGAACGATCGGCGGAAAGACGGCTGCCCTTCTCGGCTGCGCGGCCCAGCTGGGCGCCGTCGCGGCTGGGGCTCCGGCCGAGCGAAGTTCCGCGTTCCGCCGATACGGAGAATACGTCGGACTGGGATTTCAGATTCAAGACGACGTTCTCGGCATCTGGGGTAAGCCAGCCGAAACCGGAAAGCCCGAAGCGGCCGACGTGTTTGGCTGCAAAATAACGTTGCCGGTTATCGACGCCGTTGCTCGCGCGCCAGATCAGATTGCCGCCCGGATCGCCGCCGTCTACCGCTCGGGCTCTCCAAGCGGTGCGGACGTCGCCGAGATTATCGGTTACCTGAATGAGTTTGGAGTGCGCGAGCGCGCCGAAGCGCGAGCTGGCCACTACCTTGACCAGGCGCTCGGCGTGCTCGATGAGGCTCAGCCGGCCCCGGTTCCGGGGGACGTTTTGCGCGCGTTGGCGCAGTCGTTAATCGGGCGGAAGACTTGACGCGACGAGGCTAGTACCGAAAACCTCAACCACTCCCTGGTTTGCGGCAACGTGACTGGCGTGGAAATCGTACCAACAGTTGTACACCCAGTCGTCATATTCGGCGTATTCCGCGGCCATGCCACGGGCAAACAGCTCTCGCTTGATGATTCCACCACGGTGCGGGTGCTTGTAACGCTGGGGGAGCGGCGAGCCAAATCCATGGGCGTAATGCACCATTTCGTGAGCGACCGTCACTCTGGTAACGCAATCAGGAACCTCGCTCAGACGAAGAAGTGAGTTGATCTGGATGTATGTGGTGACCTGGTCGGCGGACAAGGTGATTAGGCCCAACCGGCTCTTCCAAGCACCTCCGTAGCTGAGGCGGACGACATTTACCCTCGGAGTGTCGGAAAAGAACTTTGCCCAAATCGAGTCGAGAAGGTGATCGAGCCACCGCTGGTCTTTGACGTGAGGCGCCGCGTGAGGGATCAAACCCCCCGCGATAGACTGCATCCAGGCAAACTCCTTTCGGAATTCAGTCATCAAGGGTGACTAGGCGCGCAGTTGGCGTCGACTTTTGGCTAGTCGGGCCTAACGTTCACTAACGGCGAGGGTGTCCTCGCCTCGTCAGCGCGAGACAGTATACCAATATGGTCAACAACCGTTCAGGCCGATAGTTGAACGCCTTCTGGGAGAAATCGGCAAAACACTTCGTTCCCGACCATCCGCCCGCGGTAGGTCAGCTTTAACCGTCCCCCGTCGTCGACCACGAGCCCTCCCTGGCTAAATTCCCGGATCAAAGTCGGGTAAACGTCATCCGGAGAGCGCCCGAATCGTCGAGTGAAGACCATTCGATCGACTCCCTCGGACAGACGTAATCCCAGGATCATTGTTTCGGCCATTTCGAGCTCGGGACCGATGGGCTCGATGCTGTCGATTGTCGGAACTCCATCAAAAGTGTTTTTGATATAGGCGGCTGGCGATCGCAAGTTCGCATAGCGATAGCCCGCGAAAGAGGAGTGGGCTCCAGCGCCAACGCCAAAATAGGGTTGATTGCGCCAGTAGCGAAGATTGTGGTGAGCGCGAAAATCGCGAGTTGGATCGGCCATGGCCCAATTAGATATTTCGTACTGGTAGTAGCCACTCTGACCCAGTCGATCTATTGCCGCCTCGTACATGTCCGCGGCCTGGTCGTCGTCGGGAACCGTCAATTTTCCAGCGTCCGCCCAGGTGCCAAATGGTGTTCCCTCCTCGATCGTCAGGTTGTAGACCGAGAGGTGATCCGGTCGGAGGGCGATCGCCTCGTCCAACGTCGCGAGCCACTGGTCGAGTGACTGCCCCGGTAATGCAAACATGAGGTCGAGGCTCACATTGTCGAAACCGGCCCGGCGAGCTCGATCGTACGCGTCCCGGGCGGTCTGAGCGTTGTGACGTCTTCCTAACCTTTGAAGCGTCACGTCGTCGAAGCTTTGAACGCCGAAGCTCAGACGATTCACGCCGATAGCTCGTAGCTCACGGAGGTAATCGACGGTTGGGTCGTCCGGATTCGCCTCGAGGGTCATTTCCGCCGAGGGGTCGACCGACCACTTGTGACCGGCTTCAAGAATCTGGCCAACCTGGTCAGCGCTCAGCATACTCGGGGTTCCGCCCCCGAGAAAAATACTTCCGATTTTGAATGGAGCCGGCTCAGGGATTTGCGTCGGCAATCCTGGAGGAAGGGAGACTATCTCGCGTGCAAGTGAATCGACGTACCGGTCGACGAGGTGCCCGAGTCCGGCGTAGGTGTTGAAATCGCAGTAATAGCATTTGGTTCGGCAAAATGCCACGTGAACGTAAAGGCCGACATCGACCGAGCTAGGCATCGCGTCAGGTTACCGTGGGGGAGCCGACGCTTTGTCGCCCTCAGACATGTGCTCGACGGTGACTCCGGTCTCCGCGAAAGTACGGGTGACGTAGCCCGCGGCATAGGTCCATAGGATCGACATTGGCCGATCGGTTTGATTGAGAAATCGATGGGGCAGATTAGCCGGAACGAACGTGGTGTCGAGAGGGCCCATGGGGAATTGCTCGCCGTTTATCTCGCAGATCGCTTCACCCTCGAGGATGACGACCGACTCGTCGCAGTTGTGCCAGTGGACCGCGATCTTGGCTCCCGGCGGGAAGACGGTCACGCCGTTGGTCAGGTTTTCCGAACCAAGTCGTCGCGACACGAGGACGCGCGACTTGACGCCGGTTCCCCGATCGTGCCAATCCAATTCATTGAAACGCAAGACTCTCGGTTCGGTCACGACTCGTTTCCCTCCAACGCGCGGCGCCCGGAGACGACCGCGCATTCATGCTACCATGAAACCAGTGACCATTCGAGGGGGAGCGTTGTGATGGACGGTGGCGTCGGAAAGATTCCGCCGAGCGTGGAGTTGGCAATCAAGGAAATCTCAGCAGGCGACAACCCCGCCGAGGCTGCGTTCATTCTCGCAACTATCGCGAATCGCGCCGCGGCCGCGCTGCACCAACTAGCCCGGACCCAGGGAACCGCGCATAAAGGGCATCCCGACTGGGGCCGTTGGGCCAGCCTTGCCAACGTGTCGCGTGACGCGGTGCTTCGAACTGCAACAAGTCGTCAAACTGCCAGCCAACTGGCCCAGGCTAGCCGAAGTGACCGAGTAGCGCCAATCGACGGTCCTTAGGAAAATCGCCGGCCGGTACCGACCTTGCTATTCTTCTTCTCCAACCTCCCAAGGTTGGAAGTTCGAAGTGGAGAGCGACTTGTTGCGCAAACTCATCACAACGGCTGTGTTGGTGCTTGTCCTTCAGTGTTCCGCCTTCGTCATTGCGTTTGGTCAGGATTTCAACACTTTGATCGCCAGCGCGAACACCGCGAACCAAGCGTGGGTGACCCAGATCGATACCGCTCTACAGGCTAGCGATTTGAGCACTTTGCAGGCAGGAAATCTGCAGGCCCAAACTCTGGGTAATAGCGTTCGGGCAAGTCTCGCGGCTGCGTTGCCCCTTGCCCCCAACGACGCCGCTCGGTCGCGCGTTCAGGGTCTGCTTCAGCACGTAAACGCGGCTCTCGCGTCACAGCAAGCCGTCACCCAGGCGACGACGTTGGACGCGGCGAGGAGCGCGCTAAACGCGGCCAGGGGCGAAGCCGTCGAAACCCAAAACGAGCTTCAGCCCTTCGCGGTCCAGACCCCAGTGTCAGCGCCAGTTACTCTTCCCGTGACCGGGGGTATGCCTCTACCACTTGCCATCGTTGCCGGGCTGCTGACGCTTGGCGCCGGAGTCGCTGCTCGTCGGTTTGGACGTCGAGAGTCCACGCCGACAATCCGGCAGAACCTCGCGATCTAACCCGCCGAACCGCGAAGGATGTCGACGAGGCGGTTCGAAGAGTCGTCGACGAACCGAGCTATCGCGCCGTCGAACGAGAAGGAGCGGGGGGGGCCGCGGGGGCGGGCCAGCCAGCAGCCGCCGGGCGCGGGAGCCGCGGCCCGCCGCGGACGCCCCC
>CAZBQK010000025.1:0-29698 GCA_964493975.1 uncultured Dehalococcoidales bacterium | reverse complement strand
CGCTGCCCCTTTTGATGCGCCTGCTGCGTTACGCCCCGGGGCTATTCCTGGTTAACGTCGTCGTGTGGACGATCTTCTACACAATGCCGCTGGTCCCTGGGTTGATTGTCCAGCAGTTGTTCGACACCCTTGGTCGGACAACGCCGGGTACGGGACCGGTGCCGATGTCGGTCTGGCTGCTGCTGGGACTGCTGGTGGCAGCCGGCGCGGGCCGGACGATCGCGTTTGCCGGGTCGTTTGCGCTGTACGCGACGTTCGAGTACACCATGTACGCCGTGCTTCGCAAGAATCTGTTGGGCTGGCTGATGAATGGACCTGGTTCGCAGGTCCTGCCCGGCTCGCCCGGCGAAGCGGTGAGTCGTTTTCGGGACGACGTCGAGGAGATCTATAACTGGATTGACGTGCTCCTCGACACCAGTGGGACCTTCGCCTTCGCCGTCATCGCCATCGTGCTCATGTATCGGATCAGTCCCAACCTGACCCTCGTCGTGCTGGTCCCGCTCATCGTCGCCGCGGCCGTCGTGAACACCTTTGGCAGCCGAATCCGGAAGTTCCGGCGGGCCAGCCGAGCCGCGACGAGTCGCGTCACGAGCTTTATCGGAGAGCTTTTTGGCGCGGTTCAGGCGGTCAAGATCGCATCAGCCGAAGAGAACATTGTGGGCGAGTTCCGTCGGCTCAACGCGTTTCGGCGCAAAGCGGCCCTGAGAGATAACCTTTTTACCGAATGTATCGACTCGTTCAACCAGAACACCGGCCAGCTAGCAACGGGAGTCTTGCTCCTTCTGGTGGCCCAGTCGTTTCGAACGGGCGGGTTCACCGTCGGCGACTTCGCGCTCTTCGCCAGTTACCTCGGCTGGATTACCAGCTTCCCTCGCTACGGCAGCCGGGTCCTCACCCGCTACAAGCACGCCGGAGTGTCGTTCGAGCGCATGCTCCGACTAATGAAGGACGCCCCGCCGGAAAAGCTCGTCGAAGGTGGCTCGGTGTACCTGCGCGGGGAGTTCCCAACGGTGTCCCACGTCGTTAAAGACGCGGCCCATCGCCTGAACCTCCTTGAAGTCGTTGGGCTGACCTACCATCACCCGGATTCGGGTCGCGGGATCGAGGGAATCGATCTGCACCTGACGCCCGGATCGTTCACCGTTGTCACCGGACGAATCGGCTCGGGGAAGTCGACGCTGCTTCGGGTCCTCCTGGGATTACTGCCGCGCGAAGCGGGTGAGATCTACTGGAACGGTGAACCGGTGGACGATCCAGCACGCTTCCTGGTACCGCCCCGCGCCGCCTATACTCCGCAGGCACCGCGCCTCTTCAGCGAAACGCTCCAGGACAATATTCTCCAGGGTGTCCGGGACGATTCGGCCAACGTCGCCACGGCGGTACGACTGGCGGTGCTCGAGCGAGACGTCGACGGAATGCCGCGTGGCCTCGAGACGGTCGTCGGCACGCGCGGGGTCCGGCTGTCCGGTGGCCAGGCCCAACGGGCCGCCGCGGCGCGCATGTTCGTTCGCGACGCCGAGCTTCTGGTTTTCGACGACCTTTCGAGCGCGCTCGACGTGGAGACCGAGCGAACGCTCTGGGAGCGGGTCTTCGCCGCCGGACGCGATCGCGGCATCGCGACCTGCCTGGTTGTCTCTCACCGCCGGGCCGCGCTCCGCCGGGCCGACCACGTGATCGTCCTCAAAGACGGCCGGGTCGACGCCGAGGGGACGCTCGAGGACGTTCTCGCGAGGTCTGAGGAGATGCGGCACCTGTGGCGAGATGATGCGGGAGAGCCGGGAAAGGGCGCGCTCGAAGCCGCAAGGTGATGAAAAGCGAGTAGGCGCCAATCACAGCCAGCCCTGCTGCTCGGCGATGCGCGCGGCCTCGACCCGGGTGCGCGCACCCAGCTTTTGGATCGCCTCGGAGAGGTAATTCCGGACGGTGCCTTCCGAGAGGAAGAGCGTGGCGGCAATCTCGGCAACGCTCTTTCCCCTCGAGGTTGCCGCCAGAACCTCCCGCTCGCGGTCGGTGAGCGGGCTGTCGCCGTCGCTGAGCGCCGCCGCGGCGAGGGCGGGGTCGACGATTCGCTCGCCGGCCATCGCCCGGCGAATCGCGATCGCCAATTGGGCCGCCGGCGCCTCCTTGACCAGGAAGCCGACGACTCCGCTCGCCATAGCTCGACGCAGGTAGCCCGGACGGCCAAACGTCGTCAATATGAGCACGCGACAGGTCGGGAGGCCATGTCGCAACGCGGCCGCCGCTTCGAGTCCGTCGAGACCGGGCATCTCGATGTCGAGAAGGGCGACGTCCGGTCTCGCCGCGAGGGCAGCGGGAACGACCTCGTCGCCTCGGGCGACCTCGGCGACAATCTCGATGTCCGGTTGCATCGCGAGCAGGGCGGCCAGCGCACCCCGAACCATGGCCTGGTCCTCGGCAAGCAGAACTCGGATCACTTCTGGTCTCCAGCCGTTCGGACTCGGACTTTGTCGCTAACCGACGTCGGATGTGTTGCCCCGTTCACTTCGGCGATCGGCAGATCGACGAAAAGCCAGAAGCCCCCCTGAAGCCGGGGTCCGGCTTCGAGCTTGCCGCCGAGCGAGGCGACGCGCTCCGCGAGACCGGACAGCCCGTTACCGCCGTGCTCCGCCAGGAGTGGCGACGTATCGGGAGTTGGTGGCGCGCCGAGTCCGTCGTCCACGACCTCGACCCCGACGCTACCTTCCTTCTGGATCACTCGAATCGTGCAGGTCCGAGCCCGGCTGTGCCGGATGACGTTCGTGACCCCCTCGCGCACGGTCCAGCCTAACACTGCTTCGAGCGCGGGCGGCACCGCGATGCGTCCGCCCTCCTCGACGTAGCTAATGCCGGCCGCGGCAAGCATCTCCCGGGCGCCGCGGAGCTCACTCGTCAGCGTCGGCTGTCGGTAGCCGGCAACCGCCGCGCGGACTTCCTGCAGCGCCGTTCGGGCGACGCCCCCCACCTCGCGCATCGCCGCGACGGCTTGATCCGGCGAGCCAGCGACAAGGTATTCGGCCAGCTCACTCTTGAGCGCAATGAGCGAAAGATCGTGACCGAGCAGATCGTGGAGGTCGCGGGCGATCCGTAGCCGCTCGGCGGTCACGGCCAGCCGGGCGTTCTCCTCGCGAGCGGCGCGCAGCTCGCGGTTCGCGTTAACTGCCCAGCACAAGATCGTGACGCTCATGCCAATCCCACCGACGAGGAGGGTCGTTGTCATTATGTCGGACACATCGTCGTGGGTCAGCCACGCGGCAGCGGCCGTCAGCAGCGTCAGCTTTCCCACCATTGCCGCCGCCAGCCGAGTCGGAAGGCGTCCGCCGATGCTCGCGCTCGTGTAGATGAGCATCGATAACCACGCCTTACCGTCGATTGCGATGACCAGAAAGCTGAGAGCGTACAGGATGGCAAGCGGTACCCAGCGGGTGCGCGGCAGTCGCCAAATGGGAATCGGGTGGGCAATGTCCCCAAGGACGGTGTGCCAGGCCGCCCAGAGATACGTCGCGACGAAGAGAACGGCGGCGACTAAGATGATGGCGAGGGGCAACGGAGCGGTATGAGATTGAAGGAGAACGAAAATGGGACGAACCAGGAACGGGAGCCAGACCGCCCAGATCAGCGGCCAGAGGCGGGCAAAGCGCCCGTCCTCTGACCAATTGTTTCGCGGTTCATTCGGATTCATCACCCGAACGCTTGCTCCTTCCCGTCTGGCCGCTCCGCTCTCGTCGACCGCGTCGCCCCATTGTAGTCCGGAATCCACACCAGGGCCAGGATGACCAGCTCGACGAGATAACAGGCAAAGCCCACTTCGTCCAACGCCTCGCGACCGGAGATGAGGTAGAACAGATACGCCCCGAGAGTGGCGAGGACGAGCAGCACCGCGGCGAGACGCCAGCCACGCCAGATAAATGAAGTTGCCGCGAGCGCGGCGAATCCCATTCCATTGAGGGCGAACAGAATCGCTAGCGTCGGAGCTTCGTCAAGGTGGGCGGGAACGAGCACCAGGTGGATGACCCCGGCCAAGAGCATCAGGACCGCCACGACTCGGGCGAGAGATGATGAGCCGTTGTAGCCTTCGACAAAACGGGTCGCCAGCGGGATTCCCCTCCGATCGAGCCAGTCGACCGTCAGGAGAAAGGCCCGGATAATCAGGGGAAGGAGCAATGGAGCAAAGAGCGCCACGACGTGGCCCGGAGCGACACTCAGGGCAGATCCGACGTTCATGCCATTCATGGTCTAGCGCACCTCAAAATTTGTCATCATGGCGCTGTCCTCGTGGTTGAGGTTATGGCAATGCATGATGAACTTGCCGCGGTACTTCTCGAACCGCATGATGACCCGAGCTTCTTCCCCCCGGGGAACCAGCACCGTATCCTTCCAACCCGCCTCGTACGAGCCCGGTTTTTTCCCGTTCCGATCGAGAATCTGGAAGTTCACCAGGTGAACGTGCACCGGATGATCCATGCCGCCGGCTCCGAAGGTCGTCTCGTTCACGAATCGCCAAATCTCCACGCTGCCAAGCTCAACCATGGCGTCGATGCGATTCGGGTCGAAGCGCTGTCCGTCGATCAGCCACTCGACCGGCGGCTGGTCGCCTAGAGTGACGTGCGGTCCGAAGACGAACGTCCGGGTTCGAACGGCCACGCTTTCCGGGATTGGCTCGAAGGGCCGGAGCTGCGCTGGAACCCGGCTGTCGTCGACCTCACGCCGGGCCACGTCGAAGCGCATGATCTGAGCGGCATCGCCCTTCTCGCCCAGATTTTGGAGAACAACCTGGGTGCCTATCGGGAATACCGAAAAGTCGACGACGACCTCGGCTCGCTCGGCCATGGCGAGAGGAATGACTCGACTTTCGACTGGCGCCGGTAAGAGGCCCCCATCGGTCCCGATCTGAACGAGCGGTTGGCCGGTGCTGAGCGCGAGATTGAAAGTCCGCGAGTTCGATCCATTGAGGATGCGGAAGCGGTACTTTCGGTTCGCGACCTCGAATCGCGGCCAGGGTGTGCCGTTCACCAGGATCGTGTCGGTCTCGGTCAGAACGTGGCCAAGCGGCTTGAAGACGAATGACCCATCGGCGCCAAAGAGTCGATCCTGCAGCAGGAGCGGAACGTCGTACTCGCCCTTGGGTAAGGGCAAGCTCTCTTCGACGTCGTCCTGAAGGAGGTAGAAGCCGGCGAGCCCCAGATACACGTGATAGCCGGTCTTGTCCATCGCGTGATCGTGGTACCACATCGTCGACGCCCGGCGCTCGTTCGGGTAGACGTACTCCCTCGTTTCGCCCGGCTGGATCAGGTCGGTCGGATAGCCGTCAAACTCGGCCGGAGTGAGTCCGCCGTGCTGATGCACCACGACCGGCTCCGGGAGCAGATTCGTTTGCCGAACCACGGTCCTTCGTCCCGACCGACCTTTGATCGTGGGCCCCGGAAACTGGCCGTTGTAACCCCAGATGGTGGTCGTTAGGCCCGGCAGGATTTCGACCCGGGCCTCCTTCTGAGTGATCTCGTAGTAGTCGGTGGTCGCATCCGTGTGAGTCGGCGCGAGGACCGTCGGAATTCGTAAGGCTTGCGAGAACAGAGTGACCGGCGGGCTCTTCTTAACCCCAGTGATCATTGGGGTGATGTTGGTAGAAACCGGAAGCATCAGGCCCAGAACGCCGATGGCACCCAGCTTGAGGACCTGTCGCCGGTTCAATCCGGCGCTCGACGCAATTCCGGGAGAGGCTTGGTCGGTAATCGCTGTCATTCAGGTCTCCTCCTTCCTGTCTCGAACCTGGAGTCAGTGTAGAAAAGAGGCGACCAAGCCCGTAGTAGGAGCAGTCATAACTCTCGGGTGACACGTGTCATCCCCCGCATCAACCGTTATGCTAATCTGTGACAACTCTTCAAATCCATGCGAACCGATAACGTCGAGGATGCCACTGGTGACTGAGGGACTGAACTGGGATCTGGCTCGAGCGCTGAATGGAGCGGCCGGTCAGTATCCGATTCTTGACGGAGCAGCCAGGGTCGTCGCGACCGACCTGGTCTTCCTAACATTCTTATCCGTGGTGATCTGGTGGTTCGTGCCACCGGGGAACGAGAAGGGCAAGCGGGCCGCGCTCGCAGCCGCGCTCGCACTTGTTTGCGGACAGATTCTCAATCTCGCGATTGGACAGCTGGTCTTCGTTCCTCGGCCGTTCGTCGTCCACCAGGTCCATCTGCTTGTTGCCGCCGCCGCCGATTCATCATTCCCGAGCGACCACGCTACCGCCGCGTTTTGCGTCGCGGGCACCGCCCTCGTGCGTGGGATTCGAGGAAAGTGGCTCCTCGTCGTCGGGGCCACGCTCATCGCGATTGCGCGCGTGTACGTGGGAGCCCACTATCCGCTCGACGTGATCGTCGGGGCGGCATTCGGACTCGCGTGGAGCATCCTCTTCCTTCGTCTCGACCCCTGGTTGGCCTATCCATACGAGCTGACCATTGGAGTCGCCCGGCGCCTCCGCCTCGCCTGACCGTCTTCCTCGGGCCTTCGCACGTCGATTCAAGACAACGGCAACGGCCCGAGCGTCTCCTCCTGACTCCTAGCTCCTGGCTCCTGGATTCCGCCCCGTTGTAACCTTCCTCCGTATGACATGGAGGACGGCAGCGTCGCTACCACGAGAAGTGGAGCAGTCTGCCCGCTGCTGTTGGGGAGGATTGACCGCCCATGGATCCCCGAACCGCATTTCTCTCGAAAAACACCCTCCGCACTCGCATCGCCCGCGTCCTCACTGTCTCCCTGGGGCTGATCGCAAGTCTCGTCGCCCTCACTGGCGCGACCTACGCCCAGACGGCGACGGCCTACAATACGCCCGGGAATATCCTCATCGCCGACCAGTTCAACAACCGCGTCATCGAGGTCGACCCGCGGACGCACCAGATCGTCTGGCAATTCGGGGATGGCTCCAGCACACCCGGTCCGACGTCGGTCGTCGCACCCAACGACGCCGAGCGGGTTGGCAACCTCACCCTGATCTCCGGAACCGGCGCTCCGGCCGGCTCCGAGCCCGGCTGCCCGAACGGCTGCCCGGATAATCGGGTGATCCTGGTCGATCAAGACGGAAAGATCGTCTGGCAATACGGCCACGCCGGGGTCACCGGTTCCGGTCACGATCAGCTCAACACGCCGGTGGCAGCGGTGTTTCTCCCGAATTTCGATGTCCTGATCACCGACCAGGGGAATCAGCGCGTCATCGAAGTTGGTTTCGACAAGCAGATCGTCTGGCAGTACGGCATGACCGGAACGGCCGGCGCTGGCTTCGACGAGCTCAATAACCCGAATAGCGCGGAGCTGCTTCCAAACAGTCACGTTCTCATCGCGGACGAGAACAATAACCGAGTCATCGAGGTCACCGAGGATCACCGGATCGTTTGGCACTATGGCAACCCGAAAAACACCTCGATTCTGAACGGAGCCGCGTTCGCAAGTCGACTTCCCAGCGGCGATACCCTGATCACGGATTCGTTGAACAACCGAATCCTCCAGGTCACGTCAGACGGCGTCGTCGACTTTACTTATGTCACCAACACCCGTCCCGGCAGTGTCAGCCAGCCACTCCCGACGCGCGCGGTGCGCCTCAAGAACGGCAACACCCTGATCAGCGACCAGTTCAATCAACAGGTCATCGAGATCAACCCGCAGTCCAAAATTGTCTTCAAACAAGGGGCTATTGGCGTATCGGGGAACGGCTTCGATCAGCTGAATGCTCCCTATGACGCCAAGGTCATTGGCGACTATACCGGTCTGACGCCTCCCTGACCGAGGGACGCTCCGATCAGGTCGACCCCTCTCACCCCCCGCCCGCTCTCCCCTTTGACAAGGAGAGAGCGGGAGCTAGGACCCGGAGGGCGCGCCGCGCCCGCGACGCCGACGGCGTCGCCCCGGTCCTCCCTCTCCTTGTCAAAGGGGAGGGCGAGGGAGGGGTTCCCCCGTCGCGAGGCGGTTACATCGCGATCGAGGGATTTTCCGGCGCCGTCCCAATTGCCTGGCGGTCCTGCCAGCCGGTCATGCCAATCGCCGCGCCGATCCCGAGGACGGTCACGACGAGCGAAAAGAGGAAGACCCCGTGCATGGCGTCCGCGAGCGCCACGCGGAATTGCGAAACGAGCGCGGGATCAAGGGTCGCCGCTTCTCCG
Source organism: uncultured Dehalococcoidales bacterium (assembly GCA_964493975.1). Classification (GTDB taxonomy): domain Bacteria; phylum Chloroflexota; class UBA6077; order FW602-bin22; family CADDYW01; genus CAZBQK01. The sequence continues at coordinate 21,548 of CAZBQK010000025.1, read as the reverse complement.
CCCGCGAGAAGCGCGCTGGGGTCGGCGATTGACGATCCGAGGGCCACGGCCAGTCCACCGGCGAGGATGGCGCCCATAACCGACACTCCCACGCTGTAGCCGATGTTGCGCAGAAACATCGCGAGCCCAGTTGCCACGCCTAGCTGGTTCGGATCGACCGCGTTCTGGATCGCCAGGAGGAGCGTTGGACTCAGAACGCCGCTTGCGAGCCCGGCCAGCACCATCGCGATCGCCATCTCCGTCAGACTGGACTGAGCGGTCATGCGCGTTAGCACCGCTTCAGCCGCCAGGAGCAGGCCGAAGCCAATCAGGCTCATGCGCCGGTAGCCGAGCGGACGGACGAACGGGCCGGCGACGGCAGCCGCGACCGACCATCCGAGAGTATTGGGCAAAAGCACCGCGCCGGCGCTGAGCGCCGAGCCACCCGAGACGCCCTGGGCAAAGAGCGGGACGAACACCCCAACGCTGAACGCGACCCAGCCAAACACCATGCTCGCGATCGTCGCCATCAGAAACATTCGTCCCTTGAAAAGGTCGAGCGGGATGGTCGGGACCTGCACCCGCTTTTGAATCATGACGAATCCGGCGAGAAGGACAACGCAGCCAACAATGAGAGCAACCGTCGTCGGTGTGACCAGGCGGTGGTCGTTCCCGGCGAGCAGCGCCGCGACCATCAGGCAGATGACGCTTCCCGAGAGAGTCAGAGCGCCGGCAACGTCGACCGACCGCCCGCCCGCGGGGCGCGACCGCTCGTGAAACAACTTGCCAAGGGAGATGATCGGGATCAAACTGACCGGCAGATTGACCAGGAAGACCCAGCGCCAGCCGAGGGTTGTGACGAGGAAAGCGCCAACGGCCGGACCGATGATCGCGGAGATGGCCCAGGCTGAGCTCGTCACGCCCTGGACTTGACCCCGTTTTTCCGGTGGATAGAGATCGGCGATGATGGTAAAGGTTAGCGCCATGATCGCCGCGCCGCCAATCCCCTGGATGGCGCGCCCGACGATCAGCATCGGCATCGAGCTGGCGGCGGCGCAGAGCGCCGAGGCGAGAACGAAAAGGACCATTCCACCAAGGTACAACCGCTTCCGACCATAAATGTCAGACAAGCGCCCGAACAGCGGCATGGCGGTAGTGGAGGCAAGCGCGTAGCCGGCGAAGACCCAGCTATAGAGGTTCAGACCGCCAAGCGCGGCGACGACCGTCGGCATGGCGGTCGAGGTGATGTTCGAGTCGAGCGCGGCGAGCAGCATTCCAGTCGCGGTCGCGATCGTGAGAACAAGTAGCCGGGTGCCTTCCGGGCGATCAGACTGGTTCGCAACCGAGGTACGGCGCGCGGCATCGGTCGTTTGGCTCATTGCGCCATTGTAGCACAGCCAACCTGGCGGAGAGGCCTAGCGCGCCAGCGCCCCCATTGGATCCCAGGCAGGCAGAACGATCGGCTCGGCCTCGAGCGCCGCACGCAGGTCGTCTGGCAGGTAACTCTTACGAGCGGCGATTTCGAAGGTGTACTCGTCGAACCAGGAATCGTTCATGGTGTAGAAACCCTTCTGACCGCCTTCGTCACCCCAGCTGTTTTCGACCCGCCAGCGTCGGGCCGTGTCGTCGACGACGTCGACGCCGGTGAAAAGCATCGCGTGGGTCATCTGGGTCTCGCCGTAGGAGAGGCGCGCCGCCTTGTCGAGACCAAAGGACGTCTGGTAGACCCCATCGTAATCGTAGAGGTCCTTGTCCCAAATGCCGATGTCCCGACGCATCATCTTGCCAACATCGCAGCCAAACCAGACCGGCTCGCCGTCCTCAATCGTGCGCTGGGCGATACGCTTGATGGTTTCGCTCTCGACGTTGAGGTAGGTCACGATGTCGCCGCCCAGGACGTTGCCGAGGTACTCGACGGTGAAGGTGCGGCCAAACGGGCTGGTCGGCCGCGGATCGTTGACCAGACAGACGTAGTCGTTCAGGGGCAGGTCGACGTACTTCTCGGCGAACTCGCGCGGCGTCAGGTCTGGATCGCGGTGGAACTTCTTGTCTTTGTCGGTCCACTGCCAGCTAAACCGTTCTGGCGGTGTTCCAAGATGAATCGACAGAATCCGGTAAATAACTCCCAGGATTTCGCCCTTGGCGTCCTGAAGCGCCTCTCGGCTGGCGCCGGCGGCATGTTGATCGCGCAGCGTTTTCGCTCCCTCGCGCAGCTTTCGGCGGAGAATACTATTCATCCGCATGCTGCTCGACGAGCTTTCGGTCTCGGGCATAAAGCTCTTCGGAACTAGCCCGTGCTTCTTCACCAGGTTCACGAACATGTTCCACTGCCCACCATCCTCGCAGGGCTGGCTCAGGAGAAAGGACACCGTGCGGTCGTCGACGTCCCGCTCGGCCGTGGCAATGATCGCTTCGAGAAAGTAGTTCGCCCGCTCGAACTTGTCCCAGAACATGAGGTAGCTCTGGCTAAACTCGAAGTTCTTGAGCCCGAGCTTTTTCATGGTTCCCACGCGCAAGAGATTGAGACCGGCAAAAAGCCAGCAACGGCCGGACCGTTTCTGGTTCGTTACGGTCCACTCGTCCAGCTGGTTCGAAAAGGTGTGGTCGGTCGATGCGACGATTGCCCGATTCAGGGCAACGTCGTCAACCGTGACTTGCGTCACCGCGTTCTGGGCCAGGCGATTAGCTGGATCCGCCCCAAACTCTTCCCGAAAGCGGGCGAGCGTCTCGGGAGACAGCGAACCTTCAGCCGAGCTGACCATCCGATCCGCTTCCACGGATTCCCACGTTTTCGTCACGGCCATCGAGCACACTCCTTCATTGGGTTGTCAAAGACAGAGAGCTGAGAATTGACTTAACCAATGATACAGCGGCGAGGACGAAAAGCGCAGTGGGAGAGGGGAGCAAGGGCCACCTCGCCCCTCTCCCGAAAACTAGGAGAGGGGGCGAGGTGAGGAACAAGGAGAAGGGAAGTGGCTACTACTTATTCGCCTCGACGTGGAGCTCGATCTTGATCGTATCGCCGAGCAGAACGCCACCCGTCTCAAGGGCGACGTTGAAGTTCAGATCGAAATCCTTCCGGCTAATCGTCGTTCGGGCCTCAAAGCCGGCGACGTCCTTGCCCCACGGGTTCTTTCCAAAACCATTGAGCTCGACGTCGAGTGTCACTGGCTTGGTAACCCCGTGGAGACTGAGATCGCCGGTAACCTTTGCCTTTTCGTTGCCCTCGGGGACGACCTTGGTGCTCTTGAACGTAATCGTGGGGTAGGTAGCGACGTCCAGGAAATCCGGAGACTTCAGGTGGCCATCCCGCTGCTCTTGCCCGCTGTCCACGGTCGTCGTGTCGATCTCGACCTCGACCGATGACTGCTCCGGAGTCGCCTCGTCGATGACGATTGTGCCTTTGATGCCCTTGAACCGACCCTTGTAGGTCGACACCATCATGTGCCGGCCCGAGAACTCGACCACCGAGTGAGCCGGGTCAATCTGCCAGGTTGTCTTAGTTTCGGTGTTGATCGCCATTCAAATCTCTCCCATTTTTTGTTCGCGCCGTCGGCGCGGTGTCGATGTACCATGAATAGGATTGCTAACCGGGTCTCGGCCCCGCGAGAAGGTGCCCGATCAATCGAAGCAATTGACTCCGGTCGCCCACCGAGAGATCGCCCAAAATCTCGCCCTCGGCCTGTTCGCGAGTCCGAACCCCGACCTCGTAGCGTCGACGCCCCTCCGCGGTTATCGCGGCTAGCCTGCTTCGCCGATCGGCTGGATCCGCCACCCGGTGGACTAGCTCATCGGCCTCTAGGCGATCGACGAGCTGAGTCACGTTGGACTTGACGCAGTGCAGCCGTTCGCCGAGCACGCCAAGAGGGATCGGCTCACCGGCCTCGACGAGGACCTGGAGGACACCAAGCTTCGGAATTGAGAGCCCGTGCTGCTCCAGAGCTGCGTTCAAGCGATGCTCGATCATGCCCGAGGCGTGAAGGAGCCCCCCGACTAGGAGACTATCCTGCCCGTCCGCCGCCACGTCAGATTGCTTCATACCTGCACTATACAGTGCTGGATTGGTATTGACAAGTAGATTATTCGACAAATCGCGGACCTCGCAGCGGTCTTGGCCACGAGACCGTTACATTCATGGAAGGATAATTGCTCCCGTCGAGGCGCTAGCGTAGAATGATTGAGCGGTTAGTTCCGGGCCGGATCGTTACGCGCTCTCCGGTGTTTGACTGGTATAGCGGCAGCAATAGGCGCAATCGGAACAATCGGCTTTCCACGCAAGGCATCTCATCCCACGGTCCCTACGAACCATTCCCTTCGGCGGCAACGTCCGCCTCGATTCGCCCGTCGATCGCCTATGTCGACCGACGCCGGGCCGGCGTCATCGATCGTTTTCGTCCACCACCTCCGCGTTCGGCTGACACGCGGGGAGATTGCAGGCTGGAGTAAAGACATCCATATGACCTATCAGGATCTACGACGCCGGGCCCAGGCCGCCGGTATATTGGAACGCGACGGCTGGAATTTAGTTCCCCTGGCGGTGCTTGTTCTTACCTTTGGCGTCGCAGCCTTCGCCATCCTCGCTGCCGCGCCCGGCGCCTGGCGAATCGCCGCCGTCCCTCTCCTGGTCCTCTTCTGGATTCAGGTTGGCTTTTTTGGTCACGATGCCGGTCACAATGGCGTTTTCCCCGTGACCGAACACAATCGTCGGCTTGGGCTGTTTTGCTTTCCGCTTGTCCTCGGAATGGCCTTCCGTCCCTGGGTGATCAAGCACAATCTCCACCACGCCGAGACCAACGTCGTCGAGTCGGATCCGGATATTCAGCACCCGTTGCTGGCATTTACCGAAGAAGCCGCTCGGGAAAAGCGCGGCTGGGTCCGCTGGCTCGTCCGCTACCAGGCCTACGCCTATCCCGTTCTGGCCCTGTTCGCAACGGCCGGATTTCGGATCGACGCCTGGCGGTACGCCACCGGCGGCGCCGCGCTCGTGCAGAACAACGACAAATACGATGGCGAGCGACGGATCGAGCTCGTCCTGCTCGCGGTCAACCTGGTCCTCTGGCTGGCCGTTCCTTCGGTCATCTTCGGGATCGGCCTCTGGCTTCCCACGTTCGTCGTTGCACAAATGATCCTGGGCTTCTACATGGCGTTCGTGTTCGCCCCGAATCACAAGGGCATGCCGATGTATACCGACGCTACCCGTCTGACATTTTTGGAACAGCAGGTTTTGACCTCACGCAACGTCTACGGAGGTCGGTTGGTCGATTTCATGTACGGCGGCCTCAATTACCAGATCGAGCACCACCTCTTCCCGACAATGTCCCGAACGAAATTCCCGGCCTGTCGGACCATGGTGAAGCGGTTTTGCCACGATATCGGCCTGGTCTACACTGAAGAATCGGTTATCGAGTCGTGCAAATCGATCTTTGGCTCGCTCGACGAGATCGGTCGATCGGTCATGCAGGAGCTACCGGTCGCGAAAGTGGTAGCGAGGTAGGACGGGAGTCAGGAGGTTTAGATGAAGGGCGTGTCTCGTCTCATTCAATTTGTAGCCCTTGCCCTGTTGGTCGCCGCCGTCGTTCAAGAATTGCGCAAGCCGACCGCCGAGCGAACCTGGCGCGGCCGAGTCGCGGGCATTGTCCCCTACGATCTCCGACTTCCAACCCCAGGTCGCCTCTTGTCGGCCGCCTGGAACGCCGAAGACCGCAACGTTTTGGTGGGAACCCCATTTGGGGTAGGCTGGACGATCAACTTCCGCGCGCTCAATAACCTTCTCCGAGGTGGAACGGGCGGGTCGTAACGCCGCCTGCTCCGCTGGCGCTGGCCGCCCGAGTGCGTCGAGGAGCCCGAACAGCCCCGTGACGAGGGCCAGCAGAATGACGAGACGGTTTATGCACCGGATGCGTCACTGGGTCTGCGAATAGAAACGACTAAGCACCTTCTCCGCCGGTTTACCCACGGGAACGTAGTCGGTATCGAGCGGCCCGCCCTGGTACAGGTTCGTCGGCCAGTTCCACCAGTAGAATCCGGCGAACCAGGGCTTGTCCGCGAAGGTTTCGATCGCGGCTTGATATGCGTTTGCTTGCGCCTGTGGGTTGGCGGGAGTTCCCGCTGGATAGCTCCAGGGAGCCTGGGCGGACCGGTCAACACTGCGATAGCCGATCTCGGTAAAGAGAATCGGCTTCCCAAACCGGCTCGATAACGACTGGAGCAGAGTGACGTATTCTTTTTGAATCCAGGCCTGCTTCAGCTCGGCGACCGTTGGCGTGACTGAGTCCGAGAGCGCGTAATAGGCGTCAACTCCAATGTAGTCGAGGGCGTCCCACCAGTGGATATTGGCGCCTTCGCCGTAGTTACTGGCATAGACGACCGGTCCGGTGAACTGTCCGCGGACCCTGCGAACGATATCCCGCCAGCTTTGCTCCCGCCCGGAGACCCCGGAGAGCTCGGTGCCAACGCAATACTGTTCGACTCGTTGCGATCGGGCAAGCTGCGCGTAATGCACCATCGCATCGGTATACGACGCAAACCACGCCTGCCATGCTGCCTCGTTGGGAAAAGCTGTGCCGATGTCCCCGCGCCAGTGCGCATTGTCCGTGGCAAAGCCCAGCTGTGGCTTGAGCATCACCCGCAGTCCAAGGGTATGAGCCGTCGAGATGGCGTGGGCGAGATCGTCGTCGGACGGAGTGCGCGGAAACTGCCACCTAATCGTCGTCGACGAGAAAGTATCCTGAAAACCCGGGACAACCAGCGCGATCCACTGGGCCCCGGTTCCGGCTAGTCGACGCAGGGACTGGTCGGAGGCCGAGGAAGAGAAGTCGCTGACGTTCCAGCCGGTGACGTTCATCCCCTTCTGAATCCGTGCGGTGGGCCCGGATGGCGGTGGCACGGGGGTAGACGTGGCAACGTTCGTCGAGGCGGGAATGTCGAGGGTTTCAATCCCGGTGCCGTCGCCTTTGAGCGACGCGATGATCTGAGTTCCCGGCCGGGAGAAGACAATGTAATGGAAGTTCTCGGACACGGGGAGGGATGCGACCTGCTTTCCAGTCTCGACATCGGCGACATAGATCGATCCACCGCCACCGAAGTGGAACATGACGGCGACGTGTTTACTATCCGGCGACCAGGCGAGCCCCTTTAGATCGTTGTTCGTTTGGTGGAAATCGAGGGTACGCAATAATTGCTCGGTGGCTTCCGCGAAAATCCCGACTTTCCCGGTACCCCGAGGCTCGAGCTCACGGGCGAACTTTGTTCCATCGGGCGACGTGGCCCGGGAGCTAAAGGGAACGCTTCCTTCTGGAGAAAACGCCGCGTCGGCTCTCTGGCCGAAGATCGGTGTCGGAACGGGGGAAGGTAAAGTCGTCGCCGGGGTGATCGGGAATCTGGGCACGAGCGTTGGCGACTCCGGGGTCGAGGAAGGGGTAGACTGGATCCGGTCGGTTATTGGCGTCCGACCGCAGGATAGTACCAGAGATTCGAGGGGAATCGAGAGCCCTAGAATACCGATGGTCCGGATGAGCGATCGTCGACTAGGTCGCATCGTCGTCACCTGGGGTTGTGCGAAATCCGCGCTAGGCGGAGGTTGATGGAACGAGGATTCTGGTCCGGCTCAACTGCCGCGCTGAGTAGGCTAGTGCGCGGTAAGCCATGTGGTTGTCTCACTTGTGCTTAGCTTACTAAAGAGCGGCTAACCCGTCAACGCGCAAGTCTCTCGTCCTGATTGACATCGTCGAAGGCGAGTTTGAACGATTGACTGCGCATACAGGTTCAGCGCCGGCGGATCCGACGGGACGTTCGGCGCATCGCGTCCACGCGGCTCGCAAACTCTCTAGGACGGAGGATGGGCGTTCCCCGCCAGAGCGACATTTCGAGTAGATGAGCGTCGCTTGAAACGATGAGGATCGAGCCACTGGCCAAAGCGAGCTCCAAGATCCGGTTGTCCTCTTCGTCGACGCAGTCCGAAACGCGAACACTCGGATCAACTATCTGCCCCCCGGCCCCCTCAACGATGTCCTTTAGAACCGTGACGTACTCCTCGGCCTTTTCAACCGGCCATCGAAAGCCATCCGGGTCAATCAGCACCCGCAACACGTTGCCAATCACGTGCGGACTGAGCCAGAGAGCGAACTCCTGAGCGTCGTTAACAATTCCGACGCAATCGGCCGCGGAATGGTGGGTGACTGGGGGAGGACTGGGCCACGACCAGAAGACGGTGTTTCCTGACACTACCGCGCCGACAAGCAGATTTACGTCAAATGTGACCGGCTGCCGTTGGGTCTCAATCACTGCTCTGTCGTTTTGCGAGAACCCGATGGACAATTGTCCCGACATCGACGTCGTCGAGCTCAGCCGCACTCCGCTGTTGGACGCCAAAGGTCTGAAGGTCCCGCAGGCGACCGGCCCTCTCCAGAACCTCCATGTGTTTCATCGCAACCCGCAGAAACGCGCTCCGGTTACCCTGAGCGAACTCCTCCGTAAGACGGTCGAGGCGAGCCAGATCCTCCTCGGGAATTGAGAACCCAACTGTTATCGATGCCATCGATGCCTGCCTTTATAGTGGATGCATCTGGATTATAATCTGTCTGCAAGAATTGGTCTCAGCATGAATCCCTTGTCGCCGATCGGATTAAGATGACGTTCACATTCAAGGTATAATGCTCTCAGTCCTGGCTTTTCGACGTCCGGTCAAGATCATCGACCGAGGGGATTAACTGGTGGAGAACACGTCCGGCCGGCGCTACATCATCATCGGCAATGGCATTGCTGGAACGGGGGCGGCCGAGCAGATTCGCAAGGGCGACTCGACCGCGTCGATTATCCTCCTCACGAATGAACCCCACACTCTTTACAACCGCATCGCGTTGCCCCCGTTCTTGAAGCAAAAGATTGCTCTGCCAAAAGTGACGATCAAGAACGCGGCCTGGCACCAGGAGCGTGGGATCGACCTGCGCCTGGAGTCGCTGGTTACCCGAGTCAACGCGACCGACCACGAAGTCCACCTCGCGTCGGGCGCGGTCTTACCTTATGACAAGCTGCTCATTGCGACCGGCGGCCGCCCGAATCCTCTTCCCAAGGGGTGGGGTCTCCGGAACGTCTTCAATTTCCAGACCCTCGACGATTCGCTGGGGATCCTCGCACAGATCGAACGCTCGAAAAGCGCCGTCGTCATCGGCGGCAGCTACATCGCGTACGAGCTGACCGAGGCGTTCCGCATGCGGGGTCTCCACACGACCTGGATGATGCGCGGACCGTGGTTCCTCCGCCGTCTGCTCGACGAAGCTGGCGGGATGCTCGTCGACAAGATTGCCGAGCACCACGGCGTCGAGGTCGTTCACGGCTGCGAGATTGGCGAGGTCCAGGGCCAGGACGGCGCGGTCACCGACGTGCTGGGGACAAACGGGCGGATCTACCCGGCCGACATGCTCGGCGTGGGCCTCGGAATCGTGCGCAACGTCGACTTTCTGGCCGAAAGCGGGATCGAGACGAAGACCGGCGCGATTTGCGATGAATACCTCCAAACCAACGATCCGGACGTCCACGCCGCCGGCGACGCCGCCGAATACTACGATCCCTACGTCGGCCACCACAGCGTCATGGGAACCTGGGATAACGCGACGAACCACGGCAAGATCGTCGGGCAGAACATGCTCGGCGCCCACCTGCCCTTCAACGAGGTCCCAACCTATTCGACAACGCTGTTTCACAACCGCATTATGGCGTTCGGCGCGACAACCGAATCCGACCCGGACCTGGAACCGGAGATGGCGATCGACGAGACTGCCCAGAACTACCGTCGCCTCTTCTTCAAAGGCGACATTCTCCTTGGCGGCGTCATCATCGGCGCGCGCAAGGGCTTCCCCAAGCTCATCGAGCTGATCCAGACGAAAACGCCTGTGCCGCGCGAGGACCGAGCGGCATTGTTGGCATTGGGATGACGAGGAGTCAGGAGTCAGGAGTCAGGAGTCAGGAGTCAGGAAAGCATAACTATCTGGCGCCTTGGGTCAAGCCTGACCTGCCGATTCTGGATTCCCCTTCTGACTCCTAGCTTCTGACTCCTGACCCCTACAGTCGGAACAGCTCCCTCGCGTTCTCCGCGAAGATCCTCCGGTGCAGGCGCTCCGGGAGCTTCGGGAACGTCGTCGCGGGATCGTCCCAGTCCCAGTGGGGCCAGTCGGAGCAGTAGATCATCGTCTCCTCGGCGTGCATCGCGTCCAGCATCGCCAGAAGATGCTCCGGCTTCTCCGGCTCCTCCAGCGGCTGCGATCCGACCCGGATGTGCCCTCGGAAGTATTCGCTGGGAAGCTTGCGCACCCACGGCGTCTGCTCGCGGAGCGACTTCCAGTCGGCGTCCAGGTGCCACATCAGACCTGGAACCCAGAACTGATCGACCTCGACGAAGGCAAACTTCAGCCTCGGAAACCGCTCGAAAACCCCCTCGCAGATCAGCGAGGTCGCGTGGGCCATCGCCATCTGAGGACGGGCGAGACGCGTCTCGAGGTAGTAGGTCGGATAGCCGACGCCGGTCGGCGGGCCGGCCATGCCGGCGCCCTCGGAACCAGGATGCACCGATACGGCCAGACCGTGGCGCTCGCAGGCCTCCCAGATCGGGTGGTAGAAGCGGTTGCCGTAGGGAAGGCGCGTGCCAGTCCCCAGCTGAACCCCGGCTATCGCGGGATTGTCGCCAATCCGGTCGATCTCCTTGACGGCGAGACGGGGATCGGAGGTCGCAATCGCCATCGTCATGCGTAAGCGCGAGTCCTTGGCGATCCAGTTCTCAAGCGACCAGTCGTTCCAGGCCGAGCAAAGCGCGGCGGCATAGTCCGGATCGGGAATGATCCCGGCGCTGTACATGTTGCCACCGGTCAAAATGGCGACGTCGACGTTCCACAGATCAAGGTGCTGCTCTTTGAGAACGTCGTAGTCGGAACCCCGAATGCCGGGCGTCGGCATGTTCGCATCGCAGCCGTCGGCCAGATCGGTCCGGGCCGCCCGCTTCGGGACGTTGAAGTAGCCGGATCCCGGGAACAGAAAGCCCTGATCGGTCACCCTTTCCCGGTACACCCGGGGTAGGTAGGGCAGCAGCTCTTCGTTCTTGCCAACGCTGTGGTGGATGTCGCAGTCGACAATCGCGACCCCCTGTCGCGGCCCGCCGGTCCATCCCGGCGCCGTGACCGGTCGCGCTCCGAGCATGGTCATGGTTCCTCCTTACAGAATGACGAAACCTCACCGCAAAGGCGCAGAGAACGCAAAGACTGGATGGATATACGAAGAGAATAGTAGACGAGACGCCAGCTACCGACGTACCGTCAATCGGTAGAGACGTTCCGCGGGAACGTCTGCTCGATCCCGCCGTTTCACGAAAATGCCGCTGGATGCAGCATACTCTCGAGCGGCGGTCAGATCAATCCCCCGAGAGCCGGCGACATCCGAGCGCAACAGCTCCGAGACTGGGCCCAAGGCGTAGGTCTCCCGATCGACCGCCGCGAACACGCCATCGCTCGCGAGTGCGCGAAGAAGCCGGCCGAGCGAGGAGGGATCGGTATCAGTCAGGCGGGCAAGCTCGTCGACCCGTTTGGGCTCCGATGTCAACAAATCCGCGATCCCAAGCTCCGCGGCGACCGAGGTCACCCGGGCCACCTGATAGCCAGTGAGCATCCCGCGAAGCGCGGTGAGAGGTGCAACCAGAAAAGAGTCCATCCGAAACCCCCTTGTCGATGGATACACGCGGCGCGAACTCGAAGCGTCCAAACCTGATTCTGTCACGTACCGTCTAGTTCTGCTACGCTGTTTATGTCAGTGTGGGAGAGATCAGCGATGGCAGTTCAGATCGGACTCACGCTAGCCGACCTTCGCGCCCGGCGCGACGAGATCGAGCAGATCGCCCGCAATCGCGGCGCGTACAACCTCCGAGTCTTCGGCTCGGTCGCCCGGGGCGAGGCTCGAGCCGACAGCGACGTCGACTTCCTAGTCGATTTCGAGCCAGGTCGGACCGTGTTGGATTTAAGCGAGCTGATTCTCGACCTAGAAGAGTTGTTGGGTCGAAAGGTCGACGTGGTGGAGATCCGCCGGCAGTCACAGTTGGCGGAAAGGATCCGCGAGCGCGCGATTCGGCTATGAGTGAAGATCAGACCCCGCGGCATCTTCGGTACATTCGCGATTCGATCATCCTCATCGAGGGCCGCACCCAGCGTGGACGCACGGCTTTCCTCGACAACATCGACGTTCAGGACGCTGTTCTCTGGCGTCTCCAGACTCTAGCGGACGCAACCGGCAAACTCCCGACGGAAATGAAGAACAGGCACCCGTCGATCCCGTGGCGTGCCATCTACGGATTCCGTAACGTCGCCGCCCACGCGTATCAAGACCTTCTACTCGACCGAGTTTGGGAGATCGTTGAGATTCATCTTCCGGCACTGAAGGCTGCAGTCGTCCAAGAACTGGACAAGCCACCAACACCGTGACCTTCTGACGGCATCTACTTCGGAAGTACCTCAGACTTGGCGGTTCAAGAGGCCTGAGCCAAGTAGATACGTCTGTAACAACTTCATCTCACCGTGCTGCGGCGGAGGGCCCCTCGGCGGGAATCGCAAGGATTGTTTCAACAAGTGAACGTAACTAGTTACACGACATTCTACTGTAATGATTCGTGATGGTTGATTGACAACTTCGCGAGGGACGGTCTATACTGGCGCTAGCTCGAAAGGCTGGAACACACGAGGTTGGTCGCGGAGCCTCGATGGGGTAAAAGGAAAAGGTCCGGCGGGAACCGGACCTCCTCCGCGGTGGTTTTCGCCGTTGCTGGCGTGACGAGGAACCGCGACCCTCGCCTAGATGTGACAATTGAAGGTTACCAGGGGAAGCAGTTCCGGTCAAGTCAGCATAGTTCGCCACGCCCAAAGGGCAGAAAGGTATCACTATGTCTGTCGCAACCAGAACCGTCACCGCTTCCGAACTCGCGACCGTCGCCGACTGCGAAGCCCGGCTGTTCCACGACCGCCAACGTTACCGCGACGGCTTGTTGCCTACGGACCGGGTCGCCGCCGATCTCAGCTCCGTTGTCCACGATGCCGTGATGGAAGTCCATCGACGCATGGAGACGCGGCTGAGAGAGGGCAAGCTTCCCGATCGCGCCGACGTGCGCAAGCGCTTGCAGGCCGAAATCACGCGGGGCTTGTTTCGCAAGAATCTGGCAACGTCCGACCCGAGCGTCGCCGAGCGGCTCGGGCGGATGGACGCCGGGCTCGATCGGGTCGCCGACCTCGTCCTCGACGACGCTCCCGGCTGGGCGCTCGATTCGCGCAGCGGCGACGCGCTGGTGTGGGTCGAGGGCCCGCTCGATCACGGTCCCGCGATACCCGCGGTTGAAATCGCGCCGGGTCGACTCGTCCGGACCAGACCGGATGTAATCGGCCTTCGCCGGCTCGATTCCGGACTCTACTGTGCGGTGGTCCGCGACTTCAAGGTCCGCAATCAACCGGTCATCCCGCAATCCGACTACGGTATCCTCGTTCGCGGTCTCTGGGTATTGGCGGAAGCCAAGAATCCCCGGTGCCGCTGGTTTATCGCTGGCCGCGATGTCGCGATCGACCTGAACGGAATCGACCTGGAAATCGTCAACCTGATGTACGCCGACACCGACAACTTCCTGGTTCGCGCGCGCCTGAGCGAGGCCAATCTCCTCTCCCTGGGCGCGCACGTGGTCGAGACGCTCGACCGGGCGGAATACGTGGCAGCGGCCACGAGTCCCGACGACGTCGAAGCGTCGCCGTCGGAGTTCTGTCAAACCTGGTGTCCCTACCTCAACCGGTGCGCGCCGGGTACGGATTGGGTTCGCCGGTACAAGGGTGAGGACGCGCTGCAGGCCCGCATGGCCGACGCCCGCTAATTCCTTCGCGAGGGCGACCGGGAGACTCTCGGTCGCCCTCGCCCGCGGAGTCCAACATGACTCGGTTCGTTCGACTAAGCGAGATAGCAGAAGTATTATCGGGGATGGGGCTCAGCGGCCGCGCGGCTGGCGCGCAGCCTGGCGACTGGGAGCTGGCCGTTTTCAGCGTCGGGTCGATCAAGGACGATCGGCTGGATCTGACCCATTTCGAGACCGTGCGGATCGAACAGAGCGCACGCGCCGAACAGTACTTGCTGAGACCGGACGACGTCGTCGTCGGGGCGCGGTCCACCGTCGTAAAAGCGGCATACGTGCCGCCGACGACGCCGTCGCGGGCAGTTGCCGACGCGACGCTGCTTGTGCTGCGAGCGCGCGAACCGGGGCTGGGCCTGTATCTGTGGTGGTACCTGACGTCGGCGATTGGCAGGCAGGATGTTGCCTCTCGGATGGTCGGCACGAGTCTTCTCCATTTGCCGGCCAAAGAGCTGGCCGACCTCGACGTACCGATACCGCCCTGGACCGAGCTACGCCGATTGACCGAGCTGATTGACGCATCCGAGCGCGCCTACGTCGCGGGAATCGAAGCCGCGACCTTGCGGCGAACCCTGATCCGCGACGCCGTGATCGGCCGGCTACGCGACGCGGCGAAACCTGAAGGAGAGAACACGTGGCGCTGACCTCGCAAGAGCTCGAACGAAAGCTCTGGGCCGCGGCCGACATTCTTCGTGGCAAGATCGATTCGGCCGACTATAAGAACTACATCTTTTCGATGCTCTTCCTGAAGCGCCTGTCGGATCGATTTCAGGAGGAGGTGGACAAGGCGATCGCAACTGGCGTCGATCCGCGGGTCGCGGAGAACGATCCGGACGAGCACGAGTTCTTCGTCCCGAAGGAGTGCCGCTGGGCCGCGCTCCGCTCGACCCAGCGCGATCTCGGGGAGCTGCTCAACCGGGCCTGCCTCGACATCGAAGCGGCGAACACGCCGCTCGACGGGATCCTTCGCTCCACCAATTGGAACGACGACATCAAGCTCGGGAGCCCGGCCAGTCGCGATCGGGTCATCCTGCAGCTGCTGCGGCACTTTGGCGATCTAAATTTGCGAAACGATAACTTACAGAAAGCCGATGTCCTTGGCGACGCCTACGAGTACCTGATCAACCAGTTCGCCGACGACGCCGGGAAGAAGGGCGGCGAGTTCTACACACCCCGTTCGGTCGTTCGACTTCTCGTCGCGCTGCTCGAGCCGAAAGAACGGATGTGGATCTGCGACCCAACCGCCGGCTCGGGCGGCATGCTGATCTACGCCGCGGAGTACGTCCGCGAGCACGGCGGCAATCCGGCGAATCTCGTCCTGCATGGCCAGGAGAAAAACCTCGGGACACTCGGAATCGGCAAGCTAAACCTGCTGCTCCACGGTCTTGGTTCGGCCCGACTGGAAGGCGGCGACACGATTTACGACCCACGTCTGGTCAACGAGCGAAACGAGCTACTCTCCTACGATCGGGTGATCGCGAATCCGCCGTTCAGCTTGAAGGAATGGGGCTACGAATTCGCGCCGAACGACCCCCACCACCGGTTCGACCGCTTTGGCGCGATTCCGCCGAGGACGAAGGGCGACCTGGCCTTCCTCCTTCATATGATCGCGACGACGAACGCCAACGGAATGATCGGCGTCATCATGCCCCATGGCGTCCTCTTCCGAGGCGGCGCCGAGGGCGTCATCCGTCAGGGCATCGTCGAGGCCGATCTAATCGAGGCCATCGTCGGCCTCGCGCCAAACCTGTTCTACGGGGCGAGCATTCCAGTCGCCGTTTGGATCCTGAACCGGAACAAGCGTCCGGAGCGGCGCGGCAAGGCTCTCTTCGTCGACGCCTCCCAGGCGGGGTACTTCCGGGTCGGCAAAGCTAAGAACTACCTCGACCCGGAGCACATCCAAAAGATCGTCGCCGCCGTCCGCGTTTTCGAGGACGTTCCACATTTCAAGCACGTCGCCGACCTGGCCCAGATAGAAGAGAACGACTTCAACCTGAACATCAGCCGCTACGTCGATACGACTGTCAAAGAAGGCCAGGTTGACGTTCGGCAGGTGCTCGGACGCCTGCGTGAGTTAGACCGCGAGCGCGACGAGGCGGTGGCGACAATGGACCAATTGTTGTCAGAGTTAGGCATCGGTGGATAGAGTTCCGTCTAACGTTGGATGACGTGAGACAGATATGGGAAGCAGTAAACGTCAGTCATCCTCGTGAAGCCCGCTAGGCTACATTAGCTCGGTTGGGCTGCGGCGCATCTGATCAGATTTAGATCGATCTGTCGAGTACCTTTTTGAGGACGTCATTGATGGCTCGCTCGCCGTCAGAAAAAATCAACGAGTTAAACGAAGCCGAAGAGCCCGCGAAGGAGTTACTTCGCAAGCTCGGCTATACTTACGTTCCGCGCGATATCCTCGCGACCGAGCGCAACCGAGAGCGCGACGTCTTACTGAAAGGGCGTCTCCGCGCCGCGCTTCTGCGTCTAAATCCCTGGCTGACCGAGGACCAGGCGGACCGGGCGATCTTCAAGCTGGAACAGGTCGACGCCGTGGGGATGGCCCGGAACCGGCTCGTGCACGAGTACCTCACCTACGGCATGCCCCTCGACGTCGACGACGGCGGAAACCGACGCACCCGCTCCGTCCACTTCTTTGACTTCGAACACACCAACCCGGACGATCGCCGCAACGACTACGTCGTGACGACCCAGCTTCGGGTGCGCCGGGGACACGAGCCGGAGGGCACGAAGGTCGAGGACGACGAGAAGCTGGTCATCCCGGACCTCGTCCTGTTTGTCAACGGGATTCCGCTCGTCGTGATCGAGGCAAAGTCGCACACGCTCATCGGCGACCTGTGGAAAGCCCGGGCGGTGCGCCGACTGCGACGCTATCAGGAGGCCGAGCCGGAGTGGCACGGACGGGGCGCGCCCGACCTGTTCGCCTACAATCTGCTCTGCGTTGGCCTGAGTGGCGCCGAGGCGGTCTATGGTCCCATCGGAGCGCCCGAAAACCAGTACGCCGCCTGGAAAACCGTGGCGCCACTGACCGAAGACGAGCTCCGTTCGCGCTTCGGCGTCGCTCCCGAAGGGCAGGCCCGGCTCGTCGTCGGACTCCTCGCGCCGGCCACGCTGCTCGACATTCTCCGCGACTACGTCGTCTACGAGCCCGAAAAGGGTCGGCTAGTCAAAAAGCTGCCCCGCTACCAGCAGTACCGCGCGATCACGTCCGCGTTAGCCCGGGTCGCGTCGAAGGCGAATCCGGCGGAGCGGGGCGGCGTCGTCTGGCACACCCAGGGCTCCGGCAAGTCGCTCACGATGATCTGGCTCGCGCTCAAGCTCCGGGGCGAGCCCCGGCTGGCGAACCCAACGATCGCGATCGTCACCGATCGGACTCAGCTCGACGAACAGATCACCGCGACGTTCGAGCGTTGCGGATTCCCGACGCCGGAGCGGGCCGCCAACACCCGCGCGCTGCGCGATTTGCTGCGGTCCGAGAACGGCCGAACGGTCATGACCACAATTCAGAAGTTCGAGGAGGCGCTCAAAGACCCGAACGGACGGACCGACCCCCTGAACGAGGCCGACAACGTCTTCGTGATGGTCGACGAGGCTCACCGGACCCAGTATGGCCTGCTCGCCGCGCGCATGCGGGCGGCGCTGCCAAACGCCACGTTCATCGGCTTCACCGGCACGCCGATCGACAAGGGCTTTCGGAGCACGATGCGCAGCTTTGGTCCGCTGATCGACACCTACACCATCCCCCAGTCCGTCGCGGACGGGGCGACGGTGCAGATTTACTACGAGGCGCGGCTGCCCGAGCTGGAGATCATGGGTCCGAATAAGCTCGGCACGCTCTTCGACGCGCTGTTCGGCGACGAGCCCGACAACGTCAAAGGCTTGATCAAGCGCCGCTTCGCCAACAAAGAGACCCTGGCGCTTGCCGACCAGCGAATCGAGGAGATCGCGCGCGATATCGCCACGCACTACCGGGAGCATATCCGTCCAAATGGGTTCAAGGCCCAGGTCGTCGCGCCGAGTCGCGAGGCGGCGGTGAAGTACGCCGACTACCTCAACCGATTCAACGTCCGCACCTATCCGATTATCACGACGAGCGACGACGATCTGCCGATCTTTCGCGGGGCCCGCGAGCTGAATCACAAGCAGGTCATCAATGGATTCAAGGACCCGAGCGGCGAGCCGGAGGCGCTGGTCGTCGTCGACATGCTTTTGACCGGCTTCGATGCCCCGGTCGAGCAGGTCCTGTATCTGGATCGCGGCCTGCGCGAGCACGACTTACTTCAGGCGATTGCTCGGGTGAATCGACCCTGCACGCTGAGCCGAGGTGGCATCGAAACTGAGAAGACCTACGGTCTCGTCGTCGACTACTGGGGCGTCTCCCAGGAGCTCGAATCGGCGCTCGCCGAATTCGACGGTGTCGATATTCAGAAAATGTGGGAACAACTGCCATCAGATCCGGCCGCGGTCATCGACTCGGCCGCGCGGATGGCGGAAGCGTACTTCAAAGGCCGCGACCTCGACGATACCTGGGCCTGCGTCTACCTCTTCGCCGCCGACAAGTACACCTCCGGCGATTTCAAGGCCGATCTGTTCGAGAAGTTCAGCGCCGAATACCGCCGCTTCGCCCTCTTGATGGATCAGCTTCTCCCGGACCAACGGGCACTCGCGTACGTCGATCGGCTCGCCCGCTTGACGAAGATTCGCTCATACGCAAGGGCGACGTTTCGACGGGAGAACGCCTCGGTCGACTGGGACGACGTGACGGCGAAGGTGAAGGGCTTGCTCGACAAGCGGATCGACGCGAGCGTCGTCGAGCTGATGAAGCCGGTGTCGATCCTGGACGACGCCTTTGACGAGAAGATTCAATCCATCCCGCACGACGAGGCCCGGGCCTCGGTCATGGAGCACGCGATCCGAGCCCAGATCAAGGAGCGGCTCGCCGAGAACCCGGCGTTCTACGAAAAGCTCTCCGAACAGCTCGAACGCGTCATCGCCCTGATGCGCCAGGCCGTGATCGACGCGGCAACGGCAGTGAAAGAGCTCGGTAAGCTGCGCCTGGAGGCACTCAGCGTCGCCGCCCTCGCCGCCGAACAGGGTCTCACCGAAGTCTCCTTCGCCGTCTACGAATTGCTGGAACGGACCGACGGTTCGGGATCGGCCGGGCTCGATACGAACGAATCTGGCCGACGATCGCTGCGAGAAGAGGCGGCACGGTACTCCGCGCGCGTCGAGCCGGAGCTAAAGAATACCGCCCTCAGCATTGAGAAAGTTATGCAGGAGGGTCAGTCGATCGTCGACTGGCAGAACAAAGAGGACGTCCTCCGAATCATGCGCCGCGACATCAAGCGCGAGCTGCGGAAAGTTACCACCCTTTCCGAGGAGCAGATCAACGAGCTCGCCGTCAGCATGGTCGAGATCGCGAGGCGAAGGCTGCGCTCGTGAGCGAGCAGGGCGAGGTTCGGTTCGGAAACACGACGATTCCCTACACCGTCGTTCGGAGCACATCGGCGTTCTGGGCCGAGGTGGGGCGGATACTACCGGGTTACGACCTGTTGCGGGTTCGGCTGAAGGAGATCGGGGCGACGCTGACGATATAGCAGTACCCAGGCTACTCGATAGAGAAGTAATCCAGTCGGAATTTCGATAGGTGATAGCCGGTCATTCGTTCTAGCTTGCTAGCGATTCCAGTTTGCTAATCCAGGCATTGAAGTGTGGGCATCTGCTCCGAAGGGTCGGCAGGCCAATTCGCTCCAGGATGAGCGGTCCAGCCGACACTTTTCGGCCCAGATAATCTGGTATCTCCTTGATTATGCGCTTTGATGGTGCGGTATCCGGGCCGTCATCAATCAGCTCGGGGCTGCCAAACTTCTGAGATACTCTCACAAGTTCTTGAATGGCCGGAGAATGCCCGTCGAATTCGGCATCGAGCTGAATTGGGTCGGCAAGGACCAAGGCCTCAAACTCATGGAGTTGAAGGTAAGGTATGAATCGTTCATGTTCGAGATCGTCACGAAAGGCGTCTTCTAGTAGCGAGGTCCGAGTATAAGGATCGCGTTGTCGCCGAGCGTCCTCAAAGCCTGGAAAGTCAGCCGGCAGATGATACAGGTCGATCATCGTCGTGAAATAGCAGTCGTCATGGTCATCTTCACTCATCCACCGAACGAGATCACGCCTCACGCGTCCATAGTCCAGAACACCGCCACGAAACACGGTGGACCGACGGCGACTCGATTCGACGCTGCGGGCAACCACGAAGACCCCCACTGACCCCAAATGCGGCGCTAGAACCCGCTTGATAAAGGTTTCTTCGGTTTGACCTTCGACAACAGCGTTGACGCGGATCGTCACCCCGGCCGACCGCCAATGACATTCTTCTCCCACAACTCGCCGAGGGAATACTCGTCGAGCCAGAACTTGAGAGGCTCAGGATCTAACCGCCGGAATTTGGATTCGCGACTGACTCGATCGACAACGATGATCTGCTCAGGGGTGAAGTAATCGACGAGGGTCATCGACTGGGTCGCGAGGATAACCTGGGTGTGGGTCGAGACGCTTTGGAGTAACCCAGCGATCACATTGATTGCATAGGGATGTAGGCCTAGCTCGGGTTCATCGAGGATGACGACCGAGGGAAGGTCGGACTCCGGTTGGAGGAGAAGCGCCAGCAAGGCCATTATCCGCAGCATTCCATCCGAGGCCTGATGTGCGCCAAAGTAAACGTCCGACCCCCGCTCCTGCCACTGGAGGATCACCGATCCCTGGACCGGATCGAGGACGAAATCGGAAAAGAACGGAGCTATTTCCCCCAGCGTCTCGATAATCCGCCGGTAAGCACGTGGCTCCGTCTCGCGCAGGCGCAAAAGGAATGGGGCGAGATTCGCCGCGTCTTCTTTCAAGAAGCGGTTGTCTTCGACATTCCAACGCTCCCGGAGGCGCGCGGTTTCCGACGTGTTATGAAATTGGTGAACAATGCACCGCCGCATGAGTCCCAGAATGACCCGTGCCGTTTTTGCCGTCGTGTCCTCGCCGACCGAGGTTTCGATCAAGCGAGATTCGCGGTGCCCGGCCCCGAGCGACTTCCAATTCGGGATCGTGTTGCGGCCACGGCTTGAGAAGCGTACGGTCTCGTCGGCGAAGATGAAACTGTCCTGGGCAGCGTAGACGAGGCGCATCCCGTATTCGTTGATCCCAGCGTCATTTTCGAAGGTTAGTGTAGCCTCGATTTGAGGGGTGACTCGCGGACCATCGTACAGAAAGGCGCTCGCCCCACCCGCCCGCTGGACGTGAAACTGGAGATTACCAGCGCCCGGAGTCATCCAGTTCAGCAGCTTGAAAAAGGAGATAAGGTTGGATTTCCCCGCACCATTTGCTCCGATGAGCACGTTGAGGGGTCCGAAGGAGAGCTCTGGGAGATCGCGAATCGACTTGAAGCCGCGGAGCTTGAGCTGGTTCAATCGCTCCATAGGTCTTAGCCGTCCTCGAGAGAAGCCCGCACGAAGACAACCCGGAAATGACACTTTTATGCTGGCCATTCTTCAAGTCTGGCCAGTCGTCGCAACGCACGGTCTTTTCCGAAATTATACTGTAACCTGTCTATGGCTCATCGTGCCTTTGACCGCTTGCCGACTCACGCCTAGAAATG
>CAZBQK010000024.1:0-30576 GCA_964493975.1 uncultured Dehalococcoidales bacterium | reverse complement strand
ACGGCCGTGCGCCCCTACGTTGGCCCGTCGCCGGCTTCACGAAATAGCGCACTGCCCTGAGGAATCGAAGGGATCACCTTGAACGCAGAGCGCGCCAAATCGAGGGACCTGATCGAAGCATGATCGAACGGATTTACCCGACCTCAAAGCCCCGTCGCCGTGCCCGAATCGCGCGCCCGCCGTTGTAGGTCGAATAGTTTGGCGATCGCTTCGATCGGAGTCAGCGAAAGAACGTCGAGGGCCCGGAGCTCCTCGGCAACCGGATCCGGTTCCCCGACGAACGCGAGCTGAATGACCTCACCCACCGGATCCCGCCGCTTCGTCCCGCCGCCGCCTCGCTGGCCCTTTCTCTCCAGCTCCCGGAGAATCTCCTCGGCCCGACGCGTCACGGCCCGGGGTATTCCCGCCAGTCGAGCGACGTGGATGCCGTAGCTCCGATCGGCGCCCCCTGGGACGACGTGGTGGAGAAAATGGACCTCGGTGCCTTCCTCGCGGACGTCCATTCGGTAGTTCCGGACGCGCGGGAAAACGGTTGCGAGATCCGTGAGCTCGTGGAAATGCGTGGCGAAAAGCGTCCGAGCTCCGAGACGCGGGTGATTGTGGATATATTCGACGATCGCCTGGGCGATCGCGAGACCGTCGTAGGTGCTCGTACCACGTCCCACTTCGTCCAGAATCAATAGACTCCGGCTCGAGCTCTGTGACAGGAGATTTGCGGTCTCCAACATTTCGACCAGAAATGTGCTCTGGCCGGCCGCTAGATCGTCCTGGGCGCCGACCCGGGTGAAGATCCGATCGACCAGTCCGATCCGGGCCGATTCGGCCGGGACGAAGCTGCCGATCTGGGCGAGCAAGACCGTCAGCGCGACCTGACGTAAGTAGGTCGACTTGCCGGCCATATTCGGTCCGGTGAGCAAGCCGATCTGCGCGTCTTCACCTGACAGATGAACGTCGTTTGGAGTAAACGGCTCCTCGGGGCGAATCGCCTCGACCACCGGATGACGTCCGCCCTTGATCTCGAGGGTTGTGCTATCGTCAAGAATGGGTCGAACATACTGATCCTGGACGGCAACCTCCGCGAGGCACGCGAGTACGTCGATTTGAGCGACTGCCTGTGCGGTTTTTGCCACTCTCACGCGATCCGCGGCGATCTGGGCGCAGACCTGACGAAACAGCGCTTGCTCGCTTTCGACAATGCGCTCGCGCGCGTTCAAGACCAGGGTTTCGTACTCTTTCAGCTCTGGCGTGATGTATCGCTCGGCACCAACCAGCGTTTGCTTGCGAATGTAGTCGTCGGGGATCGATTCACGGTTCGCGTTGCTCACCTCGAGGTAATACCCGAAAACTCGGTTGTAGCCAACTTTCAGGCCCCGGATTCCGGTTCGCTCCCGCTCCTTCGGTTCGAGATTATCGATCCACTGCCGGGCGTATTCGGTCGATCGGCGAATATCGTCGAGCTCGGGCGAGAATCCTGACCGAATCACGCCGCCGTCAGACGTCGTACCGGGTGGGTCCTCGACAATCGCCGCGTCGACGAGATCGATTAGCTCCGAGCACGGATCGAGTGCCGCCACGAGAGCTCTCCGTCGAACGGAACGCTCCGCGGACGACCCGCTCTCGACCAACCCTTCGCGAAGAGACGGAATGATCCGCAGAGAGAGCTTCAGCGAGATGAGATCCCGGGGAACGGCAGTGCCACTTCCGATTCGAGTGATGAGACGCTCGAGGTCCTTGATGTTCGAGAGTAATTCCCGGACGCGCGCCCGCGCCGGGGTGTCGTCGTAGAACTCGCTCACCGCGTCCAGGCGCTCGTTGAGGCCCTTGACGTCAACTAACGGTTGATTCAGCCAGCTTCGAAGAAGTCGACCACCACCCGGGGTTCGGGTTCGATCAAGAACCCACAGCAGCGACCCCCGGGTCTCCGCTCCCCGTCCCCGCTCGGATATCTCCAGATTTCGCCGGGTGCTGGCGTCGAGCAGCATGTAGCCGGACGTATCGTAGGTCCGCAGCTCGGTCAGCTGAGCCAGCGCGGCCCGCCGCGTTTCGCCGAGATACTGAACGATGGCCGCGGCCGCCTGAATCGCGAGCGGTTGGCCGGCGCAACCGAATCCCTCGAGCGACTTGACCTCGAAGTGACGGCACAACACGTCGCGGGCCGTCGCGAGGTCGAGGCGCCAGGATTCCAGTTTCGTGACCCGCGTTTCCTTGACGCTTGGCGTCGGCGGCGACCAGCTCGACGCAATTTCCGGAGGCACAATGATCTCGGCTGGCCCGACGCGCTCCAGCTCCCGTTCGAGGATCCTGGCGTCGTCCCGAGTGATTTGAGTTGTCGAAAACTCGCCCGTCGACACGTCGACGTAGCTAAAGCCAAATGTCGTGGACGGCCCATCGTTCGAGCCGCGGGATCGACCTGGCACGAGCGCCGCGAGGAAGTTATTCCGCTTCTCCTCGAGCATCGCCGATTCGACGATCGTACCGGGCGTCACGATGCGGGTGACGTCGCGATCGACCAGACCTTTGCTCGCCCGCGGATCGCTGATTTGCTCGCAGACGGCAACGCGGTAGCCCTTCTTGACAAGCTTCGCGAGATAGGGGTCGAGCGCGTGATACGGCACCCCGGCCATGGGAATGCGCTGACCACGAGAGGCGTCTCGACCCGTCAGTACGATGTCGAGCTCGGCGGAGATAGTCTTCGCGTCGTCGTCAAAGGCCTCGTAAAAGTCGCCCATCCGAAAGAGGAGGATCGCATCCGAGTAGCGGCGCTTGAGCTGGAGGTACTGTCGGCGAAACGGAGTCTGGGACGCAAGGTCGTCGATCTCGCGCCGAGAATGGTCGGTCAATGCTTCCATCCGGTCTCTTCAGCCAACGCCCCATTTCCTCAGCGGCAGGCGGCGTGTCGGTTCGGATGATACCATAGGATTTACGTGGCGACGTTCGGGACGCCGTCGATCGTCGCAGTGTTGTTTAGTAGCATCAAGGCGGCCAATGAGGCAGCTGCCCGACTAGTGAGGCGTCGAAGAATTTCGTGTCGGGCCCTCTTACATCCACATTTCATCCGATTTGTTTGTGAGCTAGCCGGACATCCGCGTTAGAGCGCATCGCACTATCTCTGTTGCGGAGGATTCAAATGGCGAACACCCGACCCGACTCCGAGCTTTCCTCAATCCTCGAAGCCATCGATCGCGACGAAACAATTGAACTTGCGCGAGCCCTGGTCCAAATTCCGTCGATCTCGGGCAAGGAGGGGCTCAGAATTAGCGAATTCATGGCCGATTGGCTTCGCGGCGCTGGGCTCGAGTCTGGTCTTCAGTTCGTCGGCGAAGGCCGGGCAAACGTTCATGCCCGTCTGAATGGCCAGAGCTCTGGACCGCGTCTGCTACTGAACGGCCACCTCGACACCAAACCGGCGGACAACATGACGATCGCCCCCTTTGCGGGAGAGATCCGAAACGGAAGGCTCTACGGCCGGGGGTCCTGCGACATGAAAGGCCCAGTCGCCGCCGAAATGATCGCGATGAAAGCCATTGCGCGAAGCGGCGTGAATCTTCGGGGCACTCTGATTTTCGGTTCGGAAGTCGGCGAAGATGGCGGAGGATGGCGAATATCGGACCTTCTCGACGGGCCGGGCGCCTGTGACGTCGGGATCTGTGGCGAGCCAACAAAATTGGAGCTACACGTGGGTTGTCGTGGGGTCTACCCCCTGAAGCTCCGAACGATCGGCCGCGCGACCCATACCGGAACGGCCTACACCGGGATCAATGCCATTCAAAAGATGTGTGCGATCATCCCGGCCCTTTACGAGCTTCCTTGTTTTCACCGATCCGATCCAGTCTGGGGGCGCTCCCCGATCAACGCGATGATCATCAGCGGCGGAGGAAAGGTGTCCGCGTCGGTACCGGATGAATGCGAGTGTCGCTTCGACATTCGATTGAATCCGGATCTGCCGCCAGCCGAGCTCGACCAGGCGATTGCCATGACACTCGATCGTTTGCGTGCCGCGGATACTGAGCTACGGGTCGAGGTTGAAAAGGTCGTCAATTACGGTGGGACGGTTTTCGAGCCGCTTGCCGCGACCAGTCTTCCTACCGACGACCCTCTCGTCGGTCAGGTCGCATCGGCGATCTCGCATGTCCTAGGAACACCGCCCCGACTCGCCGGTTTTCCAGGTGGATGTTCGATAACGCCAATGGCCGACCGCGGAATTCCCTCGGTTGTCTTTGGCCCCGGCAATCTGGAGCAGGCCCACTCGGTCGACGAGTGGATCGATATCGACGAAATCTATCAAGCCGCCAAAGTCTACGCGGCCATCGCCTACCGAATCCTCTGTCCGTAACTCCGTCACTCCCCCTTCCCTCAAAGGGAAGGGGGCGCGGGGGGTTAGGTCTCCTCGACACTCCGTAGCGCGTTGCCCAACCGTTCCAGCGCACTGCTCGGGTCGAACCGAGGAATTTGCAGCGTCACCGACGGGACCGAGAGATTGTAGATGTCGATCTTGACGTTCAGGCCGTCGACGGACCGGCCAAATCGGCTCAGGAAGTCGGCGTGCTCCTCTTGAAGGCGCGACCGGCGACTCGGGCGCAAATAAGCCGGCATCCGACCGATATTCCGGACCATCGACTCGACTCGACGCAGGTGCAATTCAAGGCGTCGATGAATGTCGTCCCGCTTCTTATCGATGTCCTTACGGTCTTCCATCCATGGCAGAGCGAAACCCGCGTTCTTGAGGATCCGAAAGGCCGAGCGCGAGTCGTCGGGAATATATGGATTCTCTTCGAATGAGAAATCGAGCGGTTGGCCGCTGCCCGGTAGATTGCTGAAGTAACCCGCCGCGGCAGCTTCTTCGATGGCATCCCTGGTGCGTTCGATGATTCGTTTACCGGGAGGCGGAGTCCCAGAAAGTGCCTTTCGAGGTAGTTCGCCGGTCATCGCGCGATTCCTCCGGCCGCGTTGGAGAGGTGGTGGGTACGTGGCTGTCCCTAAAATTATAGCGGTCGTCGGCCGGTGATCCAAGGGAATTCGACTCGAAGCGATTGCCCTGAGGCGCCACCGTCCTGGGAACCGGTCGGTCGACCCAGATCGATTCCCAGCGAAGCCACCGAGATTACGGGATAACTACGTCGCCGTCATACGTCTCTACGGAGGATCCGGTTCCATCCGGATTGAAGGTAATCGACGACGTATAGGTTCCCCCTCCCGTTGCTCCAGCGAAGCGTCCGGTGCCGCCGACAATCACGAATGATCCGTTATCGGTCCCGGTCGACTGGGACGTCGGGCAAAAACTTCCAGCGGAGCTGACAAAGAGCACGTTCGGCGTGCGCCCACTAATCGAGCCGGTCGCGCTGTCCGGAGAGCAGTGCGTCGTCGGGTCGCTCAGCGCGAGGTCGACGACACCGTAGAACGATTCAGTTGCGTTGTGAATGACGCTCGTGGACCCCGTACCGCTCGCGTTCGCGCAAAGAAAGCCGGTCGGGCAGGGCGTCGACGGTACGAACTGCTCGTTGAATGTGCCCTTGAATGGAGTATGGTGGCTGGCCGAGGCGCCCGTCGCCAGCACGCCAAAAAGCAACGTCGCGAAAACGAGCGCTAGCCCACCTCGGCGGCGAAATAATCGGATCCGGTTCATCAGGATACTCTCCCGTTTGGTCCGATGAAATACGACGCCCGAGCGTCGTGCAATCGGGCGTCGTGGGTTTAGCGGCTTGACGATCTTAAACCAGCGGTAATTGCTAGTAGGTGATCGAACCGTCGTAGGTCTCAGAAGATGTACCAGTTGAGAAGTTCGCGACGGACGAGTAGGTGCCGCCGCCGGTTGCGCCCACGAAACGACCAGTCCCCCCGGTCACGGTGAAAGTCCCGGAATCGACGCCGGTATTTGAGCAGAATTCGCCTACCGCGGAGATATTGACCGAATCCCCGCTTGCTCCAGTGATCGACCCAATGGCGCTATCGTGGGCGCAACCGGTCTGAGGATCGACATTCGTGAAGTCGACTGTCCCAACGAAGCTCTCGGTCGAGAGACCCTCGTGAGTTATTTGACCGCTCCCACTCGCGTTGGCGACGATGACGGGCGGCGGGTTGACGATCGTAAAGGTCTCGGAGAACGACCCTTTGAACGGCTCCGACGTAGTCGCGAAGGCGGACGTCGCGAGCGCGGAGACGAGGACCGCGGCGAGAACGGCGCTCACTCCCACGCGCCGGAGAGATGAGGAAATGTGAAACATTGACGGACCTCCCACTAACTCCCATTAGCCTGATGCGGAGAGCAGTAGGTGCCGCCAGCCATCGGCAAAGCATCGTCGTGCGGCCGCTAGGCAAGTCGTATACTACACGGATGGGGGGGAGAGTCAAGCGACGGGGATCAACGCTCCGTTTAGAACGTGTTTCAGGTAGTGACCGGTGTACGAGGCTGGCTCGCCTGCCACTTCCTCGGGAGTTCCTACGGCTACGATCGAGCCACCTTTGTTTCCGCCTTCCGGACCAAGGTCGATCAGCCAATCCGCGCTCTTGACGACGTCGAGGTTATGCTCGATGACAAGGACGGTATTGCCGGTGTCGACTAGCCGATGAAGCACCTCTAAGAGCCGTTCGACGTCGGCGAAGTGAAGGCCGGTCGTGGGCTCGTCGAGGATATAGAGGGTCCGTCCAGTGGCCCGCTTCGAAAGCTCGGTTGCGAGCTTCACCCGTTGCGCTTCACCGCCGGACAGTGTCGTCGCCGGTTGTCCCAATCGAATGTAGCCGAGGCCGACGTCGTGCAACGTTTGCAGCTTGTTGCGAATCGATGGGACCGCGCCGAAAAACTCGAGTCCCTCGGTTACCGTCAGGTCGAGCACATCCGCGATCGACTTACCCTTGTAGTGGATCTCAAGCGCTTCCCGATTGTAGCGTCGCCCTTTACAGACCTCGCACGGAACGTAGACGTCGGGTAGAAACTGCATCTCGATCTGGATGATACCTTCGCCCTGACACGCCTCGCACCGTCCGCCCTTCACGTTGAATGAGAAGCGGCCAGCCTGGTAGCCGCGAACCTTCGCATCCTGCACGCTGGCAAATAGCTCCCGCATTGGGGTGAAGGCACCGGTGTACGTTGCCGGGTTCGATCGCGGGGTTCGACCGATCGGCGACTGATCGATGTCGATCACCTTGTCAAGGTTCTCGAGTCCAAGAATCCGATCGTGCGCGCCGGGTCGCTCCTTGGACCGATACAGGACCTGCGCGACCCTACGATACAGGACGTCGGTCACCAAAGTGCTCTTACCGGAACCGGAGACGCCGGTGACGCAGACGAACTGACCCAAGGGGATCCGAACGTCGACGTTTTTCAAGTTGTTTTCTCGTGCGCCGATTACCTCGAGGAAGCGACCGCTTCCGGCCCGACGCCGTTCCGGAACCGGGACGGACCGCTCGCCACGTAGGAACTGCGCGGTCACCGACTTTGGCGATTGGAGAAATTCCTCGAGCGGTCCCGCGGCCACGATCTCGCCCCCGAGCTCGCCCGCACCGGGACCAACGTCGATCACGTAGTCGGCCGACCGCATCGTCTCTTCGTCGTGCTCGACGACCAACACAGTGTTCCCAAGATCGCGAAGGCGCAAGAGCGTGTCAATCAGCCGACGGTTGTCCCGTTGATGAAGGCCAATGCTTGGCTCGTCAAGGATGTACAGGACGCCCATTAAACTACTGCCGATTTGCGTTGCCAGACGGATCCGCTGCGCCTCACCACCCGAAAGGCTGCCAGCCGCCCGATCGAGAGTCAAATAATCGAGGCCGACGTCGACGAGGAATCCGAGTCGGCTGGATATCTCCTTCAGGATCACCCGAGCGATGGTTTGGTCCCGCTCGGATAGGCCCTGGGCCAAAGCCCCAAACCAGTTCGCGGCATCGCGAACCGCCATGGTCGTGATCTGAATGATCGACCGATCGCCGACCGTCACGGCGAGGCTTTCCGGCTTTAGTCGGGCGCCTTTGCATACCTGACACGGCCGGTTCGCCATGTAACGCTCGATTTCTTGCCGGATGAAATCGGAATCTGATTCTCGATAGCGTCGTTCCAGGTTCTTGACGACACCTTCGTACGGCGCGTCGTACTCTCGGCTTCGACCGTCCCGCGACTCGTACAAAAGGGCGACCTTCCGGTCCTTGATGCCGTTGAGGACAATCTTCTTGTGCTCGGGTGCCAGCTGTCGGAACGGCTCGGTCATCGAAAATCCGTACGATCGAGCCACGGCAGTCAAGACCTGCAGAAAATAGCTGCTCGTCGTCCCGGACTTTGACCAGGGAGCGATCGCCCCGTCGGCGATCGAAAGATCCGGGTTTGGCACAACCAGATCGGGATCGATTTCGAGGGTGGTGCCCAAACCGGTGCAGGCCGGACACGCGCCGTGAGGACTGTTGAACGAGAAGCTACGGGGCGCGAATTCCGGAAGGCTGATTCCACAGTAGACGCAGGCAAAATGCTCGGAAAAGAGCAGCTCGTCGCCACCCTGAATCGCAACCTTCAGAATGCCTTTTCCGAGGCGAAGCGCCGTCTCGACCGAGTCCGCCGCTCGACCGGCGTCGGTATCGGTGCCGTTTCCGTTGCTGCCGGGCGCGCGAATGACGAGTCGATCGACGACGACATCGATCGTATGTTTCTTGTTCTTTTCGAGGACGATCTCCTCCGACAAGTCCCGAACGTCGCCATTGACCCGCACCCGGACAAATCCGGCTTTGCGGGCTTCGTCGAAGACGCCGAGGTGCTCGCCCTTTCGGTCCTGAATCGTTGGGCCGAGCACCATGATTCGGCTGCCCTCGGGGAGGCTGAGAATCGCGTCGACGATCTGCTGGACGGTCTGACGGGTGATCGGTCGGCCGCATTTTGGGCAGTGTGGCTGACCAATCCGGGCAAACAGGAGGCGAAGGTAGTCGTAGATCTCGGTGACCGTTCCGACGGTCGACCGGGGGTTATGGCTGGCGCCCTTCTGATCGATCGAGATCGCCGGCGAAAGCCCCTCGATGTAGTCGACGTCCGGTTTCTCCATTTGGCCAAGGAACTGTCGGGCGTACGCCGAGAGCGACTCGACGTAGCGTCGCTGTCCCTCGGCGAAGATGGTGTCGAAGGCAAGGCTCGACTTGCCCGAGCCAGACAGGCCGGTTATGACGACAAGCTTATCCCGAGGAATTTCGACGTCGACGTTCTTGAGGTTATGCTCGCGCGCGCCGCGGACGACGATTCGATCGTGTGGCATGCTATCTAGTTGTCCCTTTTAGTCGAGCGAGCGGCGGAGCTCGGAAATCTGGTCTCTCAAAAGGGCGGCCCGCTCGAACTCGAGCTGCCGCGCCGCGACTTTCATGTCCGCCTCGAACTCCTTGATGAGACGATGGATCTCCTCGCGCGGCATTTCAGTTCCGACCGAATACGGCGCTTTGGTCTCGGCGACCGCGCGAACTCGATCGTTGATGTCTTTGATCGCTTTGTGGATTCCAACCGGGGTAATCCCATGTTGGGCGTTGTATTCGAGCTGGATGTTCCGACGGCGGTAGGTTTCTCCGATCGCCCGTTTCATCGAGTCGGTCATGTTATCCGCATACATGATGACACGTCCCTCGACGTGACGCGCGGCGCGGCCAATTGTCTGAATGAGCGATCCCTCGGAACGCAAGAATCCTTCTTTGTCGGCGTCGAGAATGGCCACGAGTGATACCTCGGGAAGATCAAGGCCTTCACGGAGGAGGTTGATCCCGACCACGACGTCGTACACCCCTAATCGAAGGTCTCGAAGAATGTCAATCCGCTCGAGTGTCTGAATCTCCGAATGAAGGTACTGAACCTTGATCCCCATTTCCTTGAGGTAGTCGGAAAGGTCCTCGGCCATCTTTTTTGTGAGGGTCGTCACGAGCACCCGTTCGCCGCGGGTGACACGACTACGGATCTCGGTGATAAGGTCGTCCACCTGACCGGACGTCGGTCGCACTTCGATGGCGGGATCGACGAGGCCAGTCGGTCGGATCACCTGCTCGACAATCTGCTGACTATGTTCGTGTTCGTACGGACCGGGCGTCGCCGACACAAAGACAACCTGATTGATGTGCCCTTCGAACTCGGGGAAAGTGAGCGGTCGGTTATCGAGTGCCGAGGGTAGGCGAAAGCCGTAGTCGATCAAAACTTCCTTCCGCGATCGATCGCCGTGGTACATCCCCCGGATCTGAGGCAACGTCATATGCGATTCGTCGACAAACATCAGGTAGTCGTCTGGGAAATAGTCGAGCAAGCACCAGGGTTGGCTTCCCGATTCGCGCTGGGACAGGTGCCGCGAGTAATTCTCGATTCCGGAGCACCCACCCGTCTCGCGCATCATTTCAAGATCAAAGGTCGTTCGTTGCCGAATTCGCTCGGCTTCGAGCAGCTTACCCTGGCGTTCGAACTCGGCGACACGCTCCTCGAGCTCGGCCTCGATCGTCGTGAGGGCGAGCTTTAGTTTTTCCTTGCTCGTCACGAAATGTTTCGCTGGGTAGATCTCAACCGACGTCCGGTTCAAGAGGACTTCACCCGTCACTGGATCGACGTCGACAATTCGTTCGACTTCGTCGCCCCAGAACTCGATCCGGGTCGCAATCTCCTCGTAGGCCGGATGGATTTCCACGGCGTCGCCCCGGACACGAAACTTCCCCCGCCCGAAGTCAAAGTCGTTTCGCTCGTAGTAGATGTCGGTCAGCCAGCGGAGAAGCTTGTCGCGGTTACGCATCTCGCCAACCTGGATTCGGACCGTCGTCTGGTTGTATTCCTCGGGTTCCCCCAGGCTATAGATGCACGAAACCGACGACACGATCAGAACGTCGCGACGGGTAAAGAGCGACTGAGTTGCCGCGTGCCGCAACCGATCGAGGTCGTCGTTGATCGTCGAGTCTTTTTCGATGTAGGTATCGGACCGCGGAACGTAAGCTTCCGGCTGGTAGTAGTCGTAATAGCTCACGAAGTACTCGACCGCGTTATCCGGAAAGAACTCCCGAAACTCGCTGGCCAGCTGAGCGGCGAGGGTCTTATTGTGGGCGAGGACGAGGGTCGGCTTTTGGATCTGCTCGATCACCTTTGCCATCGTAAACGTCTTGCCCGAACCGGTGACGCCAAGCAGGGTCTGGTGGACGTGTCCTTCGCGGATACCGCCGACCAGTTTTTCAATGGCCTGCGGCTGATCGCCAGTCGCTTGGAAGTCCGAAACGAGCTTGAAATCTGGCAATCGAACCTCCCGGATACATCAACCGAACGGACGTTCCATATAGCGGTACCCAGATTATACACGGAGGGGCAAGCTTGTTTCCAGAGTAAAAGAGAATAAAATCGGTGCCGATTCGTGGCGATGTCCGAACGCCGGGATCCAACCGAAGGGTCTGACAGGCGTCTCTTGGTAGAGACGTTTCGCTGAAACGTCTCCGCCGGTCGTCTAATTGGAAGGCCGACGTGGTTTGTGCGCCAGGACACTGTTGGGGGTGTTCTGACCACGTATGTCCCGGCAGGTTCGAAGACCGAACGAGAACGGAGACGTTTCAGCGAAACGTCTCTACCGGAAGCGGACGACCGGCTTATCCAGGATTCGTACGGTCAACATTGAGCCTGGGCGAAAAGAATTGAGGCTACGCATGGCAGCAAGCCTACGCTTGCGACCGTAGGCGAGCCGGGATATTCTTGCCGTGCGATGAGAGCGAGATGGGTTACAGTGTCAAATCCAAATACCTTTGTCCGCGAGACGTTGGCGGCCGAAGCGTCCGACATTTCGGTTGAAGTCCTGACAAAGTATAAATGGATTGCCGACGAACTCCCCATCGACGACCTTATCGTCGACAGCGACCTGATGACTCGTCACGACGATGATCCGATTCACCTCGAACGGCGAAACTCCGTCGAGGCGCGAATCTCGGCGGGTGACCCAATACTCCCACTCATTGTGCTAGGCCCAGCAATGTATCTCGTCGATGGCTACGCGAGATATCGGGCGCTTCGTCGGCTTCATGTCGACCAAGTCCAGGTGTTGCGTCAAGTCACCTCATGAGGAAACCGGCCCCGTCAATTAGTCTTTATACCGTCGTCGTCCTTTTCTTCGGTGAGCGCTTGCTTTTGTTGAAGCGCGCGGAATGGAAGTCGTTTGCCCCAAACCGATGGACCGGGATTGGCGGTAAGGTCGAGCCTTCCGAATTTGCCGACCTCGAGTCGTCGGCACGGCGGGAGCTGTTCGAAGAGACAGACCTCGCATCGGATGAGGTGTCAGCACTCACCTTGCGTCGGACGCTCGCGTTTGATCAGCCAACCGAAGGATTGATGTGTCTGGTTTACTTCACCGGTCAGACCACGTCCGACCGCGTTCCAACCTGCAATGAGGGCACCCTGCGCTGGGTTCGACCGGACGAATTGTCCGGTCTCGACATCATCGACAACAGCGCGCTGATATTCGAGCGCCTCGTCGAGGATGTGCGCCACGAACGCCCCGGCGTCCTTTGCGGCGTCGCGACCTACGCGGGGAACGGAAAGATCAGCCGGATTCTATTCGACGAGCCTGATGTGGCCGGCTAGGACCGGTTCGAGGGTGCTGTGGATCTTTGTCTCGGCTTTTGGCCTCGGACTCGCGTTTTGCGCCCCGCCCGGCGCCGTCACGGCGGAAGCCATTCGCCGAGGTCTCGCGCGCGGCTTTCGTCCGGCGTTTCTCGTTGAAGTCGGGTCGCTCCTTGGCGACGCGACGTGGGCCGGGATCGCGCTGACTGGCGCGGCGATTCTCGTCCAAAACGGGCCCGCTAGGGTCATTTTGGGTGTCGTGGGGTCACTTTTACTTTTCCGCTTAGGATGGTCGGCGATCCAAGCGGCCCGAGTGGGAACGTCGATCGACACGACCCCGGTTCGGGGACGCGGCGACCTCGTCGCCGGAGCGGCATTGTCGTTGACGAATCCCCTCAGCATCGCCTTTTGGGTGGGCGTCGGGGGTGGCGCGGTCCAATCAATCGTCCCCCAACCGGTGCCGCGCGATTTTCTCGTCTTCTACGTCGGATTTATGATTGCCTGTGTCTTTTGGTGCTTCCTGATGAGTGCGATCATCGCCTATGCCCGCTCAGTGCTCAATCCGACTGTGTTTCGCGTGGTCAACGCGACGTGCGGCGTCACTCTCATTGCTTTCGGCGGTCAGCTTCTCCGAGGCGTCTTGCTCGCTGCTTGACACCGATTCGACCGCTCAATATATTTACGCTGCCAATCGGCCCATCGTATACACTGGGCGGTGAAGGCCGTTCTTACTTTTGGTCGCCCACGGCGCGACTTGGGCGCCTGTCCCACGAATCCGGCAGTTCACGGGGAGATTGAAGTGAGTCAAGTCACCCTTACCATCAACGGCAAAAAGTACCAAAACGACGTCGAAGATCGTCTCCTGCTGGTCCACTACATCCGGGACGTGCTCGGACTGACCGGCACCCACATTGGCTGCGACACGTCGCAGTGCGGGGCATGCACGGTCCTTATCGACGGCGAGGCGGTGAAATCGTGCACCGTCTTCGCCGTGCAGGCCAACGGTGCGTCAATTACGACCGTCGAGGGGTTGGCCATCGATGGACAGCTGCACCCGGTCCAGGAAGGTTTCTGGGAAGAGCACGGGCTGCAGTGCGGCTTCTGCACTCCGGGGATGCTGATGACGTCGGTCCAATTGCTCGAGCGCAATCCGCATCCGTCGGAAGCGGAAATACGACACGCGCTGGAAGGTAACCTGTGCCGTTGCACCGGTTATCACAACATCGTGAAGTCGATTCAGAGCGCCGCGCGAAAAATCGAAGCAAACGCAACGACAAAGTAGCCGCGCAGGACCTTATGGTTGACCGCGCCGACGTGAGCGCTGTCTGAAAGGGGTTCGCTAATGGCTGTCAGTAAGATCTTTGGCTCGGCGGTCAAGCGACGAGAAGATCCCCGTCTTATTACCGGTGGCGCGACCTACACCGACGATCTCGTATTGCCGAACCTTGCCTACGCCGCTTTCACCCGCAGCCCCCACGCCCATGCGAGAATCTCGCGGATCGACGCAACGGCGGCCCGGGCCGTGCCTGGCGTGGTCGCGGTTTTGACCGGCCAGGATTTGGTCGGAAAAGTCGGGAACATCCCGACGGCATGGCTGATTCCAAATTCCGATCTCAAGACGCCGGCCCACCCTCCCCTGGCGGTTGACACCGTTCGCTACGTTGGCGATGCGGTTGCGGTCGTCGTGGCGGAAAGTCGCGGTGTGGCAAAGGACGCGGCGGCGCTCGTCGAGGTCGAGTACGAGCCCCTCGGCGCGGTCGTCGATCAGGAAAAGGCCGTCCTACCGGGCGCGCCCCAGGTCCATGAAGACGTACCGAACAACGTTGTGTTCCGCTGGAAAGTGGCCGGGGGAGACATCTCAGCCGCTTTTCGAGACGCTGACCTCACCCTGAAGCAACGGTTCGTGAATCAACGCCTCATCCCGAACGCGCTGGAAACCCGAGCCTCGGTCGCCCAGTACAACGCTGGCACGAAAGAGCTGACGGTGTGGGTGACGAGCCAGAATCCCCACATCCACCGCCTTTTGCTTTCTGGAATCCTCGGAATACCGGAGCATCGGCTCCGAGTGATCGCGCCGGAAGTTGGCGGCGGCTTCGGGAGCAAGATCCACTGTTATCCGGACGAGGCGATCGTCGGCTACCTCGCGATGACCCTCAATCGACCGGTCAAGTGGAGCGAGGAACGACGGGAGAATTACGTCGCCACGATCCACGGACGCGATCACATCGCGGACTTTGAGATCGCGGCCAAGCGTGACGGGACGATCACCGGCATCCGCGGCCGGTGCTACGCGAACCTGGGAGCCTACCTCTCGACGGCGGCCCCGGGCATTCCGACGATTCTGCACGGATTAATTCTGACCGGGTGCTACGGGATCTCGGCGCTCGACTACGAGGTCGTAGGAGTCCTCACCAACACTACCCCCGTCGACGCATACCGTGGCGCTGGTCGTCCCGAAGCGACCTACGCGATCGAGCGACTGATCGATCTTCTGGCCGCCGAGCTCAAGCTGGATCCAGTCGACATTCGGCGGAAGAACTTCATTCCCAAGTCCGCGTTCCCCGCCCCGATCGCCAGTGGTCTGATCTACGACAGTGGAGATTACGAAAAGGCGCTGGACAAAGCGCTCGAGATGGTCGACTATGCGGGATTTCGCGCGGAACAGGCCGAAGCGCGCAAGCAGGGTCGTCTCCTTGGGATCGGGTTCAGCACCTACGTCGAGATCTGTGGTCTCGGTCCTTCTTCAGTGGCCGGCGCGGTCGGGTTTCAAGGTGGTCTCTACGAAAGCGCGGTTGTCCGCATGCACCCGACTGGCAAAGTCAACGTTTTCACCGGCTCATCACCCCACGGCCAGGGCCACGAGACGACCTTTGCCCAGCTTGTGAGCCAAGAGCTCGGGATCCCGTTCGACGATATCGAGATCGTCCACGGCGACACGGCTCTGATCCCATTTGGACTTGGAACGTACGGAAGCCGATCGACGGCCGTCGGAGGCACGTCGATCGTCCTCGCCAGCCGTAAGATCGTCGAGAAGGGGCGCCTGATCGCGGCCCACCTGCTCGAAGCGGCTCCCGAGGACATCGCTTTCGTCGACGGGCGCTTCTCGGTGAAGGGTGTTTCGGAGCGGTCCAAGACGATTCAAGAAATCGCGCTCGCGTCGTACCTTGCCTGGAACATGCCGAAAGACGTCGAACCGGGCCTGGAAGCGTCGTCATTCTTCGATCCATCAAACTTCGTCTACCCGTTCGGTACCCACGTCGCCATCGTCGAGGTGGACGCGGCGCTGGGAACGACAAAACTACTCCGATACGTCGCGGTTGACGATTGCGGGCCCGTGGTCAACCCCATGATCGTCGACGGACAGGTTCACGGGGGCATCGCCCAAGGAGTCGCTCAGGCGCTCTGGGAAGGCGCCGTGTACGACGAGCAGGGTCAGCTCGTGACCGGATCGTTAATGGACTACGCCATCCCAACGGCGGACATGCTCCCATCGTTCGAGACCGCGCGAACCGAAACTCCGACGCCGGTGAACCCGATGGGTCTGAAAGGCGTTGGCGAAACCGGAACAATTGCGTCGACGCCAGCCATCGTCAATGCCGTGGTCGATGCGCTCAGTCCATTTGGGGTTCGTCACGCCGAGATGCCGCTGACGCCGGAGCGAATCTGGCGTTTGATGCACCAACACTAATGAGAATTCACACGATTCAGCGTTTACTCAGGAGGATCCGTCCGTGATTCCTACCGCGTTCGATTACGTCGCCGCGACGTCGGTTGCCGACGCCACGGCCTTCCTGGCCGCGCATCCCGACGATTCCAAGGTCGTGGCCGGCGGACACAGCTTGATTCCGCTGATGAAGCTGCGTCTGGCCGCACCGAAGTACCTGCTCGACATCTCACGCATCCCCGGCCTCCGCGGAATTCGCGAGGTGAATGGCGCGCTTGAGATTGGGGCACTGACAACCCACTACGATCTCGAGTCATCGCCCCTCGTTCGCGAGCGGCTCCCGGTTCTGGCGGAAACGGCTTCAATTATTGGCGACGTCCAGGTTCGCAATCGAGGTACTTTTGGCGGTGTTTTGGCCCATGCCGATCCGGCGGCGGATTATCCAGCCGTCATACTCGCTCTTGGCGCCGAGATCACCGCGGTCGGTCCCAATGGCCAGCGGACGCTCAAGTCCGACGGCTTCTTCGTCGACCTGCTCACGACCGCGCTGGCGCCGACCGAGCTAATCACCACCGTCCGAGTTTCGATTCCTGGAGCTAACACCGGAGCCGCGTACGAGAAGTTTCCCCACCCAGCGTCGCGGTATGCCATCACCGGCGTCGCGGCGGTTGTCACCCTGGGGTCTGACGGGAAGGTTAGCTCGGCTGCGATCGGCGTCACCGGAGCCGGGTCGAAAGCGATTCGGGCGACGGCCGCGGAGCGTGGTCTCGTCGGTCGATCTCTCGACGCCGCCGCCCTCGAGGCGGCCGGAGCGGCCGCGGCCGAAGCGATCGACCCAATCGGAGACATCCACGCTTCCGAAGAGTATCGCCGCCATCTGGTCCGCGAGTTAACTGCCCGCGCGCTCCGGGCGGCAGCCGCGCGAGCGTAGCCCCCCCTCTATCCCCTCGCCCCTTTCCCCCACGAGGGGGGAAAGGGGAAGAACGGGGGACGGAGGCCCGACGAGGACGCCAAGGCGTCCTCGGGTTCTTCTACGGTCGCTCTTCCACCTTCGTTCGTTGTCCCCCTTTCCCCCCTGGTGGGGGAAAGGGGGCGCGGGGGATAGAGGGCGGGGACATTCCCTATTGTTTGCCGCCGCCAGTCGAGCGGTTTATGATTACTGTACGGGACTGGTCCGGTTTCTTTGGTCGCCGACCAGATGAGGGAATAGGCGTTTGAAAATTGACGGTACCTACACGTTCGCGGCACCCCGCGAGCGTGTCTATGTGATGCTGCGTGACCCCCAACTTCTGAAGGAATGCATACCAGGGTGCCAGACGCTCGACCTACAGCCGGACGGACGGTACCAGGCGAACATCAAAGCTGGTGTCGCCGCGATACGAGGGACGTTCCTCGGATACGTTCAAATTACGGATGAGCAGGCCGACCAGAGTTATCGACTGATCGTCGAGGGCTCCGGTGGTCCGGGATTCGTCAAAGGCGAGGCCGTCATTACCCTTACTGACGAAGAGGGCGGCACTCACATCGAGGTCGTGGGCGACGGTCAGGTAGGTGGAATGATCGCAGGCGTTGGCCAGCGCGTCTTACTTCCGGCCGCGCGGATGATGATGAATCAATTCTTTGGCTGCATGCAGGGCAAGATCGAAGCAGTCGGTCATTAGCCCGTCATCGACGCCGAATGGAGCTTGTGTGGGCCTACCAGCATCGATTAGTGATGTCGAGGCATCACTCCGGGAACGATCGTACGTCGCGGAGAGAAGCCTCGCGACAGTGATTTTCCTCAGTCTTCGCCTGCAGAAACCTCTGTTTCTCGAGGGTGAGGCCGGCGTGGGCAAGACTGAAATCGCGAAGGTCCTGTCGGACATTCTGGGGACTCGCTTGATTCGGCTTCAATGCTACGAGGGTCTCGACGTCAACGCCGCGGTCTATGAGTGGAACTACAGTCGGCAGCTGCTCCACATTCGGCTGCTCGAGGCGACCGGCGCTCACCGAGACGACGCCTTGAAAGAGATCTTCGGCCCCGAGTTTATGATTCGTCGGCCGCTGCTTCAGGCGCTCGAGGACGTCGACGGACGCGCTCCCGTTCTCTTGATTGACGAGATCGATCGCGCCGACGAAGAGTTTGAGGCATTTCTTTTGGAGCTTTTGTCGGACTATCAGATCACCGTCCCCGAGATCGGGACAATCCGCGCCAAAGAGCCTCCGGTCGTCGTCATCACGTCGAACCGAACTCGGGAAGTGCACGACGCCTTGAAACGCCGCTGCCTCTACCACTGGATCGACTATCCTGGATTCCAGAAAGAGTACCAGATCGTTTCGACGAAGCGCCCAGAAATATCAGGGGCCCTCGCTCGACAGGTGTGCCGGTTCGTCCAGGGACTGCGCCGCCAGGAGCTTTATAAGCTTCCGGGTGTCGCGGAGACTCTCGATTGGGCGTCGGCGCTTGGCGCGCTTGGCGCCACCTCGCTAAACGAGGACCTGGTCGTCGACACCCTGGGAACGCTCCTGAAGTACCAGGATGATATCCAAAAGATTCGGTCCGGCAACGTCGGCCCGTTGGTGGAGTTAGCACGTGCGGATAGTGGAACCGACCGACCCGGGTAGCACCGAACAAGACTACGAACGACTTTTCGAAAATGTCCTCCTGTTCGCGCGATTGTTGCGACGGGCCGGGATGACGGTTGGAACTGGGCAGATACTCGATCTCGCCCGGGCTCTCCCTGCCATAGACGTGGGTAATCGCGAGGACTTCTATCACACCGCACGGGTGATTCTGGTTGGTCGGCGGGAGGACCTTCCTGTCTTCGACACACTCTTCAACGTTTTCTGGACTTCTCGAACCGCGAACATACTCAAGGAGCAGGCGTCCAACCGTCGAGTTCCAAGCTCGACCTCCGATGTGATCGACGATTGCATCCCCGACAGCGGAGGACTGGAAGAGGAAGCGCCGCGCATCGTCGAGATGACAACTGAGGATGAGGCCGGCGACGAGGTCGAGGAAGAGGAGGACGAGCTTTCGGCACAGCCGAACGTGCTCCTGGCCTACAGTCAGGATGAGCTTCTGCGTCACAAGGATTTTGACGCCTACACGCCTGATGAAATGCAGCGGGCTCGTCGGCTGATGCAAGAGATTCGGTGGAAGATCGCCCGACGTCGCACCCGTCGCTTCGAAGGTAGTCCGGTCGGCCGATTTCTCGACCTGCGTCGAACGATTCGACAGAATCTGCGGAATGGCGGCGAAGTGTTTTCGCTCGCCCACCGGCGCCTTCGAACTCGTCCAAGGTCGCTCGTTCTCATCTGCGATATTTCCGGATCGATGGACCGCTATAGTCGGACGTTGCTCCAGTTTCTTCACACTGTCGAGCATGGGCTCGATCGCGTCGAGTCGTTCGTTTTCGCGACCCGTCTGACTCGGATTACTCACGAGCTTCGAACGCGCGATCCGGCGTCGGCATTGAATGAGGTCGGCCGGACGGTGCAGGACTGGGCTGGCGGCACTCGGATCGGCGAAGCGCTCCGCATCTTCAACTACACCTGGAGCAAGCGGGTTCTGGGGCGAGGCGCGATCGTTATGATCATCAGCGACGGCTGGGATCGCGGGGACATTCCGACGTTACGGGAGGAGATGGAACGGCTCCAGCGGAATTGTTACCGACTGATCTGGCTCAACCCGCTGCTGGGCTTGCCGTCCTACCAGCCGCTTACTCAAGGGATTCAGGCCGCGCTTCCGTTCGTCGACGATTTTCTGCCGGTCCACAACCTCGATAGTTTGGAAGCACTTGGACGGCACCTTCAGAGGATCGAAGGGCGGCGTCCTACTCGACGACAGCGTCCGTCGGAGAGCACGGAAGGTTTCGATCGGCGTGCCGAAGGCGGCAGATACTCGTTCCGCGACGCGCTACTCTCCGCAAATGGAACCGCACATCGGGAAGGCGACAACCGAGCGGCCGAGCCGCCCGCGTTCTTGTACTCCGAGGCGCCGACGAGCAGCAACGAAAAAAGGAGATAAACGGCCATGCGTGAGCTATTTTCTGACATCGATCGCTGGCGTTCGCAGGGAAAGC
This sequence comes from uncultured Dehalococcoidales bacterium, assembly GCA_964493975.1. Classification (GTDB taxonomy): domain Bacteria; phylum Chloroflexota; class UBA6077; order FW602-bin22; family CADDYW01; genus CAZBQK01. The sequence goes on along the minus strand of CAZBQK010000024.1, from coordinate 10,328 downwards.
CGGTCGCGGTTGCCACCGTCGTGAGCGTGGCCGGGTCGGCTCCCCGGGGAGTTGGCGCAAAATTGGTCGTGTCCGGTGCCGGCGAATTTGCCGGGTCGGTGAGCGGTGGCTGCGTTGAGAACGCCGTCGTCGAGACCGCGCTCGAGGTGCTTCAAAGTGGACGTCCTCAGCTGGTCAAGTACGGGGTTAGTGATGAGGACGCCTGGGAAGTCGGTCTTGCCTGCGGAGGAACTATCGAAGTATTCGTCGAGCCCTTGGCTTGACCGAGAGACAGATGTCGCATCACACCGAGGAAATCCGCCAGGCGATCGAAGCCGATGACCCTTTGGCCGTCATTACCGTCGTTCGTGGCGAGCCCATAGGCGAGAAGCTTCTCGTCTACGAAGATGGCCGCATCAGCGGATCACTCGGCAATACGAACCTGGATCGAACGGCGGTCGACGCTGGCCGGCAGCGATTGGCGGATGACTTGCCCGGGATCGACTCGCTTAGCCCCGAAGTCGACGCATTCGTCGACGTTTACGCTCGCCCTCCCCACCTTGTGATAGTTGGGGGCGTTCACACGGCGATTGCGTTGAGCCAATATGGGAAGATACTCGGCTTTCGGGTCAGTGTCGTGGACCCGCGCGAACGCTTCGCCAGTCGGGAGCGATTTCCCCAGGTAGATGAGCTAATCGTGTCCTGGCCGGACGAGGCACTCGAGAACATCCGCGTTGATTCACGCACCTACATCGCGATTTTGACCCACGACCCGAAGTTTGACGAGCCGGCCCTGATCGCCGCTCTAGGTCGCCCGGCCCGCTACGTTGGCGCGATTGGGAGCCGCAAGACGAGCCAGGATCGACGCGAGCGACTTCGGGAGCACGGCCTCTCGGACGAGCAGCTGAGCCGAATCCACGCACCGATTGGCTTGAACATTGGAAGTAAGACCCCGGAGGAAGTGGCTCTCAGCATCGCGGCCGAGATCGTGTCGGTACGACGGGGTCGTCGGTCGCCATCGACCGGTCTTTCGACCGACGAGCCAGCCGCGTCGCCGGTGGGAAACGAATGACGACCGACCTGACCGCGTCGCGACCAGGAAAATCGGCGGTCGGCGCGATCTTACTCGCGGCCGGCTCCTCGTCACGCCTTGGCTCCCCGAAGCAGTTACTGACATTTGAGGGAGTTCCGCTGGTCCGATACGTCGCGGCCGAAGCCCTCGCATCGCGAATCGCCAAATTGATCGTCGTGGTTGGGAGTCGCTCCGCCAAAGTTCGCGACGCGCTTGTCGGTTTAGACGTCGAGATCGTCGATAATCCGTCGTTCCAGCAGGGACAGAGCACGTCGCTTCGGATGGGGCTTCTGGCGTTCCCCCGATCGCTTTCGGCGGCGCTCGTACTCCTCGTGGACCAACCCTTTGTCGACGCGACTCTGATCGATCGCCTGATCGGTCTGTACGAGGAAACCGGGGCGGCGATCGTCGCTCCCCAACACGCGGGTCGTCGCGGAAACCCGGTCCTCTTCGATCACACCCTCTTACCGGAGTTACTAACGGTAGTCGGGGATACCGGCGCCCGTGAGGTGATCGGAAAGCATCGAGATCGCCTCGTCACCCTTGAGCTCGCCGACGATCGGGCGTTCGCGGACGTTGACACCTGGGACGACTACCAGCGGATCCGATCCTGATATAATCCCGGTTGAATCCGAAGGCGAGGAACCTGTGCGCTATTACGTCTGGACTGTCGGCTGTCAAATGAATGAAGCTGACTCCGAGCGGATTGAACGGTCGTTGCAAGACCGAGGGCTCGACGCGGCTCGGTCGGCTGAGCAGGCCGACGTGATTATTCTGAACACGTGTAGCGTGCGCCAGGCGGCCGAGGAAAAGGCGCTGGGTAAGGTTGGCTCGTTGCGCCCGCTCAAGGTGGCGCGGCCGGATCTGATCGTGGCCTTTGGCGGATGCATGGTCGCGCCCGACACCCTGCCGCAGCTGCGCCGCCGGCTCCCCTACGTCGACGTTTTCTTCCCCCCCTCCGAGCCCGGCGAGCTGCTCGATCTCTTAGACCAACGCATGTCCGACCGTGACGTCGGCGTCGAGCCCGATCTCGCGTCGGAAGGGTGTCTGGCCCCGACGGTCTTTGGATCCGAGGGCGACGTCGTCAATACTCAGCGACCGTTTCCAGTTGCTCGGTGGCTTCCGATCATGACCGGCTGCAATCGGCGCTGCACTTATTGCATCGTTCCGTTCCGCCGCGGGCGCGAAGTGAGTCGACCGATCCCCGAGCTCGTCGCGGAGGCTCGCCGCCTCGCATCGTTCGAGGGCGCGCGGGAGTTGACGCTGCTGGGTCAGATTGTTGACCGCTACGGTCGTGACCTGCTTCCCGATCGACCTGATCTTGGCGACCTTCTGAAGGCCCTTAGCGACGTCGAGCAAATCGTTCGACTTCGTTTCCTCACGTCGCATCCTCGCGATTTTACCGACCGAGTGCTCGACGCCGTTTCCTCCCTTCCGAAGGTATGCGAGCACATCAACATTCCGGTCCAGGCGGGAGACGACGACGTTCTCAAGTCGATGTGGCGCGGCTACACCGTCGACGTCTACCGACGGATCGTCAGGCGCATCCGGGAGCGCTTGCCGGGCTCGAGCATCGCAACTGACATTATCGTCGGATTCCCCGGCGAGACTGACGAGCAGTTTCAGCATACGTTGGACCTCATGGAAGAGATCCGCTTTGACGTCGTCCACGTTGCGATGTATTCGCCGCGGCCCGGTACGGTCGCCGGAGACCAAATGGTGGACGGTCTCACGCCGGCCCAGAAGAAGGACCGGTTGTATCGGGTTGAGGCAGTCCAGGAACGAATAAGTCTCGAGCTGAATCAACCTCACGTCGGGACCGTTGAGGAGATACTGGTCGAGGACCAGGACAAAGGAAAGTGGAAGGGCCGCACCCGGACCAACAAGCTCGTCTTCTTTGAGGACCCACGATACTGGTTAGGCCGCCTGGCTCGGGTGCGGATCGATCGCGCCAGCGCCTGGTCGTTTGGCGGGACCGTGATTGGTGGCGAGGAACCGGCCCAGGCGGCGCGGACGTTGCGACCACTTCCGGTATTGGCTACTCGCTAAGCCAAGCTGATTCGATTGTTGCGATGGGGACGGTGAGTCGGACGCAGGGGCGGTCGGACCCGTCACGATTGAGCGGCATAGGCGGTAGATCAAAGATTCCGGCGTGTCGTCCACTGGAATGATTCGGCGCATGGTGAACGGTCCAACCGAATACGCAACGACCGCTCCCACCGGACGAAACCCCGCTCGGATTATTCCAGCCCTTGACCGCGAGTTACTCGGTTCGACGCCGATCCACAATAGATCCACCCGACGATCGACGACCGCCCTGATAGCGTTCCGCAACAAGCGCGGGTAAAGGCCGTGGCCGCGAAATCCAGGTTTGGTCGCACAATCCCAGATGTAGGCCGACCTTTCGACCGGTCTGAACCACACGTGTAGTTCCCTCACCCAGGCGGCCTCGAGTGAAATCCAACCGGTCGACACCGTTTCGCCCCCAATGGCCAGGCCCATCCAGCGGGCTCCAGTCGCGAACCGCCCTGCCACCTCCGTCGCGGTTAGCCCCGTACGTTGGGCGACCGACATAGCCGCGTCTGGATCGATCGTCGTCCCGGATTTCCACCCGGCTTGTTCGAGGCGTGGATCGGGCGTGGTTTGAATGTCCGAGACAGTTGCGACCCAGAAATCGACGACGTCGAGATGAGGCGGTAGCTGAGCCCGGGGGGCAAACTCATCCATCGGATCACGACGGAGCCGAGCGGTCGGGAGGATGACGGAATCGGCTTTGCGCCTCGCGCAGCAGGCGCTCGGCAAATTCCCAATTCTCCCACCCGATAACTTCGGTGAGCTTGCCCTCGAGAGTCTTGTAGGTCGCGAAGAAGTACTCAATCTCGGCAAGTTGGCTCACGGGTAGATCGGCGATGTCGGCAACCTGACTGTAGCGCGGGTCGCCGACCGGAACCGTCAGTAGCTTGTCGTCCGGGCCCTTTTCATCGCGCATCGCCAGGACGCCGACCGGGCGCGATTCGACAACACAGCCCGAAAACGTCGGTTCGTCGACGACGACTAACGCGTCAAGCGGGTCGCCGTCGGCGCCCAGAGTGTCGAGAACAAAGCCATAATCGGTCGGGTAGTGGACCGACGCGTACAGCACTCGGTCGAGTCGGAAGCGTTGCAGTTTCTGATCGAACTCGTACTTGTTGCGGCTGCCCCGCGGGATTTCGACCATGACCATGACTGGCGAAAGTCTCACGACACGCCTCCTACTCGACCGAGCTCTTTCAGCCCGACACGAACCGCGAGCCCCACCAGAGACAAAACGGCGATCACGCCGCGGCTTCAGGCCGATGAGGGCTCGCCGGTCGGTCGATGGCGGGCGGCCGGATCGATGGTACGTCGAGCGGATCGCGCGCTTTCGTGCTTTCCTCACCGTCGAGCAGTCGGCGGAGAGACTCACCCTGGAGAGTCTCTTCGCGAACGAGTGTATCGGCGATCAGGTCGACGACGTCACGACGCCGCTCGAGAACGGTGCGCGCAGTCTGAAGCGCGGACCCGATCAATCGACGTACTTCGCGATCGACGTCGGCGGCGCTCGCATCGCTGATGGAGCTGCCACTCGCTTCACGCGTGTGGGTTCCGTACCCCTCGTGATGCGCGACGGCGACTGGACCGACCAGCTCACTCATGCCGTACTCGCATACCATCTTTCTTGCGACGTCGGTCGCATGCGCGAGGTCGCCGCTGACGCCGGTCGTCGTCTCTCCGAAAACGAGCTCCTCGGCCGCCATTCCGCCCAGAGTGAAGGCCAGGACATCCAACATTTGCGAGCGGGTCCAAAGCTGCCGATCGCCACCAGCCAGAAGTCGCGTGTGACCACCCGAGACGCCTCGAGGGATAACGGTGATTTTGTGTACCGGATCCACCGACGCCATGGTGTGCGCGGTCACGGCGTGGCCGGCCTCGTGGTAAGCGGTGATTGCCTTCTCTCGCTGAGTGATCAATCGCGTTCGTCGCTCTGGGCCAGTCAGGACCCGATCGACGGCTTCTTCTAGATCCTGGTCGCCAATCTGGTGGCGACCGGAGCGCGCGGCGAGGATCGCGGCTTCGTTCATTATATTCTCGAGGTCGGCGCCGCAAAAGCCGGGCGTTTCGCTAGCGATCCGGTCGAGATCGACCTCGGCGGTGAACGGCTTGTTCTTTCCGTGAATTCGCAAAATTGCCCGTCGGCCCGTGACGTCGGGAGGGTCGACGACCACTCGGCGATCGAATCGTCCGGGGCGAAGGAGGGCCGGGTCGAGGACGTCCGGTCGATTCGTGGCGGCGACGACGACGATATTCGTCTGTTTGTCGAAGCCGTCCATTTCGACGAGGATTTGATTCAGCGTCTGTTCGCGCTCGTCGTGCCCGCCACCGATCCCAAATCCACGCTGTCGACCGACGGCGTCAATCTCGTCGACAAAGACAATGCACGGAGCGTTTCGCTTGGCCTGGTCAAATAGATCGCGCACCCGACTAGCTCCTACGCCAACGAACAACTCGACGAATTCCGAGCCGCTGATGCTAAAGAAGGGGACGCCTGCCTCCCCGGCCATGGCTCGGGCCAGAAGGGTTTTCCCGGTTCCGGGCGGTCCGATCAGCAAAACCCCTTTCGGGATACGCGCCCCCAGGGCGGTAAACCGGCTCGGAGAGCGGAGAAACTCGACGACCTCACGAAGCTCCTGCTTTGCCTCGTCGACTCCGGCCGCGTCGTCAAAGCGAATTTTCGGTCGATCGGCCACGATTTTTCGAGCTCGACTCTTCAGGAACGTTAACGTCTGGTCGGGACCGCTTTGGGTTGGCGACTGGCGCGACACCATGATGATTATCCCGACCACGACCAGGCCGATCACGATCCAAAGAGATGGGCCCAGACTAGTTAGCGGAGAAGGGGGCACCACCTCGATCGTCACGTTTGACAGCTGACTCGGACTGACCCCTTCGCCTTGAAGAGCATCGACGACCGATTGGTTCGTCTCTTTTCGCGCAATGGCGGTGCTACCGTCAGCGTAGGTGACGGTTACCGTATCGCCCTGAACATCCAGCGAGCGAACTGTTCCGCGTTGGACTGCAGTAGCGACCTGGCTGATCGGCACGACCGACTGACTACTCGAAAACGATTGAGGCAGAACGAACACCAGCCAGGCCAGGGGGAGCGCAATGATCAGGCCCCAGACAAGTACGTCTCGAAAGCCCCGGCCACGTCCGTTTTCTTCCATGTGCGCCTCGTTTGCACGACGGACGACGGGATCGTCCAAATCGGTCTCCGTCGCGACCCCGGCCGCCGCCCGTTGTGGCTTCAGTTTCCCAGCCGCATTCTCGCGTCGGGCGCTATCCGCGAAACGGAGCGGGTAGCGCTGCAATTTGGGTACCGGTCGGCCGACGAGAGATCGTCTCGTCGGCCGACCCACGGATTAGTAGTGGATGTTGACCACGGTGCCAACGCTCGCGAAGTTCCAAAACTTCTCGGCGTCGGACTCCTTCAGGCCCAGGCAGCCGTGGCTCGTGGGAACTCCGAATGGCGACGAGTCGTTCTTCCACCAGTTATCGTGGATTGCCGCTCCGTAGTCCGTGAAGTACTGGGTGTACAAGACGTTGGTCAGGTAGTAGGGAATTGCGACACTGAACCGAAGAGTGGTGCTACTCATCGTCTCGTTTGCCACCCGTCGAAGGATGTGGTGCAGTCCCGTTTCAGTTTCCGTCCCCCCGGGAGCACCGGACGACATGACCGCCCAGAATTGAGGCGTGCTCCCGTCATATGCGGTGAGAATCTGTTCCGAGAGATTGGCATCAATCCAACGACCGCTGAAGACCTGTGGTGGCGCGGGGGGTTGCGCCGGCAATAGCTTCCGCAGTCCGGCAGAGTACACGTACTGCCCGGGCGCCAGCTCGGCCCAGGTGGCGTTCACACCCGTGACTAGATCACCGGGAACCCACGCGTTGACCTGAACGGGCTGGCCGCTTTGAAGTGTTCCGAGGAGCGACGCACCGATCGAGGGTCCGCTGCGAATATTTGGACTACCATTCGCGGCGAATCCGTCCCACACGCCCGCGGCGTAGCTTGGCTCCTGGAACAAAGCGATTGCCATTAGACTGGCGACGATCGGATAGGCTACACGACGCATCACGGAATTCACGTCTCCTCCTATCATTCGATCTGGTCCAGAAAACCCGAGGCGACCGAGGTAAGGGTAGGAAAGGGATTCGCGTTGAAACGGAACGATTGACATGGCGTCGGTAGCAACGAGATGAACAGGACGCCTACGGTCGTCTCGGGTTCGTGCCGCGCTCGCAATTAGAGTGCCAGAGAAGAAATCGAGCGGGCAGGTGGCTTCGCTGGACAGTCGGCCGGCGGTGGATTACCATGGATCCGGGTTCGTCGTCGATCAAAAAAGAGTGAGGCAATCGTGTCGGTAGAGGTCAGACTGCCGCAGCTGGCCGCGTCCATGGCGGACGGCGTCATCAGCAAATGGCTCAAGAATATCGGGGAGCCCATCAAGCGCGGCGAACCGCTGTTTGAAGTCGAAAGTGACAAAGTAACCACCGAAGTCGAGTCACCCGCAGACGGAGTTGTCCTTCAGATCTCCGTCGGCGAAGGGAAGAAAGTAGACGTCGGGTCGGTGTTGGCGGTCATTGGACGCCCTGACGAGGCGATTCAGCCCGGAAACGGTGGCGCGTCGGCGACACCGGCCGCGAGCTCTACCTCCGCGACGCTGGCGACCGGATCCTCCGTGTCGATCGCGAATCCGCCCGTCGACAAGATCTTTGTGACACCGCGAGCGCGTAAGGCGGCCGACGAGTACGGGATCGATATCGGAAAGGTCAAAGGCACGGGACCCGGTGGGCGCATCCTCGAGCGTGACATTCTCGCGGCCGCGCCCCCCGAAGCGCCGGCCGTTCCCGCTCCCGCCGCGGCCGTTGTCCGTCCGGCTCAGCCTTCGGTCCTGGCTCCGTTAGCCGGTTCGACGGTGCCCCTCGTCGGACTACGACGGACAATCGCCGATCGCATGGTCCGGAGCCAGCAAACGGTTGCCGAAGTGACCCTGACGGCCGAAGCCGACGTCGCGGAGATTGTGAAGCTCCGAGAGCAGGTTGGCGCCGAGTGGGAAAAGCAGTACGGATTCAAGGTGTCCTACACCGAGGTTATCGTCAAGGCAGTCGCCAAGGCGCTTCGCGAGCATCCGACGCTTAACTCGAGCCTCGTGGACGAGGGGATTCGTCTACATTCGGACGTCAATATTGGCGTCGCCGTCGCAATTGACGATGGCCTGATTGTTCCGGTGATTCGGAATGCCGATCAACGATCGCTTCTTGAAATCGCCAGGGCCTCTCGCGACGTGACGGAACGGGCTCGAAACGGCCAGCTAAGTCGGGATGACGTTGGCGGCGGCACGTTCACCGTCAGCAATATGGGTATGCTTGGGGTTGAAGCGTTTACGCCGATCATCAACTGGCCGGAGTGCGCAATTCTGGGAGTTGGTCGAATTGCCGAGCGCGCCGTCGTTCGAGATGGCCAGATTGTCGCCCGCCCCACGATGTGGCTCAGCCTGACGTTCGATCACCGTATTGTCGACGGCGCACCAGCGGGTCGGTTTCTCGCGCGCGTTCGCCAACTCTTGGAGAGCCCGTACCTACTATTTGTTTAACGCGCTACCGGTTGGTTGTGCGAATGCTAATAGGTTTTCTCGGCTATCATAAATCGAAGAGAGGTCTCTCACGGTGGCAATCGAAACAGATATTGCGATTATTGGGAGTGGGCCCGGTGGCTACGTCGCGGCGATCCGAGCCGCGCAGCTGGGCGGCCGGGTCGTCCTGATCGAAAAGGAGTTTCTCGGAGGTACCTGCCTGAACTGGGGCTGCATCCCCAGCAAAGCTCTGCTTGACGCGGCCGGCCGCTACGAAGCGATCAAGCACGCCGACGACTATGGTTTGCAGGTCTCGGGCGTTGGCTTCGATTATGCCAAGGTACTGGCTCGGAAGCAGAAAGTCGTCCTACAGTTACGCTCCGGCGTCGAGGGATTGGTGAAGGGCAACGGCATCACGTTGCTCCAGGGAGTCGCGAGCTTTCGCGACGCGCATCGTTTACAAGTCAAGCTTGCCGACGGGCAAACGGAAGAGGTCTCTGCCCGGAATGTGGTCATCGCGACCGGCTCGACCGAAGGTCGTCCGCCGATTCCAGGACTAGACCTTCCGGACGTGTTCGACAGTAAGGCCGGCCTATCGATAGAACCGCCCAAGAGCGTCATTATCGCTGGCGGTGGGCCGATTGGGGTGGAGTTCGCGACGGTTTTCGCGGCGTTCGGAAGTCAAGTTACCGTCATCGAAATGATGCCGACGCTGGTACCGCTAGAAGATGCCGAAATCGGACGTTCCCTTGCCCAGCAGTTCCAGCGCCGAGGGATCCAGATTCGAACCGGTAGCAAGTTGGAGCGGGTGCAGCAATCCTCGTCAGGAGGGCTCGACGCCACGATTTCGAACGCCTCCGGTACGGAAACTCTCCACGCCGACAAGATGCTGGTCGCGCTGAGCCGGCCTCCGGTAACGGCCGGACTCGGGATCGAGGGCCTCGGCGTTGAGATGAACAAGAAGTTCATCAAAGTGGACTCTCGGATGCGAACGAACGTCCCCGGAGTCTACGCGATTGGCGACGTGGCCGGAGGTGGTCTGGCGCACGTAGCGATGGTCCAGGGCGAGGTCGCGGTTGAGAACGCGCTCGGCCACGATTCTGAGATGGATTACCGCGCCGTGCCGAGCGTGACCTTTTGCCACCCTCAAGTGGCGAGTGTTGGCCTTACCGAGGAGAAAGCGACCGCGTCCGGTCAGACGATCAAGGTTGGACGGTTTCCGTTCGCGGCAACGTCGAAAGCCGTGGTCACGGGCGATACAGCCGGAATGGTGAAGGTAGTCGCCGAGGCAAAATACGGTCAGATCCTTGGCGTTCATATGATTGGCCCCGAGGTCACCGACCTGATCTCGGAGGCGGTCCTCGCGATTCTCATGGAAGCGACAATTGAAGATATCGCCAAGATGATTCACGCCCACCCAACGCTTCCCGAGGCATTCAAAGAGGCGACCCTCGACGTCGACCAGCGTGCGATCCACATCCTAAAGCGTCGGCGGACGACGTAGTCCTTGTCCTAAGCTCGGACACGAGCGTATCCGGACACGTGTCGACAACGCAACCCGATGTCCGCCACAAGCCCTCTCCCGTGGGGAGAGGGCTTCTCCCCTCTCCCCACGGGAGAGGGCGAGG
>CAZBQK010000023.1:12164-30966 GCA_964493975.1 uncultured Dehalococcoidales bacterium | reverse complement strand
CGCTGTCAATACTCTCCGTTATGTTTACTTCCACCCTCCCAGAGGGAGAGGGGATTGGCTGGGCTCTCCCAGAGGGAGAGGGGATTGGCTGGGCTCTCCCAGAGGGAGAGGGGACCGATCGCCTCTCCCTCTGGGAGAGGCCGGCCGCGGCCGGGTGAGGGATCTCCTGGATGCGTCCATTCATTGCTACCGTAACTGGCTCTAGTCATCGCGGAGGGAGTGACCGGTTTGTCGGAGAAAGACGTCGTCCAGGCTAGGTCGGGTGAGTGCGATGGTTTGGAGCTCCAGACCGGCTCCGTCGAGGAGACGAAGAATTGCCGGCATTGCTGTTTCACCTCGGTCGACGTACAGTCGAATCCCGTCGCCTTCGGCGCCTGCTTCCCGCACGAAAGGCTGGCCCTGGAGCAACTCAATCGCGGACTGCGAGCTTCCCGACATGCTGAGGGTCACGACGTCTCCCGCGATTTGCCGCTTGAGCTCGTCCGGAGTGCCCTCCGCGACAACCCGGCCGTGGTCGATGATGGCAAGACGGTCGCAGAGCGCGTCCGCCTCCTCAAGATAGTGGGTGGTGAGGAAGACGGTCATGCCAAGGTCCCGAAGGCGGCGGACCTCGGACCATAAGCGAGCTCGGCTCTGAGGATCGAGGCCGGTCGTGGGCTCGTCCAGGAACAGGAGAGCTGGCCCGTGGATCAATCCGAGGCCAATGTCGAGCCGCCTCTTTTGGCCTCCGGAGTAGGTGCCGCTCGGTCGGTCAGCGCAGGTATCGAGCTCGAGCGTTGCCAGGAGCTCGGCGGCGCGTTTCTTCGCGGTGGAGGCGTCCATCCCGTACAGGCGTCCCTGGAAAACGAGCTCGGTGCGACCGGTTATCGCCGGGTCGGTGCTCCCACGCTGACCGACGTAGCCAATCCGCTCGCGGACCCGTTGGGGCTCCCGAAGCAGGTCGCACCCCACCACGGTCGCGGCGCCGCCGCTTGGTGGAAGGAGGGTCGACAACATGCGAAGCGTCGTCGTCTTGCCGGCGCCATTGGGACCAAGGAAGCCGAATATCTCGCCGGTTTTCACCTTGAGGTCGACCCCAGCCACCGCGTCGACTTTGCCCTGCCGGGAGTGGAAGGTCCGTCGGAGGTCCCGAGTTTCGATGATGGCAACGGATTCGTTGAAGAGTCCTTTTCCGTCGGTCATGGGTCTTTGCTCCTTCACCCGGGGTCGGCTGGCGGTTGATCGGCTGCGCCGGGTAGGTCTTTGTGCTCGTAGGCGAGGCGGCCAGTCTGGAGATCCTCGATGAGCGCCTGAACCCAATCCAGCTCGGCCTGACGCATGGCGCGGGTGAACTCGTGCTCGATAACCCAGAGGCGGGGCATGCGCATTTGTCCTCGCATCACGCGCAAACCCGCGTCGAGTCCGGCGACCTGGCTCTCGAGGGCGACGACCCGGCCCTGCAACGATTGAATGATCGTCGCAGCCGGAAAGTACCCGAGGAAACTGACGGCCGCGGTAAAGGACGGATACTCGGACGTGGGGGTCTCGATCAATTCGAGCAGTCCGGTGGCGAACTCGTCTCGCCCTTCGTCGGTGATGCGGTAGACCGTGCGCTCGGGGCGATTCCCTTCACGAAAGGTCTCAACCGGTTCGATGGCGCCGGAGCGGACCAATTGATCGACAGCGTGGTAGAGGGCCCGAGGCTTGCCATCGGCGAAATCTTTGTGTCGCTCGCGGATCTGTCGCTGAATGTCGTAGGGATGGCGGGGCTGCTCGCTGAGCAAGGCCAGAACGGTCAGGGCGAGCAGGTCGCGGGAGGAATGAGTTGAGCTTGACTTTGGCATCTCGCATTAAAGCCCTAAGCATTAGTGCTATCTGCAGTATATTCTGATACGCGGACGACTGTCAATGGCCAGCGAGCTATTTTGACATGCGATCGGTCGACCACTCCGGCGGGGGTTCCCCCACGAGCGAAGCAACCGGCACCGGCCGCTCGATGACCACCAGGGTGATGAGACCGCGCGCGAATTGCTCGACCGCGACGACATTTGGGAGACCGGTGTAGATGCTGGGCGGACGGAGCTGACGCCGGGTCAGACGGGCGGCGAGGGAAAGCAGGGAGGCCCGACGATCGTGAACCGGGCTGAGAAAGAGGAGGAGGATATGGCCGCCTTCTCGCAGCTGGCGCATCGCTCGCACAACGACCGAGAACGGATCCGGCATCTGGTCGAGCGACCAGGTCGACAAGATGAGGTCAAATTCGCCAGACGGTAGCTGCTCGTTCAGGAAGTCGTTTCGGACGAAATCGATCTTTGGGAGACCGTCGAATCGGGCCCGGGCTCGCGCGAGGTTCGAACGGGAGGAATCGACGCCAAGGTACGAGCCCGGAGTAAGGCCTTCGCTCAAGAGGCGGGCCAGGTTATCGCCGTCGCCACAACCCAGATCGAGGACGCGTGCGCCGGGGGCGACGAACTCGTGCAGGAGGTCGACCAGAGTTTCGTCGGCGACACGGGCGGTCGTTAGGCTCCAGATGGTTCGGAGAGGGCTGTGGGTCAAGGACGAGGCGGTCTCAATAAGGTCTATAAATGAGGGAACTCGGGGAGACGCCGAGGCGGGTACGACCCTCACCCCTTCGCTGCACTCAGGGCAAGCTCTAACCCTCTCCCAGAGGGAGAGGGGATTGGCCCGGGGATTGTCCGAGACCGAGGCGCCGAGCGTTGCCGAAGTCGGCTGACCGGGAACGAGGGCGAGAAGACGGAGTCCTGCTAGGACTTCGAGGACTCCAAGGCCCTGAATGACAGTGTGTGGCGCTCGCTCGAGCGGCGCGAGCCAGAGGGCGCACCACGGGGGGACGAGGCGTCGAAGCAAGCGGATCGCTCGGGGACCGGCGAGAGCGACGCAGAGTCCTTGAACGATAGCGAGAAGTGCGGTCCTCCGGAGAGCGTCGCGCGCGGTCATCACTGGCCTCCAGCCGCTCGGCCCGGATTTGGGACCGCGAACAGCTTGACCAGGACTAGCCCCGCCACGAACCCTCCGACGTGCGCGAAGTACGCGACGCCGCCGTTACCCATTGATCCCACGCTAAGCAGACTGCTCACAAGCTGGAAGAGGAACCAGAATCCGATGAGCACGAGCGCCGTCAGCCGGACGGGGATGGGAATTGGGACGAGGAAGATGGTGAGGATCTCGTCACGCGGGAAGACGACAAGGAATCCCGCGAGGACACCGGCGATGGCGCCACTCGCACCCAGGTTAGGGATTTGTAGGCTCGGATCGACCGCGATCTGAAGCGCCGTCGCGGCAAATCCACAGAGCAGGTAGAAGGCGAGGAACCGGACGGGGCCCATAAAGTAGCGTTCCAGCTCGTGGCCAAAAACCCAGAGGTAGACCATATTGCCGATGAGGTGCAGCCAGCCGGCATGAATGAACATGGACGTGAAGATCGTCCAGACGGCGACGCCGTGGACGACGAGATAGGGTACGAGAGCATACTGGAGCGCCCACTCCGGCCCGTTGATTAGCTCGAGCATGAAGACCAGAACGTTGGCGACGATTAAGCCCACGACGGCGTAGGGGAAGGGGCAGTGGTAGCACGGGTGGCGCGTCTCGTCGTACACCGGGACCACGGTCCCCTCCTGGCCGGTCGAGTGGGATGGAGAAGGTCGAATCTGGACGTGAAAGTCTGGGCCGAGTCGGTCGAAGGGACGGGGCAGGAAGGGTGCCAGCACTGGACGATGCCCCACGGGTCGGGTATGGTATAGCCGACAACGTCATGAAACGCGCCGGGGGTCGACCCTTGTCGACACCCGGATGGAATCGGCCACGGACGTGGCGAGCCGAGCCCGGTGGGCTGGCTCCCCTTCTAGCGCCTGGCTTCTCGATTCCGCGTGAGGAGAGATAGATCGTGGTACTCGAGAATCCAATGGGCGAAGGCTCCGCGCCAGAGTTGGCGCGCGAGGTCCTGGAAAAGGCGGAGCGCGAGCAGGTGCGGTTCGTGAATCTTCAGTTCACCGACGTGGTTGGACTGGTGAAGAGCGTCACGATTCCGCTCGAGCAGTTCCCGGACGCAATTTCCCACGGGAAGTGGTTTGACGGATCTTCGATCGAGGGATTTGCGCGCATCGCCGAGAGCGACATGTACCTCATGCCCGATCTCCGGACATTTCAGATCATTCCCTGGGAGCGGGGGGAGAATACGACCGCTCGGGCAATCTGTTGGGTCTACAGTCCCAGTGGCGAGCTTTTCCCGGGCGATCCCCGGGCGGTCCTCGCGCGGGTTGCCCGCGAAGCCGCCGACCTTGGCTACGTTTTCAAGGCGGGGCCGGAAGTTGAATTTTTCCTGTTTCTGCCGGACGAGTCGGGACGAGTTCGCCCCTTACCCCACGACCGGGCGGGCTATTTCGACTTTTCCACCGATCTTGCGTCGTATGTTCGCAAGGAAATGGTGAACGCGCTCGAGCAGATGGGGATCAAGGTCGAGACGAGCCACCACGAGGTGGCGGCGGGTCAGCACGAGATCGATTTCGAATATGCCGACGCGCTAACGGCAGCGGACAACACCGTGACGTTCAAGTACACCCTCAAGGCGATTGCCCAGCAGCACAACCTGCATGCGACGTTTATGCCGAAGCCGATTTTTGGGGTGAATGGCTCTGGCATGCACACCCACCAGAGTCTTTTTGATCTAGACGGAAATAACGTCTTCTCAGACCCGAGCGACGAGTACGGATTGTCGACGATTGCGAAGCACTTCATCGCCGGACAGTTACATCACGCGCGCGCCATGGCCGCGGTTGTCGCGCCGCTGGTCAACTCGTACAAGCGACTAGTCCCGGGCTACGAGGCGCCAGTGTACGTGAGCTGGGCCCGGGTGAATCGCTCGGCATTGATTCGGGTCCCGAAGATCACCGCCGGACGACCGGAAGCGACCCGTGCCGAGATTCGGTGCCCGGACCCTAGCTGCAATCCCTATTTGGCGTTCGCGGTCATGCTGGCGGCGGGAATGGACGGGATCCGTCGGCGGTTGCCTCTACCGGAACCAGTCGAGGAGAACCTGTACGCCTTCGACGAAGACGAGCTGGTCCGCCGACAGATCAACGTCCTACCCGGATCGCTTGGCGAGGCGCTCGACGAGTTTCGCGCGGATGAGGCGCTCCAAGCCGCTCTCGGCCCTCACGTGTACGAGCGCTTTCTCGAAGCCAAGTCCATCGAATGGAACGAGTATCGGACCTACGTCAGCCCCTGGGAGCTCGATCGGTATCTCGAGGAGTACTAAACCAGCACTCTACCGCTGGGTAACCTGCTTGGACCGCTTCCGTCCTTCCTTGCGCTGTTGGGCGCGCTCGTCGCTCGCGGCCGACTTATGACTGGGTAGGGGGGTACCAGCGCGGCGCGTGCTAGGCTCGAGACCAAGTATCCTGAGTTGTTTGCGTCGTTCCTCCGGTGAGGGAAGAGGGGACATGGGCTTACCAGCCTCCTTGGAAGTATTGCGGGAAGATGCGCGGGGCTCGCCCAATCCGGTGCACGATGTATGCCGGCGCTGAGGCAAGCCAGTGGACGTGGGTGTGATTAAAAGACAAGCGAATGAACAGAATCTGGTCGTCGATCAGCACCCAGGATTCACCGGTACGTGAAAATCCTCTTGCCTGAAGTTCGTTGCCCCTGGCTCGCGATTGCGAACGGCTTCAGAGGAAAGCACCTGTCAAGCGTTTATTGGTAAGTGCACTAGTAGGTCTTCGGACATACAATGGTGGTCGCGCGACTCTCCGGGGACAGACCTCAGATCGTACGCCAAACGCCCCCAACAGGAGTTTATGCCGGACGATATTTTGTCGTGGCGAGGGGAACGGAGACGACGGTCACCCGCGCGTCACGCATGAGAATATCATGGTTTCGATAGGACGTCAATCGCCTAATTGTCAGGGCAGGTGGACGACGTGTTTGACGCACTTCATTGGCACACCTTACCAAAGTCACTGCAAGCAAAACAACAGCTGGACGAACTGCGCACGGACGCATTACGCCTGTTTCTCCACCTGACAACTGTTGGCTACCTCCTGTGGCACGTCGCCTTCACCTGGGGAGTGCTCCATGACGGTGTCCTGACCCAGGCCTACGCGATTTTTGCGCTTGCCATCCCCACTCTCGTCGGGACCCACCTCCTTCTCGACCGGAGCCGTCAGGCCGCCACGGTCGTGTTTCTCGGTGGAGGGCTAGTCACCGTCTTCTGGGCTACGTACGTCCTCAACGACGCCCGGGCGGCGATGCTGTGCGCGATGCTCGTCCTGATCGCATCGTTCGTGGTCCATCCTTTGGGAGGCCTTCTCGTTGCCAGCTTGTCCTCGGTCACATTGCTTCTCATCGACACGATTCGGCCGGGCATTTTCACAGCGGTTGATTTCTGGTTTGTCGCGGTCTTCGCCTGCCTGGCCATCGGAGGCGTTTGGGCATTAACTCACCATCTCTTTCGAGCATTAAAGTGGTATGAAGACAGTTACGCGACAGCCGAGCACAAGACGCGAGAAGCCAGAGAGCACCGAGCCCAGCTCGTCGATGCGTGGAGGCAGCTCGACACCGCGTATTATCGTCTGGAACGGGCGAACGCCGCGTTAGAGATTGCCTGGAAGGCCGCGGGAGAAGCGGAACGCTCGAAGATGATGCTTGTCACCAATATCAGTCACGAGCTCCGAACTCCCCTCAACCTCATTGTCGGTTACAGCGAGATGATAATGACGTCGCCAGGCAGCTACGGTGGGACTGCTTTACCTCCTCCCTACCGCGTCGACCTGAATGCGATCTATCGGAGCGCCCAGCACCTGCTTGCACTGACCGACGACGTTCTCGACCTCGCTCGACTTGAGGTTGGGCACCTGGGGCTTGTCCGCGAGCCGGTCGATTTTCCTCACGTCGTCCGCGATGCAGTAGCCATGGTGCGTGAGTACGTCGAGGCGAAGGGACTATACCTGCGGCTGGGGATCTCGGACACTCTGCCCCCTCTTATCCTCGATCATCTTCGGATCAGACAGGTGCTGCTCAATTTGCTCACCAATGCAGCGCGCTGGACCGACAGTGGCGGAATCGACGTGCAGGTCATCGATTGTGATGACCACGTTCGCGTTACCGTCGCGGACAGTGGCCCAGGAATCGGACCGGAGGAGCAGTCGCGGATTTTTCAGCGCTTCGAGACCGCGACCGGCAAGGCCACGGACGGCCGAACTGGTACTGGCCTCGGGTTGCCGATCAGCCAGGCATTCGTGGAATTGCACGGTGGGAAGATGGGAGTCGATAGTGTTCTGGGTGTCGGAACGAGCTTTTGGTTTACTCTGCCGCTTGAGTCGACTGGTGGCTTCGCCACTTCCGCGAGCTCTGGTGGAATGATCCCGGGTTATCTCCGGCAACACGATCGAGTGCTCGTCCTGGTAAGCGACGATCCGAGCGTCGTTGGAGTTTTTCGTCGTCATCTTCAGGGTTTTCGGGTCGAAACCACGACGACGCTCGTCGCGGCCGAGGCGCGAGCCGCGGAGCTGAAAGCGACGGCCATCGTCGCCGATATCGATCTCCACGGCGAGCCGAGTGAGAGTCAGGTTCCGTTGCTGCGCTGTCCGCTGCCGCATGGCGACCGTTTCTTGGAAAACCTCGGAATATCAGACTACCTGGTCAAGCCGGTCACGCGCGAAGGGGTGTTGCGTGCTATTCAAGGTGTCGGCACAGTCGTGAATAGCATCCTGATCGTCGACGACGATGCCTGGTTCACCCAGTTATTAAGTCGGATGCTTTCAACCGGGGGCACCAGCTACACGATAGCTTGTGCTCATACCGGTGATGAGGCATTAGCCAAAATGCGTCAGTCCCCGCCCGACCTGGTCCTTCTTGATTTGGCGATGCCTTCAGTAGATGGGGCCGCTACGCTTAAGGAGATGGCTTCCGACCCCAGACTCCGAGTCACAAAGGTGATCATCATCTCCGCGAGCGACGAGACCGAACAGATGGCGTCCTTAGGTCAGGACATCAGGTTGACGAAGCCGCAGGGCTTTCGTCTGGTTGAGCTGGCCCGTCTCATTGTCAGCGTGGCGGACCAGCTTGCACCGGTCCAGGTTTACCCGGATCTACCGAAGCAAGCGCCTCGAGAAGGTCAGACTGTTTAATGGGCTTTGCAAGATAGCGAGTTGCGCCGAGCGTCCGGGCAATCTGAGGCTCGTAGAGCACCGAGCAGATGATGACAGGAATGCGACGTGTTTCAGGCCGGGACTTCAACGCCAGCAGCAAGTCCCACCCATCCTGCTCCGGCATCATCACGTCAAGGAGTATCGCGCTCGGTCGAATTTCCGCGGCGATCTGTTGGCCGCGGATGACGTCCGGAGCGCCGGCAACTTGCCAGTCAGTTTCGGCCAAATACCGCTTCACCAACTCGGGAAAATCCGCATGGTTATCGACCACGAGCAAAACTGGTCGTTTCGCATTTTGAAGGGTCACTTGGGCATGCCACGCGGCACCGCGGCGTGGCGCATGCAGGGTCATTTCTCCACCCATCGCATGAACAAGCCGATGGGACACCTCGATCTCGGGATCGTCAAGCATTAGGAGCTCGGTGGCCGAAAGCTCGGCATTCCCCGGCGTGGCTTCGAGATTCACGCACACGCTTGATTCGGAGCGTTCGATGGAAACCGCCACGGTGCCTCGAAAGCTGCGGCCGAGAATCAGGTTGAGTAATCCGAGGAAGATCATGCGGAGCACAACGCGGTCGCCCCGGATCAACACCGAACTCGGGGGAGGTTCAAACGCTAACGCAATCTGGTTTTCCGTCGCCATTGAGTGAAGGAGGGCGAGAAGCTCGCTCAGGAGCTCTCCGAGATCCACATAATCTTGATGCATTTGTATGACGAGATCATTTGTCTCACTTATTGCGAGCGCTTCGCGTGAGATCAGGGCCTCCGTCTTTTGGGACTGACGTGAGTCAAACTGCCAGCGGTCCCACAGTAGCGTCGCCACGGCCCCCAGTGCCCCCGCGTGATCGCGCTGGTACTGGCTCTTACTGATATCGAGGCGGGCGATGACCTCGCTCGCACTCGCCCCACCGATGTATCGATCCTCTAACAAGTGATAGTGCCGCCAGGCACGCGAATCGGCCGGCGTCCCGGGCGTCGGACGAAAAGCCTCGATCGCATCGAGGAGGATTTGGACGAGACGCTTGGCTCGAACGGCGCCGCCGCTCCCCTCGGTAACGTCGACAAGACGCGCCAATGGATGACGCAGGAGATATCCCTGGTCGTAGAGGTGGAGCAGAGCATCCCGAACGAGATCCTCGAGCTCTTGGGGCGAGGACGGAAGGCTCAGATCGGCCATCGCGGCTCGTCGAAACGCTTCCATGGGTATTTTGAGGGCCACATGCGGGACATCGGTGGGTCCTTTTGTATTGCCTTCTGTATCCAAGACCGGTAATCTCTGCGGCGTGATGCGGCGATAAGCTGACGAGATTGGCACTCGTGCTCGGAAATTGATCCTATTCGAGCCGACGAACGCCGTCAATACGGATCGCGAGCGACGGCGACGTGAGTCGGTCGGTCGCGCGGAGCCGCGACCCGTTCGACGTACGGCCATGAACTGGCGACCGGGAACATTGCATCCAAGGTGATTTCATTCGTCGTTAGAGACAGGGCACAGAGGAGGTCATGGTTATGGCTCATCCGGAAAACTCAAGACGCATCGGTCGGCGGGCGCTCATGGCAGTCATGGGATCGGGGCTCGTCGCATTGGTGACGGCGTGCGGTTCCTCGGCCGCACCCACGGCCCCGACCACGGCGGCGCCCGCCGCTCCGACCACGGCAGCCGCCCCGAGTGCGCCAACCGCCACGGCCGCTCCCGCTGCCGCACCAACGGTCGCCCCTACCACGGCTCCCGCCGCAAAGGCACCTGCCGCGGCCATCTCCGAGATTCAAGTCTATGCGATCGACCGAGATCAGGATGGAGGCTGGCAAAAGCAGGCCTACGAGGCAGACGTCGACGGTTTCAAGTCGAAAAATCCGAACATCAAGGTCACGTTCAACCTCGTTCCGGGCTATACCGACCAGTATTGGCCGAAGGTCTTTGCCCTGGCTTCCACCGGCACGCCGTTCGATATTGTCTGGTACCCAGCCCTGCATGGCGGTCAGCTCGCCTGGGCCGGCCGCTATCAGATTGTCGGGCCCCTCGACGACCTGGCCAAGGCCGCCAACTACGATTTTACGAAGAATTTCTACAAGGCGGCGCTCGACGGTGGCACCTACCAGGGAAAGGTGTACTGGCTGAACACGACTGGCGAGCCATCCCTTCCGGTCATCGCCTTCAACAAAACGGCACTCGACAAGCTGGGCATGGAACTGCCGCCCGAAGAAACGGGCATCACCGGCGACTACACCTGGGATGACCTGAAGGTCTGGGCGAAGAAGGTCGCGGCAAAGGGAACGCCGTCCTACATGCCGCACTGGCCCGAGCTCATCGGCGTGATCTCTCAGCTGCGCCAGTTTGGCGTTGAGATGGTTGACACGGCCGGTACAAAGCTCAACATGCCCAAGGATCAGATGACGGCGTGGCTCCAGTACCGATACGACGCGCTCTTTACGGACAAGGTTTCTCCGCCGTTCGACGCCGATCCGGTTGGCCTCTTTCTCGAGGGGAAATTGCTCGCGGCGCACGCCTGGCCGGTGTTCATCGACCGAATGCCGAAGGTGCTGCTCAAGGGTAAGTTCGATCCAGCCTTCCGACTCATGCCGGTCCTAAAAAAAGGAGAGAAGCGCCGGTCTAACCTCAACATGCACCTGTACGGCGTCGCGAATCCTCGGTTCTCCAAAAATCCGCAGGCGGCCTTCTCCTACCTCACCTGGATTACTGGAAAGGAATTCGCGGTGCAAGGTATCATCGCCGGAAAGGGAGCGCCAATTGCCCGCCCAGACTTCTGGGAGGATTCACGCGTCTACGAGCAAACGCCCGGCGAGAAGCTTTTGAAGGACTTGATGAGCAACATCGAGGCGGACTTTTTGCAGGCGAATTGGCAGACTGCGAAGTTCGACCAAGCCTTCTTCGACACCATCCAAAAGATGGATGTGGGCAAAGCGAAGGTCGACGACACGTATTCCGCCTTGGCGAAGAATCTCCAGGGCATCCTAGACCTCTCACCGGCCTAGTTGGACCGACATCGGCGCTAGCGTACCCACAGGGAACGGTCGGGAATCCGTAGGAGCATCCACAATGGATTTCCCGACGGATTCCCGACCGCGTCCGCTGTTTCGGCGCCGGGCCATCGAAGGAAGGAATATGTGACCGCAGCCCATGTCAAAGCGGCGCCCCCCGGGGCCAAGCGACGTCAGGGGTCCGCGCGGCAGCGCCGCCGCGCGCTGGAAGGCTACCTGTACCTGTCACCCTGGATTGTCGGGTTCATTGCGTTCGTCGGGGGGCCGATCTTATATTCGCTTGCAATGAGTTTTAGTAAGTACAGCGTTCTCGCCCCGCCAATATTCGTTGGCCTAGAGAACTACAAATTCGCCTTGTTTGGCGATGAGCTGGGTGTCTCATCCTTTCTCCGCTCCTTTTATTACACCGCGCTCGCCGTCCCTCTCGGCGTCACCGGTTCTCTGTTGCTAGCAATACTCTTGAATCAGCGGCTCAAGCTGACGACGCTGTGGCGAACCTGCTTTTATTTGCCGACGCTAACACCAGGACCAACGGCCGCCATCGTTTGGCTGTGGCTGCTCAACCCGCAGGTTGGGATCGTCAACTATCTTCTAAGTGTCGTCGGCATTCAGGGGCCCCCCTGGTTCTTCGACATGGGATGGGCTATTCCCTCGGTCGTGATGGTCGCTTTGGCCGGAGGAATTGGCGGGGCCGGCATGATCATATTTCTGGCCGGGCTCCAGGGCGTTCCCCGGGAGCTCATCGAGGCCGGCGAGATCGATGGCGCCAACTGGTGGGCAAAATTCCGACACATCACTATTCCGATGATTAGTCCAGTCCTTTTCTTCAACGTGGTGATGAGCGTCATCGCCTCTCTCAACGTTTTCGACACCGCGTGGATCGCGACAAAGGGGGGGCCGGCCAATGCCAGTTGGTTCATCTCTCTTCAGATTTACGTCTCCGCCTTCCGAAACTTTGAGATGGGTTATGCAAGCGCCCTCTCCTGGTTGCTGGCCCTTGTCGTCGTCGCGGTGACGCTCATCCAGTTTAAGGTGTCCGGACGCTGGGTGTTCTACCAGGCAGGGGACGACGATGTCAGGTAACCCGGTCGTCTCAACCGCGACAGTCCGAACGCGAAGGCTCACCGTACCGCGGCAGGTATTTCGGATCTCTCTTTACGTGATCGCCATCGTCGGCGGCGTCGCGTCTCTGTTTCCCATCGTGTGGACGTTTCTGACGGCGGGTAAAGATATCCCGGAGATGTTTACCTACCCCCCGACTTTCCTCCCAAAGAGCCCAGATTTTATTCCGGTCTACCTGTCCCTTTTCACGGATCACCCGTTTGCCCGGTGGCTGCTTAATTCGTTTCACATCACGTTGCTGGCGGTGCTCGGCGTCGTTCTTTCGGCCTCGCTCGTCGCCTACTCTTTTGCGCGATTCAAGTATCCCGGCCGGGACCTTATGTTCACGATGACGCTTGCGACGATGATGCTGCCGGGGTTCGTCACTTTGATCCCAAGCTACCAGATTTTCTACTGGCTTGGCTGGATCAATACGTACAACCCTTTGGTTGTTCCCGCGTTTCTAGGTGGCGGAGCCTTCAACATCTTCCTCATGCGCCAGTTCTTATTGACCATTCCGCTCGAGCTCGACGAAGCCGCGGAGCTCGACGGCGCGAATAGTTGGGCGATCTTCTGGTTGATTCTCGTGCCGCTCGCCAAGCCAGCCATCGCGACGATGGCGATCCTCACCTTCGTTGGCCAATGGAATAACTTTATGGGTCCGTTGATCTATCTCACGTCAGACGAGAACTTCACCGCGGTGCTGGGTTTGCTCGTCTTCGTGAACCAATCGGTCATCGCAAACGCGTTTGGTGCGCATCGAAGTGGTGCGTCCTTGGACAATATCATGATGGCCGCGAGCTTCGTCACAACACTCCCCGGACTGATCCTTTTCTTCGCGTTCCAAAGATTCTTTGTCCAGGGCATCGTTACGACCGGGCTGAAAGGCTGAGGAGAGCATCGGCCGGACGCTTTGGTTGCGTTTGGCGCTCGAATTCATTAATATTAATCTAGTAGTGGGAAGGTGCCTTGCCTTCCTCTTTTTTTACCTGTTAACTGGTCGCCGCTCCACCGGGCGACATCCACTCGAGAAGGGATCACAGAATCTTGATCAGTACTGTTCGCGACGACGTTCGTAACGTTGCAATCATTGCCCACGTCGACCACGGTAAGACGACACTGGTCGACGCCATGCTCAAGCAGAGCCACATTTTTCGGGAAAATCAGGCCGTCGGCGAACTGATCCTCGATTCGAATGCTCTCGAGCGCGAGCGCGGTATCACAATCCTGGCTAAAAACACGGCGATTATCTATCACGGAACGAAGATCAATATCATCGACACCCCCGGACACGCCGATTTCTCGGGTGAGGTCGAGCGCGTTCTCAACATGGCCGACGGTGCCCTCCTGCTCGTCGACGCGTTGGACGGGCCAATGCCGGGCACCCGCTTTGTCTTGCGCAAGGCCTTGGAGCTTGGACTTAAGCCACTGCTGGTGATCAATAAGATCGACCGGCCGAACGCGCGGATTGGAGCCGTCCACGAAGCCGTTCAGGACCTCTTCCTCGAATTGGCCACGGAAGTGGATCAGCTCGAATTCGCGACGGTTTACACGAACGCTCGTGCGGGGGTGGCGACGCTCGACCCGGAACACGTGGGTCCGAACATCTCGCCGCTCTTCGATGCGATTCTACGGGAGATTCCCGCGCCGGTGGTCGACCTGGAAGGCGGGTTTCAGCTTCTCGTCGCGAACATTTCGTACGACGATTATTATGGGCGGGCCGCGATTGGCCGAGTGCGACGCGGGCGACTGCGCGCCGGCGATGCGCTCGTCTGTATTGGCGCCGACGGTGTGCCAGCTCGTCAGAAGGCGCTCCCGATGTTTGCGTTCGAGGGACTGAAGCGCGTTCCGATCGAGGAGGCCCAGGCCGGCGACATCATCGTCATTCCGGGCGTGGAAAACGTCCAGATCGGCGACACTGTCGCCAGCGCCGACGTTCCAGAGGCGCTTCCGCGACTGGAGGTCGAGCCCCCGACGGTCAAGATCACGATCGGCGTCAATACGTCGCCGCTCGGCGGACTGGAAGGGAAGTTCTCGACGTCGCGTCAGCTTCGAGCACGCCTGTATCGGGAGCTCGAAACTAACGTGGCGTTGCGGGTAGAAGACTCCACGACATCGGACGAGTTTTTGGTGTCAGGTCGGGGCGAGCTGCATCTTTCGATTTTGCTCGAGACAATGCGGCGCGAGGGGTACGAGATGCAAGTCTCGCAACCCTCGGTTATCACCCACAAGGTGAATGGCGAGGTTCACGAGCCTTTCGAGCACTTGATTATCGATACGACCGAGGCGTACGTCGGACCGCTCACCGAGCATCTGGCGAAGCGACTTGGCCAAATGAGCAACCTGCACAGCGACGGCGACGGCCACGTCCGGCTCGAGTACGTGATTCCCACGCGCGGCCTGATTGGGTTTCGCGGGTTGTTTCTGACCCTGACCCGGGGCGAAGGGACGATGAGTAGCAACTATCTCGGCTACCGTCCCTGGGTTGGACCGATCAACGTGCCGAGGAATAGCGCGGTTGTTGCAACCGAGAGCGGAATCGCGACCGCGTTTTCGATCGCGAACATTCAGGAGCGGGCGAGCGTTTTCGTCGAGCCGGGGGCGAAGGTCTACGAGGGGATGATCATCGGCATGACCCAGCATCCGCAGGAGATCATCGCCAACATCGCGAAAGAGAAGAAGCTCACGAACATGCGAGCGTCGAGCGCCGACATCGCGGTGCGGTTGACGCCGCCGATTATCTTCTCCCTCGAGGAAGCTCTGGCGTTTATCGGTCCCGGCGAGCTGGTCGAGCTCACCCCGGTCTCGATTCGGCTTCGGAAGAAGATCCGCACGGCCGACGAACGGGGCAAGGCCCGGAAAGCCGTCCTGGCGACGGCGGGCGAGGACTGACGGGCGAGGAATCCAGGAGCCAGGAGCCTGAAACACGATTCTCCCGGCTCCTGGTTCCCGAGGATTGGAGCGACTACGCGCTCCTTGATTCGGGAGAGGGGGCCAAGCTCGAGCGTTTCGGCCCCTACACCCTGGCGCGACCAGAGCAGCAGGCGATTTGGCAGCGTCGGCTACCGGCCGAGCGCTGGGCCGGAGCCGATGCCGTCTTCGAAAAGGGAGCCGGCGATTCCGGTGCGTGGGTGGAGCGCCGACCGATTCCGGAGCGCTGGCCGATCCACTACGACGATCTGACCTTTTGGGCTCGCCTCACCGGATTTCGGCACACCGGCGTCTTTCCAGAGCAAGCCGTCCACTGGCGCTGGATTCGTCAGAGCATCATCCAGGCGCAGCGTCCGATTCGAATGCTCGATCTCTTCGCGTATACCGGGATTAGCACGTTGGCCGCGGCTCGGGCGGGGGCGGAAGTTACCTACGTCGACGCGTCGCGACCGGCCGTTGGCTGGGCTCGGGAGAACCAGCAGGCAGCCGGACTCGCCGATCGACCGATTCGTTGGATTCTTGACGACGCGATCAAGTTCGTCCGGAGGGAGGCGCGTCGGGGCTCGACCTACGACGCCCTGGTGATGGACCCGCCCGTTTTTGGTCGCGGTCCTAAGGGCGAGCTCTGGCGCTTTTACGAGTCGGTCCCGGAGCTGCTCGACGCCTGTCGCCACGTCCTCAGCGAACGGCCATTGTTTGTCCTGCTGAACGCGTACGCGATTGACGTGTCCAACCTGACTCTGGCCAACCTATTGCTGGATCTGATGGCCGGGCGGGGCGGTATTGTCGACTCGGGCGAGCTGGGGCTCGCGGAACGCGATGGCAAGCGAATCCTCGCGGCGGGAATGTACGGACGGTGGAGTACTAAGAAGTGACCTGGCGTCGCGAGCAGGGGCAGGACCGGTTCTTCCGGCGGGCGAAGGCGGAAGGATACCGGGCGCGCTCGGCGTACAAGCTTCTGGAGATTTGCGAGAAGCACGGGCTGCTCCAGCCGGGGCAGATGGTGCTGGACCTCGGCGCCGCGCCGGGAAGCTGGAGTCAGGTCGCGACCGAGCGGATTGGTGGGACGGGACGCGTGGTCGCGATCGATCTTCAACCAATCGGCGCGCTGCTTGGCGTGAGATCGATCGAGGGAGACATTCGTGACCCGGCAGTCCTGGAACGGGCACTACAAGAGCTCGGCCGGCCGGCCGACGTCGTCCTGTCGGACGTGGCGCCCCAGGCGAGCGGGATCCTCGTCGTCGACCAGGCCCGGGCGATCGAATTGGCGACGAGCGCCCTCGAGGTGGCCAGCCGCGCTCTGCGGCCGAATGGTTCGTTCGTGGTGAAGGTGTTTCGGGGCGAGGAGTTTGACGAGTTTCTGAACCAGGTCCGGCGACGGTTCAAGAAGGTGAACGTCGTGATTCCGGCGGCCACGCGTGAGGAGAGTCGCGAGGCGTTCATCGTGGCTCGGGGTTTTGGCTCGCCCGAGGAGAAGCCGCCAGCTCGCCGCCCAGACGCTGGGGGTGGGGCGAAATCTGGAGCGCGGAAGGCGCGAGCGGGCGCGAAAGGCCCCAAAAAGCGGTGAGCGCCGACGAAGACAATTAGAGCACACGTGCTCGTATCTGGACGGGTTCAAGGCGTGTCGTTTCGTTATGCGACGTACCACCAGGCCCGGGGCCAGGGAGTCGTCGGCTGGGTGCGGAATCTGGCGGACGGCCGCGTCGAGGCGGTCTTCGAGGGTGAGGAAGACGCGGTGCGTCGGATGGTTCACTGGTGTCGGCGCGGGCCGCCAGGCGCTTTCGTCGAAGGCGTGGATGTTAGCTGGAAGCAGCCGACCGGCGAGTTCGTCGAGTTTGGGATTGAGCCGACAACCGGAGTTTCCGGGAACGTGCACAACGGAGACGCTGAGAGCGCAGAGTTTGAATGAGAGTTTTCCGAAGGTTGTCATCTAGATACCCGTTGCCGTTCGCACGCGTTAGGTGGCGATGTTGTTGCGGTTTGGCGACGGAGCCGCTTCGGACTAGCCGCGGCCGAATGAGTCGAAGTCGTAATCCTGCCGCGATCAAAATGTCCCCAACGCTCGACACCCAGATCCGGATTGGGTTCGGTCGGTCGGTATACCCTGCGCGAATGAGGCGTTCGAGCTCTGCCGCACGCTGAAATTCCGCCTGCCGTTGAAGCGCGAGTTCCAATTCGAGAATCGGGTCACGTAGCATCGGTCTATCGCCTCCCGTCCAGAAGGAATCTAGTAGAACATCTGTTCTCATGATAGCCAGGCGACGGGCCAAGTCAAGTGATTTGGCGTTAGAGTTTTCGTAAGAGGTGAGCCGATGCGCACCAATCTAACGGGTCGACCTCGTCGTGTGCGCTCCGCCCGGTCACGATCTTGCGTCCGCTTTGGCTTTGCCATTGGGGGCGACCGTGGCGGGTTTCGCTGATCTAGGAATTATTCCTCCAATCCTTCGCGCTCTCGACGAAATGGGGTACGAGGAGCCGTCGCCGGTCCAGTCGCGGACGATTCCGGTGATGATCCAGGGTCGGGACGTCATCGTGCAGGCCCTCACCGGGACTGGCAAGACCGCTGCCTTCGGCGTGCCGCTCGTTCAGCAGGTCGATCCCGGTCTGACCGAGCCGCAGGCGGTCGTTCTCGCGCCCACCCGCGAGCTGGCGGTCCAGGTCAGCGAAGAGCTAACCTGCATTGCCCGCCATCGTCCCATCTGGGTCGCGCCCATTTATGGTGGCCAGCCGATGGGACGCCAGCTGAGCGCGCTGCGGCGAGGCGTCCACGTCATCGTCGCAACGCCCGGGCGCCTCATGGACCACATGCAGCGGGGCACCGCGAAGCTCGGCAACGTGCGCACGCTCGTTCTCGACGAGGCGGATCGGATGCTGGATATGGGTTTCGAGGAAGATGTCGTCTACATCATGGAGCACCTGGCCCCGGAGCGCCAGACCGCGCTCTTCTCGGCGACAATTCCCGCGGCCATCCGGCAGATTGCCAACCGGCACATGCGCGAGGCCGAGACGATTCGCCTGAGCCATCCCCGCGAGCTTACCGTCCCTCAGGTCGACCAGGAGTATTTCATTGTCGTTTACCCCCAGAAGGTGGAGGCGCTTTTAAAAATTCTGGATTCGCGGACACCCGAACGCACGTTGGTCTTTTGCGCTACCAAACGGATGGTCGACGAGCTGACGGAGGATCTTCGCAGCCGCGCCTACCACGCGGCGGGGCTCCACGGTGACATGAGCCAACCGGTCCGGGAAGAGACGCTTGGCGAGTTCCGGCGCGGGCGCGTCGACGTGCTGGTAGCGACAGACGTCGCGGCGCGTGGCCTCGACATTCCAGATGTCGCACTCGTCGTGAACTTTGATATCCCCTTCGAACCAGAGGCGTACGTTCACCGCATCGGGCGAACCGCGCGGATGGGAAAGAGCGGCGAGGCAATCACCTTCATCAAGCCGCGGGAGATGCGCGAGCTGCAAATGATCGAACGGGTCACCGGAGCGCGAATCCGCCGGGGTCAGCTGCCAACCGCGGCCGAAGTTGCCGAGCGAGAGCGCGAGGCCCTCGAAGAGCAGATCGAGCGACAGCTTCATTCGGGCCAGTGGGGGCAGTATCGCGAGATTGTCGAGGAGCTATCGGA
>CAZBQK010000023.1:0-12064 GCA_964493975.1 uncultured Dehalococcoidales bacterium | reverse complement strand
CAATCGTTACGCTGCACGTACCAGATCCTTCATGACCTCGTCTCGGATCTCGTTCCGAAGGGTGTCTGGCGTAAACAGGTCGACCGGCCGTCCGAGAATGCTCTCGAGTTTCGCCTGGAGATCGAAAAACGTAAAGTAGCTGATTGCTCGGTTGAAGTCGACAAGGATGTCGACGTCGCTCTCTGGACCAGCCTCATCACGCGCGACCGAGCCGAAGATTGCGAGGGACGTCACCCCGAACGCGTCAATCTGTCCCCGGTGCGCCGCGAGCCTCCGTAAAACTTCCGCGAGCCGCACGATGAGCCTCCAAATGCTACGGGATAATCATAGCAAAGGATCTGATTTACAAGGAGCACGAGACGCTTCAGCGAAGCGTCTCTACGGGGGAAGATCGTTCTCCGTCGGATAGTTAGAGGCGCGTTCGATCAGGTGGACGCGCGGGGCGTTGGACCAGTCGAAGTCGGCGAGGTGGTTTGGGCCGAGGTTTTCGATAAGGTCGCGGGCGCGGTTGGCATCGGCGATGAGGGCAGTCACGTCGACCCTTTGGCAGATAGGCGTGAACCACTGCAAAAACCGGACGGCGGTACCGAGCTTGGCGATGGCGCCCCGGACGTTGCCTCGTTTCAGATGGTAGAGGCCCACGCCGACTAGCAGGATTCCCTGATACAGGTACCGGACCTCGTCTCGTTCGGCACGCCAGAGGATTTCAAGGGTTTCGTGTTGTTCGAAGTATTCTCCTCGGTTGAGCTCCTCGATCCCGCGGAGTAATAGCTCTGGCGGCCGCTCGTCGCAGTGGTCCGTGTGGAAGGGCCCGTAACGCGAACGCATTATGAGGTCGGACAAACTCGTGACGTCAGTGAACGACGATCGTCAGGCGAAACAGCTGCGAGGGCGCGGCGCAGGGCGGCTGGGCGCTGCGACACGGAGGATCGCCGACCGCGTTGAGCGTCGTCTGTCCGGCCTTGTGGGCGACGTAGACTCCCTGCGCGCCGCGGACGACCATGATGTTCACTTGCCGACTAACGATCGTCTGATCGGCGACGTTCACCGTCCAATCCAGGTTGCTGCCAAGTTGAAGCAAGAACGAGTCGCCAACGTGCATGGAGATCGTCTGACCGTTGTTGGCAAGCGTCACCGGCTGGCCGGCTACCGGGATTGAACCGGAAGGCGTCGTGGTTGGTTTCGATGGAGCGGCGGTTGCCGTCGCCGCGACCGACGTCGGGGTGAACGTTGCCACGGAGGTCGCGGCTGGCGCGACCGTCGAGGTCGCAACCGGTGTGACCGTGGCCGGATCGGCAGGAGTTGGCGTGGCCGTCGAGGATGCGACCGCTGTCGCCGTTTCGACGGGGGTCGACGTTGCGGTCGAGGGAGGTGTTGCCACCGGCGCCGAGGTTACAGTTGTCGTCGCGAAACGCTGGTCCGAAGGGGCCGATGCCGTGGGTACCGAGCTACATCCCACGAGAAGGATTATGCATCCGACCACAGTGGCGACAACGTCCAGTCTGATCCGCGTCATTTTGTTAGCAATTGGCACGTGCGTCTGCCCTCACTGATTCGAATCCTAAGGGTCTTACTTGCGTGATGACATGGTGCCGACTTTAACCCTTTCCCAGGGAAACCGGTGATTGAGCCGGCGGCTCATCTCGCTCTAGAGGTAAGACGTTGTCCGGCCCAGAAATGTTCCGGTCCCGCGTAGTGGACGATTTCTTCAATGGTGATAGCATTTTTCGAAGATAGTGCGTTTTGTTAACTTCGAGCGAATAGTGTACCCAAACGATGTGGTTCGAAGCGGGAGGTACGAGGGATGGCGAAACCGACGTCTCGGGGACAGAAGGCGATTCAACGGAAAACGGCGAGACACAAAGAAAAGAAGCGCGTGCTGGCTCGAATGGAAGCACAAACTCCGCATCCGGTCTCGACGTCCAACCTTCGGCCGGGCGCCAGCTGGCCGGTCATGGAATGTCTGGTGGACGAGGGTTGGAACGAGCCCAGCGAGTTTCCAATGCTAACGAACGTTGTCGTCGCGCGCCAGTCGCCCAGCGGCTCCGTCGCGGCGGCAGTCTTTCTGGTTGACCTCGCATGTCTTGGGGTGAAGAACGCGATGGGGCGAACGTTTGGATCCCGGGCGGAATACCAGCGGGAACTATTGGACACTTTTCCTATTCCCGGATCGTGGCGGAAGATCGATCTGAATCTGGCGGCCAAGATTATCCGGACGGGCATCGCGTACGCCCAGGAGCTAGGATTCAAGCCGCATCGGGACTACTACCGGGCGGCAGTGCTTCTGGAGGGCGCCCGCCCGGAAGAATCGCCGATCGAGGTGCCGGTTGGGCATAAAGGCAAGCCGTTCTTCGTCTCCGGACCGCACGATAACGCGAAGGCAATCATGACGAGACTGGAGCGGAGACTGGGAGCCGGGAACTACGACTACATGGTTGGGGTGCCGGGACTACCGTTAGGGGTTCTCGACGAATTCGACGAGGGGGACGACTGACCGACGATGAATCAGTCGGCAGCATCATTTAACACTGGCACACGTGAACCCGGACGTGAATGAGCTGCTCTCGATGCCCGTTCTCGCGCGTGACACTACCTTCCGAATCGAAGTGGGCTAAAGAGATCGGGTGCCAGGGGTGGGTCATCGCCGTCGATGAGCGCGGCGAGCAGAGCGATCGTGCCCGGTAGGGGACCGATGCCCGATGCGCCATGGCCGGTCGCGAAATACAGACCGTCGATCGAGCCCCGTCCGATGATTGGCACGTTGTCGGCACAGGTTGGGCGAAAGCCCGTCCAGATTTCGTGGATAACGCTGTCTCGAAGCGCTGGAATCACGTCGATTGCCGAGGAGAGAAGCCAGGAGATTCCACCGGCGGTGATGCTGGTATCCCATCCGGCGTACTCCCGCGTTGCCCCGACGACGATTCGGCCGTCGGCACGGGGGACCAGATAGGGATCGTCCGGGGTGAGAATCACGTGATTCAAGCT
The DNA here is from genome assembly GCA_964493975.1 of uncultured Dehalococcoidales bacterium. GTDB lineage: Bacteria > Chloroflexota > UBA6077 > FW602-bin22 > CADDYW01 > CAZBQK01. Next base: position 9,079 of record CAZBQK010000023.1, on the reverse strand, counting down.
CACCGACCCTCGATCAAGCGCGAGAATCTGACCTCGCTGGGGAGCGACCGGTACGACCGGCTGGCAGCCGGAGAGCGCTCCGGACCAGGCCCCGGCGGCGACGACGACGACGTTAGCCGAGATGAAGCCGTCGACTAACTCGACTCCCAATACCCGTTCGTGGCTGCTTCGTACGGCCCGGACCTCGGCACCGGTGCGAATTTCGACTCCGCTCTGACGCGCCGAGATTTCCAGGGCGCGGCACAGGCGGCGGACCTCGATGTTTCCACCAGGGCGCCAAGCCGCCGCGACGACGGTTTGACCCAGACCGGGTTCGGCCTCTCGAAGCTCGGCACCCTGAAGAAGCCGACCACTCGGGATCATTCCGAAGCGAATCGCGCGATCTAACTCGGAAGCCCCATCGGCGTCGAACGCGGGGATGAGGCAGCCCATTTCCCGGTACTCCGGGTCGAGGCCGGACTCGGCGGTCAGCTCGCGGGCGAGCGCCGGCCAGAGGCGGCGGCTCAGGGTTTGGAGCTGAAAGCCAGGCTCGGTTTGCGGACCGGTGGGCGCGCCGACGATACCTGCCGACGCCCAGGACGCCGCCCGGCCGGGTTGTCCGCGCTCGAGAACGGTCACCGACCGTCCCCTACGGTGGATCTCACGCGCCGCGGCGAGACCAATTGCGCCGCCCCCAATCACGACAACGTCAGGCATTGACCCCTCCCTACGGTGACGCCTTCGCGGCGGCGACGCGGCGAACTCAGATTTCGATTCCCGATCTGGATTGTCGCGGGTGAAGGCTATTTTACCATTCAGGGGAGGCGCGCGGAGCGGGTCAATTCGGGTTAGAATGGGCGGCAGGCACGACCGACGGTACGATCGGAGGCTGGAGGACGAATGACGACGGTTGGCTTCTACTGGTTTAAGACCTGAACGACCTGTCGAGATGCGAGGGAGGCTCTCTCGCGGGCAGGCGTCGACCTCATGGAGAGAGATATGCGGGCGAAGCCGTTGAGCGAGATGGAGATCCGGGGGATTTTGAACGGTCAGCCGGCGGCGTTGCTGTACTCGCGTCGCGGTCGCCAGAATAAGCTCCTGGGGATCGACCCGGAGGCGCTCTCCGACGAGGAGATGATCGCGCTGATGGCCCGGGAACCAGCTTTGATACGCCGGCCAACGCTGGTGATCGACGGCGAGGTCGTTCCGCAGCCGGGCAAGGCTCAGCTCGAGGAGCTGGGTCGCCGGTACGGGCGGGGAGAATAGCGAACACGCAGGACCTGCTCCAGAAATACGAATGTCAGAGGTGATAGTGTGACCGATCGCGTGATTGGCACCGCGGTTTTGGGCCTTGGCCGGGTTGGACCGGCCCACGTGAGCACGGTGGCGAAGAACCCGCGCGCTCGACTCGTCGCGATTGCCGACGCGGACGCGGACAAGCTCGGACGAACCGCCGCGAGCTACCCGGGTTGCGCCGCGCTAGCGGACTACCGCGACGTTCTGGCTCGACCGGACGTGGACGCGGTTATAATCTGCCTGCCCCACTGGCTCCACGAGCGGGCGGCGATCGATGCGGTGAAGGCTGGCAAACACGTTCTGATCGAGAAGCCACTGGCAGATAGCGTCGAGGAGTGCGAACGGGTTGCCGAAGCGGTACGCAAGAGCCGCGTGACCTTTACGGTGGGTCACACCCAGCACTTTTATCCGATCGTGGCGGAAGCAAAGCGAGTTCTCGACAGCGGACGAATTGGCCAGCCGATCATGGCGATCGACACCTGGTACAAGCCACATATGCCGGAACAGCGCCCCCCGTGGCTTCTCGACCGGAAGCTTGGTGGTGGCATGCTGCTCATGGACGGCACCCACATGATCGATCGGCTGCTCTGGCATTTGGGCGGCAAAGTACAGTCGGTAAAGGCGATGAACGGAAACCCGGTGTATCCCGAGATTCCGGCCGACGATACCGCGATGGCGTTCCTTCAGTTTGATAACGGGCTCGTCGCTACGATCAGTCGGATTGCCTATCGCACCGGAATCACCCAATACGGCGCCGACTACTTTGGGACGAACGGCCAGATCAAGTACCGCCTGCCCTACGGGAAGCACGGCGAGGTGGGGCTGTGGGTTGGCCAGGATGAGGTGTGGGAGCCAGTTGAGGTCGCCGAAAGCGACTCGCTGGCCGACCAATTCGAGTCTTTCCTTGACGCCATCCAGAAAGGTACGCCACCGGCGGTATCGATCGACCACGGTCTGGAAGTGATCCGGGTGATGGAAGCGATCGAGCGGAGTGGCGAGACGGGACGAGAGGTTTTGCTTCCCGCGGCGCTAGTGCACGCGGGTTGAATAATTGAAACGATTTGAAGCGTTTCAATTATTCAGCGACGGTTCTAGCGGGCCGCACGCTCTCCCCTCTCCCCACGGGAGAGGGCGAGGGTGAGGGGCGTTCTTTTCTAAAGAGCCGCGGAAGGCTTCTATCGTTTGGGAAGGAAGGGGACGCCCCTCACCCTAACCCTCTCCCGTGGGGAGAGGGGAAAGAAAGGGAAAGCGCTCGTCTTGCTAACAACTGCTGCGTCTCAAGCGTGGGTCAGCGCTTCCCCCGGAGGATTCGCCGGATGACGAGGGCGATGGCGAGACCTCCCACGAGGGTGTGGACTGGTCGGGCGAGCGCCCAGAGGATTCCCCGGGCGGCGGCGCGGAGGCGATCGACCTTGGCCGCTTCCGCCACGGGGATCTCAATTCCGGCACTCCAGTCGAAGGTGCGCAGGCACTCGAGGTAGCTCTGACGAATGCAGCCTTCCAGGCTGAAAATGTGAATGGAGTCGGTCAGGCGTTTGGCAAGCAGAAGGTCGCGCGATAGCTCATCCCAGGTGAGCGGCGTCACTTTGTCGATTCCGGCCACCTTGACCCCGCCGCCAGTGCTGCCCACGGCGATAGCCTGGGCGTTGGCGCCGTAACTCCATAGCACCGCGGCGCCCCGGGAGCCATACCAGCTGGTGTACAGCATGGCAATCTCGCGATCGACGGTCACGTCGACCAGGCCGGTCACCCGGCGCATCAGGGTCGAACCCACCGACCGCTCGTCTTCGACAAAGCGGAGAACGTAGCTATCCACCCGGTAGCCATCGGCGCGCATCCTCGCGACGAGCGCGGCGTAGTCCTCGGTTGCCCGCCGCAGCTGATCCGGCTTGAAGATTCGCCAGGCGACGGTTGGCAAGAACGTCCACCGATCGTCGAGGGCGCGCTGAATCTCCCGCGTGTCCGGCTCGATATCGATGCCGATACCATCCCAAACTAACCCGTGCTTGGCGGTCCAGACACGAAACGCGTCGTAGCGGGCGGACGCTGCCGCCGCGTTGCTCATGTTGTACCAGTAACCCTGATCCTGGGGCAGAAGCTGCCAGGCGATGACCGGCACGCCGGCCCCATTGAGCTTTTGAACGACCTGGGCCCGCTCGACACTTAGGTCGATCAGTCCGAGGCTCACGGTAGCGGAGAGCGCCGTCAGAGTTTCGACGACGCTCGGGTCGGCGAACAGGTCGGTCAAGGCGCGGGAATCGAGCTCGCAAAAGAAAGTGAGGTTCGGCATGGTGCACCTCGGAGGACGTCGCGCTGGCTCTTCGCCACCGCTTGAATAGGATACATCAGCGCGGGGCCAAGCACTGCTGATTTCGACAACCAGATCGACCAGGCGACCAGGCCACGGCACATAACTTGCACCCACTCAAGCGCAAGGCCTTTTGCGTCTGGACTGTGCCGGACCAGACGCATCGTGGAGGCGTGTCGTCACCTCCATCTTTATAAGTCAATAACTGGCTCTTCCGTCGACATGGCGAACCCAGGCGCCTCTTCATCCAACTACTCAGCAACTACTCAAGGAGGATCCTGCGACTATGCACTATCGTCGACGCACCTGGAAGGAACTCGGGCTATCCGCTGCGCTTGGCCTGGCACTGACTGTCACGGCTGCCTGCACTGGCGGATCGACGCCCCAATCTTCAACTCCCGCGACAAGCAATGTGACACCGGCCGTCGGCACCGGCGCAACTGTTGTCGCGAGTACACCCGCGGTTGGCGCGACCGTGACCTCCGGCACAAACGTTGGCGCAGCCCCCGCGGCGACGACGACAACCGCGACTAGCCCCTCCACGATGAGCAACGGCAACGCAACGCCGATCGTGGGGGCCGTGGCGGCCCCGGCGGTCTTCACCGCCAACGCCGGGGGTAACAGCATTACGCTGATCGATCCGGCAACGCGCACCGTCCTCGAGAACATCGACGTCGGATTCCCCGCCCGATCGGTCGCGGTGACCCCGGACGGCCGCTACGCGTTCATCGTGACGGGAATGGCGGGTAGCTCGGCCGGAACCGGCTCGTCGTCTGGCAGCAACGCGGCCAGCTCGACGGCTGGCAGCGCGCTCACCCCGACGACGAGCGCGAGCGCCGGGACGACGGGCGCCGCGACGACGCCAACCACCGCGGCAAGTACCTCGAACGCGGCCACCACGACGCCGAGCGTGAACGGCACGCCTGCCACGAACGCGAGTCCGGCGACGAACATGACGCCGGCAGTCAGCGCGACGCCGGCAACCAGCGGTCAGTCGTCGTCAAATGCAGCTGTCGTCGTGTATGACCTGCTGACAAAGAGCCGGGTGAGCCAGATTGGCGTTGGCACCGACCCCGCGTCGATTGCCATGACGCCGGATGGTCTTCTGGCATTTGTCACGAACGCTAGCTCGAACAACCTTTCGATTCTCAACGTTCCGTCGCGCAGCTTTGTCGGCAACTTCAGTGTTGGGACGAGGCCGATGGACCTCTTCGTCCACGTTGGCGGCAACCAGGAAATGGTGTACGTCGTCAACCAGGGCTCGAATGACCTGAGCGTCCTTCGTCTTGGCACTGGCAGCGCGGCCGCGGGCTCGGGCGCCGCGGCAACGTCGGCGGCGACCGCGACGCCGGCAGCGTCGGCAAACACAACCGACTCGTCGGCGTTCGGATTGAGTCTGGTCACGACGATTCCGCTTGGGACGAATCCAATAGCTCTGGCCGGTCTTCCGGCTGGCGATAAGCTCTTTGTCGCCAACCAGGGCAGTGGTGACGTTTCCGAGATCAACCTCACCTCGAATCGCGAGATGAGCAAAATCCCGGTCGGGGGGCACTTGACCGGTTTGGCCATATCGCCAAATGGCAAGAGCCTTTTCGTGACCGCCGACCAGCCGCGAAGTCAGGTATCCGACATCGATCTGGCGAGTGGCAAAATCGTCCGATCGATCCCGATCGGCTCGGCCGCGACCGACGTCGCGTTTAGCGCCGACGGAGACCTCGCGTTCGTCGCCGATCGAAGCGCGAACAACCTGACCGTGATCAACTCGGAGACGGGCAACGTCCTCCAAACGGTCTCGGTTGGCGCGGGTCCGGTCTTTGACGCGTACGCGCTTCGGGCCATGATTCCGGTGGCCTCGACGACTGGCGCGACGTCCGAGACGACGCCGTCGCCGGCGGCCGCGACAACGCCAAGTCTGCAGACCACTCCGGCAGCATCGTCGGCCGGATCGTCGGCAGCCTCGCCGACCGCGATGTCCACGCCGATCTCCGCGCTCTCGCCGACGGCGATGGCAACGTCGGTTCAGTCGACATCGCCCACCGCGATGGCAACAACGGTTCAGTCGTCATCGCCAACGGCGGTCCCCACCTCGGCCGCGATATCGACGCCGACGACCGCCGCGGTGACGTCGCCAACGGCCGTCCCCACGACTATGCCGATCGCGACCGCGACGACCATCACGAGCGGTCTCGCTTCGCCAACGGCGACTCCGTAGCCGCTCCGGGTCAGTCACCTGGAGCGAGGTGACCTGGGTTCGAAGAAGCGAGGGCCTTCAGTTGAAGGCCCTCGCTCTTTGTCTGCCAAGACCCCCAATGTGCGCCCGCCGGCTTGCCACGGGAGAGCGACGCTGACCGACGACGGCGGACACGCGTCTTGGCGTCAGGCGACTCTGAGCGGGCGGCTAGCCGTCCGTCCGCCGCTCGAGCCACCGCCGGACCAGGGCCTCCATCGCCTCGATCTCGAAGGGCTTGTCGATGAAGGCGTCGGCCCCGACGTCACGGGCGACGTGGAATCCAGCCGAGCTCATGAGGATGATGGGAATCTCGTTCGTGGTGACATTGCGCTTCAGGCGCCGACACAGCTCGACGCCGCCCAGAACCGGCATCATCACATCCGAGACGATCAGGTCCGGCTGCTCCTGCTCGATCAGGTCGAGAGCCTGGCGGCCGTGAACCGCTATCAGAACGTGGTGACCCGCGTCGCCGAAAAGCATCGCAAGCACGTCGCGCACGGGCTGCTCGTCGTCCACAACGAGAATCTTGCTCATGACGGCTTCTGACCTTCGTTTGGTGGGTGGAACGGGGGCGGTACCGCGAGACTCCGGGCGTTTCCAGTGAGCAGCCCTTCTCCAAGGGGTGCCGGGCCCTCCAGGTGAAAGCCCCGCGTCGCGCTGATCGCGTACTCGTGGAGGGCACGGTCGTGGTCCGAAAAGCGCATTTTCAGGACCGACACCACCCGATGGAGTCGCCCGAGATACTCCACATTCCGAAACACGAGAGCGTTCTCCGCGACCACCGATACGGCGGTTCCCCCCAGGTCAAGCTCCGGGCCGACGATCGTGGGGGTTTCCAGTGTGAAATAGGTCGTGATGTGGCGGCTGCGCAGGTAGCGGACGAGCGCGGCCATGAACGACGGCCTGCGCCGCTCGTCGCCGATGGCGCGCCCCAGCTCGAACACCGAGTCAATGACCAACCGCCGGACGCCTCGCCGCTCGACGTCCTGAAAGAGCATCTGCGCCAGCTCGTCCGCTTCGAGATCGTAGCTCGGAAGAGCCAAGATGCGAACGTCCCCGGCCGAGTCGAGATTGATCCCGAATCCCTCCCCCAGTGCCCGCAGCTGCGCGGGGCTCTCGATAAAGCTCACAATCAGGGACGGCTCGTGGAGGCGAGCGCCTTCCGCGGCAAAGGAGAGGCCGAGCAGGGTCTTCCCGGCGCCCGGACTACCGATCACCAGGGTCGAGGTTCCGACGTTCGGACCTCCCCCCATGAGTGCGTCGAGCCCGGGACTACCGATGCTCATCCTCCCTCCGGGCCAGGTTGGCTCGATCGCTCCCACGACGGACTCGATCCGAGGGAAGACGGCGAGACCATCGGAGTTGATTACAAAGACGTGCGCTCCTGGCAGAGGCGCCGATCCCCGGGCTTTGACCACCTTGAGGGTCCGGCGCTGGCCGGTCAAGCTGGATTCATACTCGAGCGCGAGGATGACGTCGCAGACAGTGATCTCGGAGTAGCGTGACGGCTCATCGGGATTCCCCTCGGCCACGACAATGGTGGTCGCACCCAACAGGGCGAGCTTCGCGCTCAAGGAGTAGAGGAAGCGCGCCGACGCTTGCTCGTCCGGCAGGAGCTGGCGCATTCCCTTGAACCCGTCGAGCACGACCAGGGTCGCGTTCTGGGCGCGGGCCATCGCGACGATCGCGTCCTCGGTTTCGTCGGCCCCTGCCTGTAGCAGGTCGAGAAGGCTCGCAAACTGCACCTTTGTTCCAATCAGCTCCGGCCGAAAGAAGCTGAGGCCGCGGCTATGCCGGAGCAGTTTGTCGTGCGTCTCGGAGTAGCCGGTCAGAAAGAGGGCCGAGCCACCATGGACCGCGTGATGGAAGACCATTTGTTGGGCGAGGACTGTCTTGCCCGTGCCGGGCGCGCCGATCACCAGCGCCAGCGTGCCCCGCAGAAGTCCGCCACCCAGAACGCGGTCAAGGTGGGGAACTCCCGTCTCCAATCGGTCGTTCGCCCCGTCAACGTCCGCCATCGATCCTCCTGTCCGGGATTAGTCTAAATCAATCGCCTGGGTCACGACGATCCGCCGGCTCGGCGGGCAAAGTGAACCGGAACGTCGCACCCTGGCCCTCGCCGGGCGACTCGGCCCAGATTCGGCCGCCGTGCGCCTCGACGATTCCGCGACAGATGTAGAGGCCGAGGCCGGTGCCAGCCAAGCCGCTCGCGTGGGCCTGGGGCGTGCGATGGAAACGCTTGAAGAGTCGCGGCAGCTCGTCCGCCGGGATGCCCATCCCCTCGTCCTGGACCGCCACCGCGATCGTGTCGTCCCCTCGCTCCACCCGGATCGTGACCCGCGCGGGCGGCGCGCTATACTTCAGCGCGTTGCGCACCAGATTGGCGAGGACTTGCTCGATCCGCACCCGTTCCCACTGACCGGCCAACGGCGCGTTGTCCAGCGCGACGTCGACGCGCTCGCTCTCCTCCGGACTCAGGCTCGACAAAACCGCGGCGAGACACTCCCCCATATCGCACGGCGCCGTTCTCAGCTCGAGCTGGCCCGCTTGAATCCGAGACGCGTCGAGCAGATGGTTGAGCAAGTAGGTCATGGCGACGGTCAGGGCGTCGATCGACGCCAATCCCCGCGCCTGGCGCGCGAGGTCAGGGTCCGCCGAGCGCAGGTTCCGGAGAAGCAATTGGCTGTAGCCCCGGATCGACGTCAGTGGACCTTTGAGATCGTGGCTCGCCGTGACGATGAAGTCCTCTTTCATCCGGTCGAGGTCGACAAGGGCGGCCGCGTGCTCCATGGCGAGCTGCAGCAACGTGTCCCGCGCCTCGGCCAGGCTCTCGAGCTCGGCGATGCGCGACCGCAGGGTGGCCACCTGGGCGCGCCCGTGCTCCGATCGTACGAGGGACGCTCGGAGCGCCGCCTCACTCACCGGTTCCAACAGGACGTCGTCGGCGCCCGCGCCCAGCGCCTCGCCAACCAACTCACGGTATCCGGCGGCCACGACGACGAAGATCCGCGCGTCGGGCAGGATTTCCCGAGCGCGCCGCAGCAGGGCCAGACTGGTGCCGTCTCTACCGCCCAACGCGATGATCAGTCCGGGGAACCGGACGCTCTCGACCTTCGTCAGCCCCTCGGGAGTGCTCAAGGCGACCTCGGTCGGGTAACCGGCCGACTCCAGGATAACGCAGAGAGCGTCGGCCACGGATCGCTCGTCCGCGATGACCAGAATGCGATCAGCCAACTGACCAGCTCCCGCTCGGCCCGGTGCGTTCA
>CAZBQK010000022.1:0-31434 GCA_964493975.1 uncultured Dehalococcoidales bacterium | reverse complement strand
AGGACCTCCAGGAGTCGAAGCTTCAGCTGGTCAATCGCGCCAAACCAGCTGAAGCCTCGACTCCTGGTCGCGTTTGGCGCGGGACAAATACATAAAGGACAATTAGAGGAATAATCTAGGGTGCCAGGAGCCTGGTCGCCATCCGGGCGTACACCTCGGTCCCAAGGCGAAGCTGTTCGATGCTAATGTGCTCATCCACGACGTGAAAGAGCGACGGGTCGCCGGGACCGATGACGACGGACGGGATGCCCAACTCGCCGGCGCTGCCACTTCCGTTCGAACAGTAGGGAATTGTGCACGTGGTGGGCGTACCGCCAACCTCGGCGACGCTGGCAAGCGCGGCCTCGACGAGCGGACTCCCTGGTTCGACTGCCCAGGCCGGGTGAAAGTCGTCGTGCTCGATAACGACGCCGGTGTAACACGGTATCGCGAGCTGGAGGTAGCTGACGTCGACGCCGGTCATACCCTCCAACGCGGCACGGATGCCGGCCAGAACGTTTTCCCTCGTTTCGCCGCGCACCAGACGGCGATCCCATTTAACGGTGCAGCGGTCCGGCACAATACTCGTCCCCGGGTACGGGTTGCTGATGATTTCGACGAGCTCGAGGATTCCTGGTCCAAGCACCTCGTCGATGGGCGGAGACACCGCGCGAAGCCGGGCGATGACGTCGGTCATTTTGTAGATCGCGTTGTCGCCCAGGTGAGGCGATGCGCTGTGCGCGGGCCGTCCCTGGGTGACAATCCGGATCCCGGCGCGACCTTTTTCGGCGAAGCCAACCTCGAGCAAGGTGGATTCGCCAATGACGACCAGGTCGGCGGGATGCTCCCGCAGCAGAGCCGCCAGGACCTGACCTTCGAGCTCTTCCTCGACGACGCTTCCGGACACAGTAAGCGTTCCACGAATGGTCTCGCGGGGTAGGAAGGCGGCGGCGCAAACCATCGCCGCGACCGAGCCTTTCATGTCCGTTGCCCCCCGGCCCCACACTTTGCCGTCGGCGATGTCACCGCCAAAGGGGTCGTGCGTCCACCGATCCAGCGAGGTCGCGGGTACATTGTCGAGGTGGCCGTCGAAGTGAAGACGTGGTCCACCCTCGCCGGCCCGTCCGTGGATGCGCCCGATAACACTCCCGTACCGATCGACCCAAATCTCGTCGTAGCCGAGCTGGCGCATCCATCGCTGCAAGACCGTCGCGGCCGCGTCCTCCCGACCGGTCATACTCTGCGCTCTGACTAAGTCCTGGCAGCATCCGACAACTTGGGCGTACTGGCTATCGCTCAGCATCGCGAGGATCCCTCCTGCCACCGTGCCATCGAGCCGGTGCTGATTCAGGCGTTTGCAACGGTCGCTGTCTCGGTTCGGAGCTCCGCGATTCGGCGGTCGATCTCGGGTATCCGACCCACGTGCTCCTCCCAGAAGGACTGGCTCTCCATCGAGCGCAGGAAGGCATCGCCATAGCCGAACTGCGACCAGAGCGAAACTTTCAGGTCCTGAAGGCGCCGCTTTGCGTCAGGTCCGCGCAGGTCGAGGATATTGTCGGTCGCCGCGCCAGCAAAGATTCGCTCGCTCCACGTCGACAGGATGTCGTCCGAAAGCGGCCCCTCGCGTCGCTCTAAATCGGCGAGCACCGACGGGTACCGATCGTATCGATCGGTCGCCACGGTCACGACGTTGTCGTCTTTGCCGAGGCCGAGAAACTTGGCCGTTTTGATCGCACCGACGACGTTGCAAATCCCGCTGACGCCAAAGCAGTCTCGCAGGTCGATCCGCTCACCGCGTCGGCCGGACACGGAAAGACCGTCGAGCCCGATTCTGGTGGCCAGCGCTGGGCTCGCATACCGCAGGGCGGCGAGGCCCCGGACGCAGTCGTCGTCGTGAACCAGTCCGACGTAGTCGGTCGTCGAAATGTTGTGGATCAGCGTGACCATCTTGTCGCCGATACCTTCGATTCGATGCTGGCCGGTGCCGCCGTTGAACAGCGTGGGGCACTCGCGCGGTTCGAGCGCGACGGCAACGCTTTCCGGAAACCGTGACTTGATCGCGTCTCCCGCCGCGAGGGTTCCGGCTGAGCCCGGTGCCGCGACGAAGGCGGCGATCCGACCGTTACCGTGGGCGGATGCCGCGCCCATGGCTGCGTCGCCGGTCACGTGGTAATGAAAGCGGTAGTTCGGAAACAGCTCGAATTGGGCCAGGACCAGATAGTTTGGATTGCTGACGTAGGTGTCCCGCGTCCGTTCCAGTGTGAGAATGACGTCGCTTTCGGACCCTGGCGTCAGATCGAGATCGGCGCCGTAGCGCTTGATCCGGTCGTAGCGCTCGCGGCTCATCGTATCCGGCATCACGACCAGGCCACGGTACCCCTTCAACAAGCTGACGTAGGCCGTTCCGATGCCGAAATTGCCGGTGCTCGGTCCGACGACTGTCTTCGTGCCCGGTCGCACTCCATCGAAGCTCTCCGCTTCGGCGAGCGTCGTATAGGCCGGACCAACCTTGTGACTGCCACTGGGAAAGAGCGCTCCGACGAGGACGATGATTGTCGCGTCGACACCGGTCAGGGCCGGTGGCAAGGCGATCGCACTAACGCTGCCGTCGTCCCGCCGCCAGGTAATGTTGAAGAGATTACCCGGGTCACGTTCGTCGGCACGCGCCGCGATCGCCGCGGCACGCCAAACCTCCGGCACCAGCGACGGGTCGCGCATCTCGGCGTAGGTCGGACCTGGCACGATACCGCCCATGGATCATCCTCCATTGATAATGGATCCCTCACCCCTCGCCCCTCTCCCAGTGCGCGGGAGAGGGGAGGAGGAAGACGTCGTTAGTCCAGGCGCAAAGCGTCCCGTACCGCGGAAAGCTGGGCGGAAACGGTAATCGGTGGGCCAGCAGCCTTCAACGCGGCGCGAACGTCCTTGAGGCCCGATCCCGTACTGACGACGACGACTCGCTCGTCCCGTCGCAAAGTCATCCGCTCGACGAGCTGGAACAGGCCGGCGAACGCGGCGGCGCCGGCGGGCTCGGCGAAAACGCCGGTGAGACGGGCTACCCGGCCGATCGCGTCGAGAATGGCTTCGTCCTCGACGACCAGGCAATCGCCGCCGGTCTCGCGCATCGCTCGCAGAGCGCGCCATCCGTCACGGGGAAGGCCAGCGTTGATGCTGTCGGCGATGCTATCCGCGGGGGCCCAGGTGACCTCGCTCGTCCTACCATGCCAGGCATTCCAGATCGCCGGGGAGCGCGCTGCCTGGACGCCGATTAGGCGCGGCATCCGGTCGATCCAGCCAAGCTCGAATAGGTCGACAAACCCCTGATGCAGACCGGTGATGATGTTGCCATCCCCCATCGAGACGACGACCACGTCCGGCCCGTCCCAATCGAGCTGTTCGGCAATCTCGAAAGCACAGGTCTTTTTCCCCGCGGTCGTCTGGGGATTGTAGCCGGTGTTGCGACAGTACCAACCCCATCGCTCGCAGCCAGCACGACATAACTCATAAGCCTCGTCGTAGTTGCCACGAACGAGCAGGACGGTTGCTCCGTACACCAGCAGCTGAGCGATCTTCGGCTCCGGAGCGCTCTCAGGAACGAAGATAATCGCATCCGTACCGACGGCCGCGGCCATGCCGGCGAGCGCCGCCGCCGCGTTACCGGTCGAGGCCGTCGCAATGACCCGCTCGCCAAGCTCGCGAGCTCGAGCGACAACCAGAGCGCTGGCCCGGTCTTTGAAGGATCCGGTCGGATTACGACCGTCGTCCTTGATCAGTAGCCGGTCGAGTCCGAGCGCCGCGCCGAGCCTCTTGGCGTGGTACAGCGGAGTCCAGCCGACCGAGTCCAGGGGGGAGTCGCCGATCAGCTCTCGGTCCTCGTTCGGCATCCCCAAAGAGGTCGTCGACGTGCCACGGACATCGGACCCCAGGGGCAAAAGGGGGCGGTAACGCCACATGGATCGACGGCGATCCGCGGCTAGCTGAGCTTGGGACCATTCCGCCAGGATTCGGTCGTATTCAAACTCCAGGTCAAGCAAGCCAGCGTCGCCGCAGTCAGCGCAGACGTAGCGAACCGCGTCGGGATGATAATCAGCGCCACAGCGCGAGCAGCGCCAAAGAAATGCTGCCACCGGTTACTCCCGACCCTCGGCGGCGTCCCACCCCGCGTAGAACGCGCGGACGGCGGGAACGAGGGCGCGGGCGACCTCAAGGCTCGCCGTCTGGTCCGTGCCGGATTGGCCCCTCAGGTTCGCCCGGAGCTGGGAGACGATATCGCGTTCGTCCAACGTCGTCGATCGTCCCTCGCGGATTGCCCAGCGTCCGTTCACCATCACGTGGCGAACGTGACGACGGCTGGCGCCACGAAGCATCACCTCGGCTAGAAGCGCCTTCTCCTCGGTCGGTGTTGGCTGGGCACTCAGACCGATGCTCCAATCGTCCAGGCCGGTGCCACGATCGAGGAGGACGAGATCGGCCAGATAACCCCGCTCGAGCGCGCCGAGGGGCGCGGATGTTCCGAACGTGATTGCCGCGCCGGTTCGTGTTCCCATTGTCCAAATTTCGATTGCCGACAGGGTCGGGGACGCGGCGCCAGGCCGGTTCGCCAGCGTCCAGGCCAGGCGTAACTCACGCAGGTAGTCCTGGTCTTCGTCGAGCGAGTGGCCATCGAGGCCCACGCCAACACGAATACCAGCAGCGCGCATCGCGACAACTGGAGCCGTCCCACTCCGTAGCCTCAGATTACTACTTGGGTTGTGGGCGACGCCGACGCCACGCTCGGCGAGGAGGCCGAAATCCTCCGGGTCGACCCAGACCATGTGGGCCACGGTCAACCAGGGGCCGAGCGCGCCAAGATCGTCGAGGTGGCGAATAACGCTTTTCCCCCAACGACGCTGAGCGTACGCTCGCTGGTAACGCGTCTCCAGGACGTGCAGCTGGACCCGGGTCTGGTGTCGCCGGGCAAAATCGACGCATCGGACGACGACCGGGTCGCTACTCCACTGGACGGCGACGGGATTGGTTTGAATCTGAACGGTCGGCGAGTCCGGATCCTGGTAGCGCCCGACGAGATCGGCACAGAGGTCAAAATACAGATCAGGGTCGACGGAATTGGGACGGGTCAAAGGCTCGACCGAGGCACGAAGGTTGGGGTTCAGACCGGCGAGGAACCCGGCCGCGTCGTCGTAGACGAGGGGATTCTGGTCGACAATCGGCGGACCGTAGGCAACTCGGATTCCCGCGTCGCGGTAGCCGCGCAGGGTGTCGTCTGATTCGGCGGCGAGACGGTGGCGATCGAGCGGATTATGGCTATGGGTTGTCGCGCAGACTCCCGCCCGCAGTAAGCGCAGCCCGTCGAAGGCGGCGGCAAGGTACCGATCGATCCCGGGTTGGGCGCGCAGACCGATCAACCAGGTTTCGAGAATATCGTCGGGAACGCCCAGGGGCGCCGTGCCCAGACCGCGCCCGTGATCGTGACTGTTGATCAGGCCCGGGATCAGGATAAGATCCGAGCCACCGACCTCATCGTCGTCCGGGTGGCGGAGGCGCAGCTCGGCGAGCGGACCGCGGTCGACGATTCGATTGCTTTCGACGGCGACGCCAAAATCCGACCGCGGTTCCCCGTCAAAGTCGGGGAATGCGGCGCCAGCCCAGACTATTGTTGTCACGTACCCCTCGCCCGAGTCACGAAAATGAAACTGGAAGACACTTGACTCCCCGGACGGCGACCGTCTCCTGCCACTCGAGGTTGTCCGTCCGGAGCTGCAGGTTGGGTAGCCGACGGATGAGGCGATCGATTGCGATCTGCCCTTCCGCTTTCGCGAGAGTCGAGCCGAGGCAGAAGTGAATTCCGTGGCCAAACGGCAGGCGATTGTTGCCCCGGGCCAGATCGATTACATCGGGGTCGGCGCAATAGACCGGATCGCGCAAAGCGGACCCAAAGACGATCGCGACTTGCTCACCCCGACGAATCGACTTTCCGCCGTATTTCGTTTCCTCTAGGGCGAAACGGAACGTCATTTGGACGCAGCTATCGAAGCGAAGGAGCTCGTCCACGGCCGTGTCGATGAGACCGGGATCGCGGCGGAGCCGCTCCAGCTGATCCGGGTGCCGCAGCAGGGCCAGGATGCTGTTGCCAATCAGGTGCATTGTCGGGTCGTTGCCGGCGCTCAGAAGGAGGGTGATGCTGCCCAGGACATCGTCCTCGCTGAGAGTCTGACCGTTCTCCTCCACGGACAACAGCGCGCCGATGAGATCGTCGTTCGTTCGTCCGCGGCGGCCAACGATCAAATCGCGCAGGTAGCCGGTCAAGCCGACCATCGCCTCCGATCCCCGGCGGTACACCTCTTCGGTTTGGCGGAACTCGATCGTCGAGGCGAGGGTAATCGCCCACGGAAGAAAGACCGGGTAGTCCTCCGGCGGAATCCCCAGAATTTCGGCGATCACAATGACGGGTAGCACTCGGGCGAAGTCGGCAATGAGATCCGCGCGACCGGAATCGCGAAACTTGTCGATCAGCTCGTCAGCCGACTCGACGATCCGCGGGTTGATTCTTTTGACGACGCGAGGCGTAAAAGCCCGTTGAACGAGGGATCGAAGGCGGGTGTGCGTCGGCGGATCGCGAAGAATCATCCACTTCTCGGCCATGTCGAAAAGCGGTCGCGAGTAGTCGGGGACCGGCGGAAGAGCATCCGGTGGAAGTACGGTGCGGACTTCCCGACCGAGGCGGGGATTGTTCAAGGCATCGACGACGTCGTCGTGGCGGAAGAGGTACCACGTTCCCGAAAAGTGCGGATCGCCCGCGATGCCCCAGTGGACCGGATCATTCTCGCGAAAGTTCCGGTAGATCGGATACGGGTCGACGAGCACCGGGGGTAAGAAAGGATCAAACCGATCCACGTTGGCTCCTCCCTCCAGGAGTGGCGATCGACGCTAAAAAAGGCCGGCCTGTTGGCCACCGTCGATGACGTAGGTTTGACCGGTCAGCATCCGACCGGCGTTCGACGCCAGAAACACCGCCAGCTGGGCCACGTCGTCTGGCTGAATCAGCCCCGGGAGTGGCTGCCGGACATCGAGAAAGCGGTCGCGGGCATCGCTTGGGAAACCAGCGTTGAGCGGAGTGTCGACGTAGCCCGGGCAGATGGCGTTGCATCGGATATTGTCGCGGGCGTAATCCAAGGCGATCGAGCGACTGAGGTTGATCGCCCCGGCCTTCGCGGCGGAATAGGCCGACTTGTTCCGGGCGCCGCTCAGGCCGAACGTCCCGGCGACGTTCAGAATGACCCCACCCCCCCGACGCTGCATCTCCGGAATCGCGTACTTCGCGCCAAGAAATACACTGCGAAGGTCGATCGCGATGCATTCGTCCCAGGCGTCCTCGTCGGTCTCGGTCACCGTTCCCACCGGACTGATTCCCGCGCTAGTAACGAGAATGTCGAGTCCGCCAAAGTGTCGGACGGCGAGGTCGACCATGCGCCGAACGTCCGGCCCCTGGCTGACGTCGACACACACCTCGACCGAGCGGCCGCCGGCGCGAGCGATCTCCTCGACCACCGCGCGCGTCTTGGGCGCGGTGCGGCCAGCCACTATAACTGACGCTCCCACGGACGCGAACGCGAGGCAAACCGACCGGCCAATTCCCGATCCGCCCCCGGTCACGATGGCAACCTTGCCGGCCAAATCAGCCACCGGTCGTGGCCTCGGGCGTTTCGATGTAGGCGACGATCTCCCCAACCGCCGCCGATTTGTCCTCGTCGAAGCAAATTTCGACGAGGCGTCCGGTGACCGGCGATTCGATCGCGGTGTTGACCTTCTCAGTCTCGACGGTGACCAGAGGATCGCCTTCCATCACGTTATCGCCTTCGGCCACGTGCCAGGCGACAATCACGCCTTCGGTCATCGTCATTCCGTATTTCGGCATGTACACTGGTGTTAAAGCCACGGCTCCCCCTCCCTCGCTTCGACCGTTTAGGCGACTCGGGCGGACGGCTGAAGCGTTTTGCGCACCGCCGCGGCGATATCGTCCGGGGAGGGAACGGCGGCGCGCTCGAGGATCGGGCTGAACGGAATCGGCACCGCCGCCGCCGTGACCCGCTGGACCGGCGCCTTCAAGTCGGCGAATCCCTTTTCGGCCACGGTCGCCGCCCACTCGCTGGCCGCCCCACAGAGGAGGTGGCCCTCGTCGACCGCGACGAAGCGGCCGGTCTTGGCCACGCTGGCAAGCACGAGCGATTCGTCCCACGGCGACAGCGTGCGGGGGTCGATGACTTCAACCTCGATGCCCTCGCTCGCCAACGTGGTCGCCGCCTTGAGGGCGTGATGCACCATCAACCCGGCCGCGCAGATCGTCACGTCCCCGCCGACCCGCTTGACGTCTCCCTGTCCGAGCGGAATCAGGTACTCCTCAGTGGGGATGTCGCTCCGCGAGCCACCCAGCGACAGGTGGTTGAAAAACACAACCGGGTTATCGTCGCGGATCGCCGACTTGAGTAAGCCCTTCGCGTCGTAGGGGGTGCTTGGCGCGACGACTTTGATCCCCGGCACCTGCATAAAATATTGGTGCATGGACTGACTGTGGTGGTGCCCCACGTTGATTCCAGAACCGTTTTGCGCCATGAAGACAATCGGAAGGGTCGCTTGCCCACCGAACATGTAGCGCATCGCTCCGGCCTGATTGGCGATCTGGTCGAAGGCGAGGTACATGAACGTTCCGAACATAAAGTCGACGACCGGTCGAATCCCGGTCGCGGCGGCGCCGACGGCCGTACCGGCGATGCCAAGCTCCGATATGGGGGTGTCGACGACACGCCGGTCGCCAAACTCGGCGTGGAGACCCCGCGTGCCGGCAAATACGCCGATGCGGACGTCCTCGCCCATGACGAGAACGGTGGGATCGCGTCGCAATTCCTCGGCAAGCGCCTCGCGAATCGCCTCGATGTACGTCTTTCGTGGCACGTCAATGCCTCCTCATTCGGTCAAGATTCGCCGGGCTACAGCGCGAGCGTGATCCCCAGCTCCTCCAGCCAACGGTGGTACTCGATCAAAGGTAGATCGGCCGGTCGCAACGGCAGCTCGATCTTGGTCCAGAACGGCGGAAGCAGCCAGGGGCGCTGACTTTCGACAACCCGACGGTCTTGAGCGCGGACGACGTCCTGCATGCTTTCAAAATCGTCGTTCCGAGCCGGCGCCTCGCGGTCGTAGTTGCGGGCTGATCCCCAGTAAGTGTCGGTCCGGTTGTAGCGGCGGGGACACACCGCTTGCCAGATGATCGTGGTGAGATCGCCCCCGCGGTCGACCGGCTGAATCACGAAATGGATGACGTTCGGCACGCTCACGGTCGTGCTGAGACGTACCTCCCGTAAGCCGTTGCCGACCGCCGCCGATGTGTCGGAGATGGCGCGATTATCCGGTTGAAGCATGGTGAATCCGACGCGCAGGTACTGGCCCTCGCGCCAGACCTGGTGATCCGGCGGGGCGGGAAACGCCCGGTCGCCCAGGAGGCCGCCATGGACCCAGGGGGCGTGGGTGTCGTCGAGCGCGGCCATGATCACCCGGGGCGCCGAGGCAACCCAGGGTTCGTACGAGCGAATGGGGCCGAGGATGTAGGACGGGTCTTCGAGGCCGGGCAGCTCCGGAAGGTCGTACCGCGGCGAGTCGTCCAGGCACACCCAGATCAGGCCGTAACGCTCGCGGACGCCGTAGGCCGGCACCCGCGCTTCCCGGGGAATCGCGCGGTCGGGGTCGAGCTGGGGAATGTCGACACACCGGCCATCCTCGGCATAAGTCCAGCCGTGGTACGGGCACATGATGCAGGCGCCGGAGCCCGGGATCTCGCGAATTTCGCCAAGGGAGAGCTGGGCCTGAAAGTGACGACAAACGTCGCGTAGCGCGATGACGCGCCCATTCAATCGGGCGAGGACGAGTGGTTCCTCGAGCAGCTCCACCGAGCGAAGCTCGCCAACCGGCAGCTCGGCCGAAGGCAGAACGGGGTGCCAGAACGGACGCATCGCCCCGTTGAACTGATCGACAAGGCTGGGGGCTGGTTCCTGGGAAACCGCTGACATCGACGACGTGGCCATTATCCGACTCTCCGCCTCTCTCCAAACTTATGCGAACACGTCTTCAAGAACGGTGGCGGCAGCCGGATCGGCACTCGCTCGCGCGAAGACGATCGAGTCGGCAACCGCCGTCGTGATCTGTTCGTCGAGGGCGGCCAGGCTTTCGGCGCTCGCAAGACGATGGGACATGATGTATCCCTGGATCGACCCGAGCGGATCCCTGGTTCGTGCCGCGGCGACTTCGTCGGTCGCCCGGTAGGTTTGGCCGCCGAGAAACGCGTTTTCCCCCTCGGCGTGGCCGCCGCGTCGATGGGTTTTCGCCTCGATCAAGGTGGGGCCATCGCCCCGGCGCGCCCGTTCGACCGCGCTCCGCGCGACCTCAAAGACGGCGACCGGGTCGGTCCCGTCGACGATGACCCCGGGCAGACTGTAGCCGGCCGCCCGATCGGCGATATTCGTCACGCTCGTCGCCTTTGCCTGGGGGGTAAACTCGCCGTAGCCGTTGTTTTCGCAGACGAAGATGACCGGGAGCTTCTGCACCGACGCTAAATTGAGCGATTCGTGAAAGCTGCCCTCATTGGAGGCGCCGTCGCCGAAAAATGAGACGGAGACCTGATCCGTCCCGCGGTATTTCGCGCTAAATCCGGCCCCAACCGCGATGGGGATGCCTCCGCCGACAATGCCGCACGCTCCGAGCATGCCGATCGAGAAGTCGGCGATGTGCTGGGAGCCACCCTTGCCGCGGCAATAGCCGGTAATCTTGCCGAACAATTCGGCCATCATTCGATCGAAGTCGCCCCCTTTGGCGACGACGTGACCGTGTCCCCGGTGGGTACTGACGATGTAATCGTCATCGCGAAGCGCCGCGCACACGCCGGCGGCGACCGCCTCTTCGCCGATGTACAGGTGAACGACTCCGGGCAGCTGCCCCTGCGCGACGAGCTTTTGCACCGCCTCTTCGAAGCGACGGATCCGAAGAACGCGGGTGTAAAGATCGAGGGCAGTCTCGGATTTGACGGTAAGCGTCAGCATCAATTTCTCCCGTAGGTCGACGTCCGATTGTCGGGCGTTCTAGAGTAGGATCAGGCGACAATCGCATTTCTGTCATCCTGAGCCGCAGCGAAGGATCGCCAACTTTGCAAGTGGTCGTCCTGAATTCGACACGATCCTTCGCTGCGGCTCAGGATGACATTTCTGCCGGTGTCGTCTGCTCGCACCCTAGGTACACAGCCCCGCGGCGGCGACGCCCAGGACCTTCGTCGCGGTGACAATCTGAGCGGTCTCGATGCACTCGTCGACCATGGGCCAGATCGGAATGAACCCTGGTCCATACTCGACGCAGGTGATTCCCACTCCTTTAAAGTGACAGGTGTCAGCGGTGGCGCCGATGCGGTGGCCGGCGCCGACGACCGGGTCACTCCCCGTCACGAGTCGGTGCGCTTCGACGACGTGGCTGACGACCGGCGCCTCCACCGGCGTTGCGTCGCGGGCCGGCATATTGGGTTGACCCGGACTCTGGGGAACGATCAGCTCGGCGTGGAGCTCCGGGTCGTCCGCGGACATGCGATCGAGGAGGGCCTGGATGTCGGAGCGGACGCTTTCTTCCGTCATTCCGGGAATGATCCGCACATCGAAGGTGATCGTCGTCGTATCCTGAAAGTGCTCGATGTTGCGGACGGCCATCCGAGGGAATCCAGGCAGCAGAGGATGCGGCGTAAAGCGAAGCCAGCTCTGCGCCGCAATCGGCTGGTACGATGGGCCGAAAGCGTGAATGATCTTCGTCATCTTCTCGATCGGGTTAATGTACGGAACGCGATGCTTGAATTCGCCCTTGACCCGGACCTTTCCCTGAACGTAGCCGCCGGAGATGATGCCGACGTCGAGGTTGCCAGCTTCAGTCACGATGCAGTAGTCCGGGCGTAAGCCGCTGGCGATCAGGTGTTGGGCGCCGACTCCGCCGCCAGTTTCAGCCACGACGCAGGCGACGATGAGATCGCCTTTCAAAGGGCGCCCGGACCGCCGAACTAGGTCGGCCGCCATCAAAATGGAGGCGAGCCCGGCTTTCATATTGATCGCGCCAAGGCCGTAGAGGATCCCGTCGACGACGTCGGCGGCAAACGGATCGTGCTTCCACTCGGCGCGGCGGAAGACGTCGCCATTCCAGTCGCTCGTATCCGTGTGGCCGCACAGCATCAAGCTTGGTCCGGTACCGTCACCTTTCAGGGTGCCGATTGCCTGATGAGTCACCGTCCCATCGCGCAGGGGTACGGTTTGAAGGTCGACCGTGAAGCCGCGTTGGGTCAGCCAGCCGACGAGCCAGCGTGCCAGATCCGACTCGCGCCAGAGAAACGACGGGATTTGGATCAGCTGACGGGTCAGCTCGATTGGCTCGGTGGGGTCAAACTGGCGAAGGACGTGCTCCGCTGGCACGTTAGCTCCCACCAATGCCTCGGGACTTCTCGTCGACGACGGCCCACACGTCGAAGCCGACCTGAGCTCCGCCCCACAGCTCCTTCACGCCGATCGTGTTTCGGGTTGGGTACGGCGGTGAGAAGTACTCGCGGAAGATCCGATCCATCTCGCCGAAGCGGCTGACCTCGGTAAGCGAGACGTTGACCCGGACGACCTCCGCCAGCGATGATCCTGACGCCTCGAGGACGGCCTTGATGTTGGCGATCGCCTGCCGGACCTCCGCTTCAAAGCCACCTTTGACGAGTCCGGACCCGTCTGGATGAGTCCCAAGATACCCCGACGTGACGACCAAATTGCCGTAGCGAATCGCCTGACTGTAGCCGCTGGACGGGACGGGAGCGCGATCGGTGAGGACAACTTCGAACGACGACATCGTGGCCTCCAGAGGTAGATTATTCGCTCGGTCAAACAACCCGTTCGACGCGGGCCTCCCGAAGGTAGTTGTACAGCGTGGCCCGGCTCAGGCCGAGGAGGTCGGCGAGGATAGGAACCGCTTTTTTGACCTGGAAGATACCCTTCTTGTGTAGACGCTGGATCAAGGCGACTTTGTCCTCACGACTCATCAGCGACGGGCTATCGCCCATTTCGTGCAATGTTTCCGCGACCATTTCTTGGAGAGTGAGATGGAGATTGTCGGTCAGCATTTCGCTCACGCCATTGCGATCTTCCGTGGCGACAAACCCATTGAGCATCTTTTCAAACCGGAGGAACGAGGTAATGTCGAAATTCACGCAAAACGCACCATAGGCTCGACCGTCGTCGTCGCGCAGGAAGATTGTGCTCGACTTCATCACTCGGCCACCGGGGAGGCTCGTCAGGTAGCAGTGAAGGTCCTGGTCGGTGTCACCGGATTCGAATTTTTCCAGGAGTAGATCGGTCGCCGCCCCACCAATGGCGCGTCCGGTAATGTTTCCCTCGAGACAGACGATCGAGTGCTCGAGATCGGAGAATTCGTGGATAACAACCTCGCACAGTGGATCGAAGAGTCGTCGCAGGCCTTCCGCGAGCTGGCGGAGAAGAGGGGACACAACGGCACGATCGCCTTCGGATGATTCGGGGACTGCCTTCAGGACACTCGTTGGTTGCCTCGGTTGCAATCGATCTCCCAGGGTGCAAGACTTTACCCGTTTTCAAGCCGGCCAGCGGGGTTTCTCGGGTAGGTCATTCATTTTGTCTAATGCTTGCACTGACTGTCAAAGGATGCTATAGTCCGATCCACAGTTTGTCAATCATTTAGACGAAATGACGACCAGCGCGCCGGCGTGAGCTAGTCCACTTACCGGACAGTGACCCTGTCGGTGTTCGACCAGACGGAGGCGATCCCCATGTCCGACGATCAAGTCCTCTACGTCCAGAAAGGTCCGGCGACGCTCCCGGAAATGAGCGGCCCGGAGGTCCAGGAAGCACTGAAGAGGACCGACGTCGTCCTGATTCCCCTGGGGGCAATCGAAGACCACGGCGCGCACCTCCCGCTCGGAACCGATTGCATGGAAGGCCGCGAAATCTGCCGACGAACGGCCGTGCGGTTGGCCGAGCTCGATTGCCCGGTCGTCGTCGGTCCGGTCATTCCGTTCGGCACGTCGAGCTATCACCTTGGATTCCCGGGTTCGATCTCGATTACTCCCCACACATTGATCACGCTGATCAAGGAAGTCTGCCTCTGTCTCTACGGGGGCGGTTTCCGCAACTTCGTCCTGATCCACGGTCACGATGGCAGCTTGTCGTCGATGATGGTCGCGGCCCAGGAGATCGTTGACGCGACTCCCGATGCGACGGCCGTGGTTCTCAACTGGATGGTTGCTCTTAGCAAGGTCTATCACACGATCCAGGTCTCGAAGAAGGGCGAGAGCCACGGTGGCGAAGGCGAAACCTCACGGATACTCGCAACCCATCCCGAGCTCGTTCATCCGGAACGCGGAACCCCCTTTCACCTGCCACCGGAGCAGCTCCGAAAGATTCAGAGCCCCGAGCACATGAAGACGGGCGGGGGTATCTACTATGGCATTCGAAGCTTCCGCGCCCTGACGCCGTACGGACAGATTGGTGACCCCACCCTTGCCCAAACCGAGACCGGTGAAAAGGGCTACGACGTGATTGTCGACTGGCTCAGTATGGTGATCAAGCGCGATTTCTTCGACGAGCGACCGGTCGCGCCCGTCACGGGCGTGACGTAGCCCGCTAACGATACGACTTTTGCGAAGATCATATGTTGGACGACATGCACAAGATAATGGTTGCAGAATTGGGCGCGGCAACCGGACCGGTTTCCCTGGCATCCAAGTAGTCTGGTTCGGGGGACTCGGTTCGACCACCGCCAGGCGTCGTCACGTCGGGTCGTTGTACGGCAGCCGGTTTATGGGCGTGAGGGTAAGGCCCCTGTGCGCAACGGAGGAGTAAAAGTGCAGGATCCAGTCGTTCACGGTCGTCTACGTCAGTTTAGTCCGCCCCGCCACTCGCGCCGACGTTTTCTCGCGGTGTCGATGTCCGTCGGCGTCGCCACGGTACTTGCCGCGTGTTCGTCCGCGCCACCGTCGCCCACTGCCGCGCCAGCCGCGCCCACGGTAGCACCGACGACCGCGCCGCCCACGGCCACGATCGCCCCGGCGGTCGCGCCGACGCCAGTGTCGGTCCCCACCGCCGTGCCGACGGCGACCAGCGCGCCCTCCGCGGCGGCGCCGACCGCAACGGCGGCGACCGTAGGCACAGGCAAGCCAAAGATGGGCGGCACGATGGTCTTTGCCGCCGAATCGATGGGCGATTCGCTCGAGCCGGGCCTCTGGAACGGTTTCGGCGCGTCAAACGTGATCGACAACGTGTGCGACAAGCTGA
The DNA here is from genome assembly GCA_964493975.1 of uncultured Dehalococcoidales bacterium. Lineage (GTDB taxonomy): Bacteria > Chloroflexota > UBA6077 > FW602-bin22 > CADDYW01 > CAZBQK01. The sequence goes on along the minus strand of CAZBQK010000022.1, from coordinate 16,102 downwards.
CGAAGCCCGGCATCCACTGGGAAGACCCGCCGCGGCCGGCCCTGGCCGAGGGCTGGGATATCTCGGCGGATGGAAAGACGTATACGTTCAAAATCCGGCAGGGAGTCAAGTTTCACGACGGCGCCGATCTGGACGCGAAGGCCGTCGTCCGCAGCCTCACCCGAATGACGAACGACAAAGATACGAGCTTCGTCAAGGGCCTCTACATGAACGCCGAATCCGGCGTGTCGAACTGGGATTCGATCACCGCGACGGATAACTTTACAGTCAAGCTGGTTCTGAAAGAGGCGTACGCTCCGCAACTGTACCGCCTGTTTCATCCGGCGTCGTCGATCATTAGCCCGAAGGCGCTCGATCAGTACGGTCCGAAGATCGGCCTGAATCTTGTCGGCGCTGGCCCCTATAAGCTCGACAAGTTCACGCCGGGCCAGGAGGCCCAGCTCGTCGCGTTTGACGGCTACTGGGACGGTGGCCGTCCCCCGATCGACAAGGTCGTCATCCGCGGCTATCCGGACGAAGGCGCGATGCTGGCCGCGATCGAGTCCGGTGAAGTCAACTTCGCGCCATACGCTCCGGCCTCGGCGGTACCCCGTCTGCAGAAGTCGGACAAGGTTCAGGTCCAAATTGGACCACCATACATTGACCTGTTCATGTCGGCTTGTGAGCTGAACGCCCCGACAAACAACGTAGACGTCCGACAGGCGATCAACTATGCGATCAACAAACCAGCCTTGATCGACAGCGTCCTCTATGGGCTGGGCAAGCCGGGCGCGACGCTCATTGGACCGACCGAATTTTCCTTTGATCCGACAACCGTCAGTGCCGCGGCCTTCGACGTGGCCAAGGCAAAAGACCACGTCGCGAAGTCCGGACTCAAAACACCGATCCCGATCCAGCTGTCCTTCGAGAACGACCGATTCTGGCCGTCGATGGCCGAGCTGATCAAGACAAATCTTGACGCCGTCGGGTTTACAGTGACGCTCGACAAGCTCGATGCCACGTCGTTGCCGGCCAAGATCAACGCCGGGAAAGGGCAGCTCGGGCTGAACCAGCGTTCGCTGTGGGTTCCCGATCCGGACAACAAGGTGTCAATCCTGGACTCGACGTCCCAGTCGGCTCAGGGCGAGTCCGGTGTTGCGAAGCTCCCGGTCGGAAAGCAGTACGACGATCTCGTCCGGTCGGCGGCAGCCCAATCCGACAACACCAAACGGGCCGATCTCTACAAACAGCTCCAGAAGCTGATGCTCGACGATATGCCCTACACCGTGCTGGCGTACTATAGTAAACCGGTCGTCTCCGTTAAGAACCTGATGGGCGCCTCCGAAGGCGTCGCCACCGAGCGCATCTTCTTGTCTGGAATGTGGTTCTCTTAGAGGCGAGCGGCCCGCGCCCAATATTCCTGGGCGCGGGCCAGAACGGACGGTCGTGGCTGTCTCGACGGACCAGAGACCGAAGAGAGGAATAACGGATGGCTCTCACGGCGTCCGCGACGTCCGATCAGGAGCGAGAGGTCTTCGGCCGGGACGACGCCCCGGTTCAGTCGACTCTGGCACGGCTGCGCCGGTTGGTGCGGAAGAACGAGCTTGCGTTTGTTGGCGCATTCTTCCTGGTCCTGGTCATCATTGGGGCAGTCTTCGCTCCGCTGATCACGCCCTACAGTCCCACCGCGCCGACCCTCAGCGCCCGACTGCTCGACCCAAGTCTGGTCCATCCCTTTGGAACCGATGAGTTCGGCCGAGACACCCTCGCCCGCGTTCTCTACGGTGGACGCTCGATCCTTGTCTCCGGGCTCATCTCGGTCACGCTGTCTCTCCTGATCGGCTTGACGATCGGGACTGCCAGTGCGTACCGCGGCGGAACCGTCGACAATCTCCTAATGCGGCTGATGGACGTGATGCTCAGCTTTCCCGCGATTCTCTTGGCGATCCTGATCGTCGCCTCGCTTGGTGCCGGCCAGGTGAACTCGATTATCGCTATCACCTTCTCCATGGTGCCGGTCTTCGCGCGCCTGGTTCGGTCCGTTGTACTCACGCTGGTGCACCTCGATTACGTCAGCGCGGCTAAATCGCTTGGGAGCTCGGACGGTTGGATTATCTCGCGCCACTTGATCCCCAATATGATCCCGCCAATCATCGTTCAGTCGACCGCCATGCTCGCGGTGGCGATCAGTTACGCGTCGGCACTCAACTTCATCGGGCTTGGGGTCGAGCCACCAACGCCGGACTGGGGATTGATGGTGAGTGACGGTCAGCGTCTGATCTTTGACGCTCCCTACGTTCCTTTTTTTCCTGGCCTGGCGATTACATTGACCGTCCTGAGCGCGAACCTCATCGGCGACGGGCTGCGTGATTACCTCGATCCGACCCTCAAGAACTTGTGAGGCAGGACGAAGATGGCCTACGTCCTCAATCGCGTGCTCTGGCTCCCGATCGTCCTCTGGGCCGTGGCGACGCTGACGTTCGTGGCTTTGCGGCTCGTTCCCGGGTCGCCGATCGAAACGGTGGCCAATCAGAACCTCAGCGCCGCGCAAATCGAAGCCTATAAGGCTGAATGGGGGTTGGATCAGCCGATCGGCGTGCAATACGTCACGTTTATTCGCGACCTGAGCCGGGGCGATCTGGGTATCTCGATGAGCTCGGCGGCCCCAATCGGCACGCTGATGTTCACGCGGATGCCACCCACGATCGAGCTAGCATTGAGCGCCATGTTGATTAGCACGGTCGTGGGGATAACGTCGGGTGTCATTTCGAGCACGGTCCAGAGAAAGTGGGTCGACTATCCGGTCCGAATTCTCTCGATTCTTGGACTCTCGGTTCCCTGGTTCTGGATCGCGATCGTGCTGATCATCGTCTTTTCGGTCAAGCTTGGCTGGACCCCGGTGGGCGGCCGAATTGACGCCAACGTATCGTACGTGACCATCACGAACTTCATGTTGATTGACGGTGTCTTGACTGGAAATTGGCCGGAGATTACCAGTTTTCTGCGCCACCTGGTTCTGCCCGCGTTTGCAATCGGGTTGACGTCAGCTGGTTTCGTCGCGCGGCTGACCCGCTCGTCAATGCTCGAAGTTTTACGGGCCGATTATGTCCGTACGGCCCGCGCGAAGGGTCTCGTCGAACAGTCGGTCATTATCCGCCACGCGTTGCGCAACGCGATCTTGCCGGTGCTCACCCTCCAGGGACTGCATTTCGGGTCGCTGCTTGGCGGCGCGATCGTGACCGAGCTCGTCTTTTCCTGGCCAGGGATAGGCCGGATGCTACTTGATGGCGTCATCCGCCGCGACTATCCGGTCGTTCAGGCCACGGTGATCCTCGTGGCATTCATCTACGTTCTCGTGAACCTGTCGGTCGATCTGCTCTCCCACGTCGTCGATCCGCGCCTTCGCCGCTAGCCCAACGTTTCCGACTGCTTTTCCCACCTCCAGAACGCACGAGCATCTCGGCGACGGCTCGGATTACTATCATTCAGAAAGGAATCTAATGACAGTCTCAATCGATCTCAGCGGTCAGGTTGCCCTGGTCACTGGCGCCGCGCGGGGCCTGGGCCAGGCCACCGCTTGTCGCCTGGCTGAAGCCGGCGCCGCGCTGGTCCTCGTCGATCGCGAGCCCGAGGGTCTCGACCAGACGGCTCGGATGGCGCAAGAAAGGGGTGTTGCCAGCCTTGTCGTGGCGGGCGACGTCACCGACCCGCTCTTCGCCGACCAGGCGGTCGAGAAGGCCCTGGAAGAGTTTGGCCGGCTCGACGTCGACGTCAACGCCGCCGGGATTCTGACCAATAGTAAGGTCGTGGAACTATCGGATGCCGATTGGAATCGGGTGATGGACATAAACGCGACCGGCCTCATGCGGTGCGCTCGGGCCTCGGCGCGGGCCATGGTGAAGGGCGGCCGGGGCGGTCATATCGTCAATTTTGCGTCGACCAGCGCCCACCTTGCCCACGAGAATTCGGCGGCGTACTGCGCCAGCAAAGCCGCCGTCCTGCTTCTGACCCAGACCATGGCGACGGAGCTCGGCGAATTTGGAATTACGGTGAACGCGATTTCACCGGGCTGGATGGACACCGCCATGATTCGTCCGTGGTGGGACTCCCATCCCCGCGAGGCAAAGGTACTGCTCCGGCGCATCCCGGAGCGTCGACTTGGTACAGCCGACGACGTGGCGAACACGGTCTTGTTCCTGTGCTCGCCGCTCTCCTCTTACATTTCCGGTGCCGCCATCCCGATCGACGGCGGGTTTACCGCTCACTACACGACGGCACTGCCGTCCGACCTGTTCTGAGAGGGCTTGTTAGACCCGGACCGGCTCGCTTATCGGATCAAGCCGATACTCCGCGTACGGATATTCGCACGGCGGGCCGCCCGATGCGAGCATGAGCCGTTCGGCCGGAACGTAGATCAGCGAAGCCTGGGAGTGGCTGTCACAGCGACCAGCCGGCGGATCCTCGTGGATGCAGACGCTGCCCGGGTAGTTCGCGTGGTCGCGGAGAACGTCCTGGCAGACGTCGAGATCGATTTGTCCGGCGATGTCGTCGAGGCGTTGCTTGACCCGGCTGCCCTTGATGAACGAACACGCGATCCCGGTTGGATTGCCCTCGAAGCGGAGCTGATCCGGCTCCTGGTAGTGATTGGCATGGGCGTCGTGCGTGCTGATGTATCGAAAACGATGCTGGGTCGCGCTTGCTTCGACGTTCACCGCGCCGAAGTCATGTCCAATGATGAAGTTGAACCCAATCGCCCGCACTCCGCCGACGACGGCTTGGATCGCGTCGCTCAGCTTGCTTTGTTGGAGGGCTTTACGGACGAGCACCGTACATGGAATGCCGGTCCGGCAGTCGTTCGCGTGGAGTGAGTTCCAGACGAGTGAGATGCCGAGACGGTTGATTCCACTTCCGCCAACGATGCCTGGGTGCGTGTAAACCAGCGCACCGTGCTCGCCATCCCCCGGCTTGATATCCAGGATGACCGAGTCGTACCAGTCACTGATGTCCCAGTTCTGGGCAACGTAAGTCACACCGCCGACGGTGCTCCGCCCGGTCGCCGCGAACGCGGTGCACGCGTGGCCGAGAGCGTTCCGTTCGCGGTACGACCGATAGTTGGCGGCTTCGTCGAAGCAGTTGAGGAACCAGACTCTTTCGAAAGGAATGTCAGCTCCCGAGGCGATTCCCTCGACCTCCTCGACGATATCGGGCGCGTACGCGCGCGTTTCAGGCAGGTGACTCCAAGCGTACGACAGAACGTCACGCTCCTGGACCGGGTCCTTCTTCGCGCCTGCCTCCGACATCCATCGATCGTACAACCGCCCAATCGCCGCCGACAGGGCGACGCCATGCTGGTAACCGCGCTCGGCTGGTGTTCCGGACAACTCGACTACGCGAGTAGGTTCCATCGACGCGTCGCCTCCCAATCGCACCTGATTTGAACGTCATCAACCTATCACTCGTGCGGACGAGCGTCAATCACACACACCACGCGGTTCGTCGGCTGCCGCCGCGAGCGGTCGACGCCCACCTCGGAGGTTCGGAACAGCGCCGAGGCGGATTTGATGCTACCATTTCTTCCTGGTCGCGATGTCGACACATCAGATTCGCGGGAGGACCATACCGTGCCAGAAACAACTCGCCCGCCCACCATCGAAGATCTGCTGAACGTTGCGAACGTTGGCGACCCGCACCTGTCGCCAGATGGTGAGGTTGTCGCGTTCGTGGTCGGCGACAAGTATGAGAAAGCTCCACGCGGCTGGGGCGGAGCGAGCGCGGCGGTTGCCGCGGATCACTACGCGACCCACCGCCAGCGGCCGAAATCACGGATCTGGCAGGTCTCGGCGCGGGGCGGTGACGCGCGCCCGCTGACGACGGGGCGGGGGACCGACAACAATCCACGCTGGTCGCCCGATGGCCAAACGCTGGCGTTCCTCTCGGACGGGGGACCAGAGGGAACGATGCAGGTCTACCTGCTCTCCCGCGGCGGCGGGGAGGCCCGCCGGCTCATCGACCTCGAGGGGAATGCCTCGTGGCCGGAATGGTCGCCGGATGGCCGCTTCGTGTCCTTCCTGCTGAGCGATCCGCCAACAGCGGAGGAGAAGCGTCGGCAGGCGGAGCGCGACGACGCGATCGAGGTCGAGAAGGATCCAAAGTTCCTGCGCCTCTGGGTCGTCGATGTCGCGACGGGCGACGCGCGCGTCGTCAGCCCGGAGAAGCTGCAGATCTGGGACTACGACTGGTCGCCGGACGGATCCCAGTTCGTGGCGCTGGTGAGCGACGAGCCGTTCGTCACCCGGTGGTATTACGCGCGCTACGTGACGTTTCCCTCCGGTGGTGGCGTGCCCCGGACGATTTATGCGACAGACCGGCAGCTCGCCGGGGCGCGGTGGTCGCCGGATGGGAGGTGGGTCGCGTTCATCCGCGGTCTCTACAGCGACCGCGGCTCGATTGGCGGCGACGTCTACGTCGTGTCCAGTACTGGTGGAGAAGCGCGCAATCTGACTCCCGATTGGCCGGCCAGCGCGAACTGGTTGGAATGGTCTGCCGATAGCACGAGCGTGATCGTGGCGGCGCACGACGCCGGCCAGATCAGCGTGCATGAAGCGCCGCTCGATGGGACGCCGCGCCGCCTCTGGCGCGAACCAGCGAATTTTGCTGGTCGGACCTGGCCGCGATTCAACCGCTTTGGCGAGACGCTCCGATTCGCCGCGGCCAAGACGACACTTGCCGATCCAGCGGACGTCTGGCTGTTCGAGGTGGGCGCCGGTCCGAGTCGGAACGTCGCGCAGCGTCGGCTCACCGAGATAAATCCGCAGACGCGCGAGCTCCTCCTCCCGGAGACCGACGTGATCTACTGGAAGTCGTTCGATGGCTGGCAGATCCAGGGTTTCCTGTTGAAGCCACCCGGGTTTCAGGAGGGGAGGCGCTATCCCACGCTCGTCCACATCCACGGTGGCCCTGCCAGTTTGTTCGGCTACGCCTATCCGGGGACGAGCTACGGGCACCTGCTCGCGCAGCGGGGATTCGTCGTCTTTATGCCGAATCCCCGGGGAAGCCGCGGCTGGGGCGAGAAGTTCCTCGAGGGAAATCTCCACGACCAGGGTGGCGCCGACCTTCAGGACATCTTGACCGGCGTCGACGACCTCGTGGGCCGAGGAATCGCCGATCCGGACCGCCTTGGCGTCGGCGGCGGGAGCTTTGGCGGCTTCTTGACTGCCTGGGCGATCACGCAAACGCCGCGTTTCAAGGCAGCGATGATCTCGTGCGGCGTCGCGAACTGGCGCAGCTACCACGGGACGGCGGACATTCAGGCGTGGGACGAGGTCTATTACGGTGAAAGTCCTTACGATCTGCCCGGAATCTACGATCGATACTCGCCCATCACCTACGTGAAGCGCGTGGTGACGCCAACGCTGATCGTTCACGGTCAAGAGGATAACCTCGTACCGGTTTCGCAAGGCTACGAGATGTTTCGGGCGTTGAAAGATTGCGGCGTCGACGTCGAGATGGTGGTCTACCCCCGTGAGGGACACGGTATTCTCGAATGGAACCACCAGATTCACCAGACGAACCGGATCGTCGAATGGTTTGAAACGAAGCTGGGGGCTAAGGAACCGTAGAATGCTTGCCGGCAACAAAGTGATACTGCGTGGCATCCGACGAGAGGACCTCCCTCGCCTGTGGCAGTTCAATAACGACCTCGAGGTCGAGCTAGCCGGAGGCGGCGACCCGCCAATTCCCCAATCTCTGGAGCGACTGTTAGCGGAATACGACCAGGACGTGTCGCGTGGCGGCCGCGATGGGGCGCAATTTGCGATCGAGGCCGATGGGAAGATCATCGGTCAATGCGGGCTGTCGCACTTTAATCCGACCGCCGGCACCTGCGAGCTAGGTATCATTATTGGCGACAAGGACTACTGGGGGCATGGCTTCGGACGAGAAACCGTTGGCTTATTGCTCGATTACGCTTTTCGCCTCCGGAACTTCCGCAAGGTGTGGCTGTGGACTCATGGGGACAACGAACGGGCAATCCGGGCCTATCGGGCGTGTGGATTCGTGGAAGAGGGTCGATTGCGCGAGCACGTCTACAGCAACGGCGGATACACGGACGCCGTGTACATGGGCGTGCTACGCCACGAATGGGCGGCCGCCAGGCGCGTCTGACGGCTCGGGCTATTTGATCGCGAGCGCGTTGGGGGGCGATTCGATCCCGCCTAACGCGTGCAGTGGCGCGGAGGTCAGCCACGTGCTGATCCCAGAGTTAGGCCACCATCTCTCGGCTTGCACCCAAACCGGGGATCGTCAACCGACAGGCAATGGCATCTCGCCACGATCGCGGCTGCGCGAGGTGGTACGCCATCCAGCCCGTGCGCACGAGGAGAATATCGCCTGGTCTCAACGTCACCTCCTGGGCCCGGCGGACGTTCTGCAGGTCGCCAACCCTCACGTCTCGGGCTGGCTTGACTCGAATTAAGATTGGGGCTATCGTCCTTCTGGATTTTTTTGTAAGCCAATTGGATGCATACGTACTCACGTCAGAGCGACGTCGCCCACCTCGAACGGTTTCGCACGGGGTGTCCAGCGACGGACGTCGTCAACCGCTTCCACGACGACCAAACGCTCGATACGATCCTATCAGGAGGACCTCGACTGCACCCACGTGCTCCGTCAGTCGAGCGGTGGACCGCTAGGTGAGTAAGCCGCGACGGTCATACTTCTATCGAGCCTTGCACGAAAGCGTTTGACCTTTTGGTTTTTAGGACATCGATGTGAGCCAGGCAACGTTAGTGCTTCGGGGACGCCACTTTCAATCGAACGAAATCGTCGACGTGGTCATTGCCGACGGGCGTATCCACGCCATCCGGGCAGCGCAAGGCCCGGCCGATCTCGTTGGTAAGAATTCTTACCTGCTCCCGGGGCTCGTCGATTTACAGGTCAATGGGTACGCGGGCCATGATCTCAATTCGGCAGACGGAAGCGCAACCGTGGTCGCCTTGTTAGCCCAGCGCCTCGTCGAGACCGGCGTAACCCGCTTCTGTCCCACGGTGACGACGGCCCCCTTGGATTGGATCACGCGAAACGTGAAAGCGATCCGGGACGCCTGCGAGGAAGATGATCTCGTCAAGGCGATGATCCTTGGCATCCACCTCGAAGGCCCCTACATCTCTCCAGACGATGGACCCCGTGGTGCGCATCCCCAACAGTTCGTGCGACAACCCGATTGGGACGAGTTTCAGCACTTCCAGGAGGCTTGCGGGGGACAGATCAAGCTTGTCACTCTGGCGCCCGAGCTGCCAGGGGCCTTGGGATTTATCGAGAGAGCCGTCGCAACCGGCGTGGTCATAGCGATTGGCCATACCGGCGCGAGCGGATCCCAGATCGCGGATGCGATCTCCGCGGGCGCCAGCCTCAGCACGCACCTCGGGAACGGTGCGCACGTCGTTCTGCCACGTCACCCAAACTATCTCTGGGACCAGCTTGCCGACGATCGGCTTATGGCCAGCATCATCGTCGATGGATTCCATCTTCCACCCTCCGTGGTGAAAGTCTTTTTACGGGCGAAGGGGGTCAAGCGCACGATCCTGATTAGCGATGCGATGTTCGCCGCGGGGATGCCGCCGGGGACGTACGAATTTATGGGACGCGAGGTGGAATTGGGGAAGGAAGGCGTCGTCAGACTCGTGGGAACGCCTTTCCTCGCCGGTTCGGCACTGCCCCTGTGGCAGGCAGTCAAGAATATCCGGCAATTTGCCGGTGCGTCCTTCGCCGATGCGGCCCAGATGGCGTGCCTTAATCCGGCCAGCCTTCTATCGGCGGAGAATGCCTGCGGTCAACTCAGTCCGGGCGACCCGGCGAATGTTATCGTGCTAAATGGCGATGGGAACGATCTTCGCCTGCTGGCAACCGTGGTCGATGGAAGGGTGCGCTGGCGCGCATGAGTGAGGAGGTTGTTGGCACGCACCACCTAATCGCCGCGTCCGCGTCAACCTATGGTCGGAGTTGAAAGGACAACCGATGAAAGTCCAAGTGCAGCTGGCGATCGACGGCGGACCACCGGTCCGGACGGACCCGATGCCACCGCGCCTCGTCATCGGTGGGGAAGAACGGAACGCGGTTCTCGCCCTGCTTGACCGGGAGATGACCCAGGGCGGTGGGTTCGATCGGTACAGCGGAACCGAGGTCGACAGCTTCGAGAGAGAGTTCGCCGACCACATCGGCGTCGGCTTCGCCACCGCGACGAGCTCGGGCACCGCCGCGATCCACAGCGCGCTAGGAGCCCTCCGGCTCGAGCCGAACCAGGAAGTGATCTCTCCACCGATCACCGACCAGGGCGCGGTCATGCCGATCGTCTGGCAGCAATGCATCCCCGTTTTCGCCGACGTCAATCCCGACACGTTCAACCTGGACCCTCGGTCCGTTGCCTCGCGGATCACCGAACGGACCCGGGCGATCATCGTGACCCACCTCGCCGGCCAGCCCGCTGACATCGATCCGATCCTCGCAATCGCGCGCCAGCACAACCTGGTTGTGATCGAAGACTGCGCCCAGGCCCACGACGCGGTCTCTCATGGTCGAATCGTCGGCGGAATCGGCCACGTCGGCGCCTTCAGCCTCATGAGCGGCAAGCACACCGTGGCCGGCGGCCAGGGTGGCATGGTCGTGTCGAACGACGAGGAGCTGATCTGGAACGCGAAGCGCTTTGCCGACCGCGGCAAGCCGTTCAATTCGTCGGAACGCCGCAGCATCTTTCTGGGGCTCAACTACCGGATGACCGAGCTGGAGGCAGCGATCGGGAGGGTCCAGCTACGCAAGCTGCCGTCGCTGGTGAAGCGGCGGCGCGCGCTGGTTGCCCAGCTTGGCGAGCGAATCGCCGAGCTGAGCACGGTCAAGCTCGGCAAGGTTATCGAAGGCGCCGAATCATCCTACTGGTTCCTGTTTCTCAAGGTCGACGTATCGCAGCTCACGGTGACGAAAGATCAATTTGCCGAGGCGGTGCGGGCCGAGGGCCTCGCGGTGGCCCCGAGCTACGACCACGTCGTCTACGACGCTCCATGGCTGAGAGACCGCCAGACCTTCGGCCAATCTGGCCTTCCCTGGTCGGCCGCGCCGCGTGCCACAGCCGACGGCGATGACGATCCCTGCCCCAATGCCCGCACGGCCATCTCAACCCACATGATGGTCTCCCTCCACGAAGGCTGGACCGAGCAGGAGATCGAGGATCTAGCAACGGCACTACGCAAAGTAGAGCTTGCCTATCGCCGCTGATAGATTTCGTTGCTCTAGGAGACCTCGGACGCGTCGCGGGCGAGCGGCACCAGGGCCGGATCGACGAGTGGCGCGTAGGCATCCGGGCGACGGTCGGCGAAAAGGTCTCGCCGGAGGGGCGCCTCGTCGCCCCAGGAAAAGCTGTGGGCGATGCGCTCGGCGTCCAGATCGACCGAGGCGACACTCAGTCCAACCGCTCGGCCACAACTGGAGAGAGCGACCCCGTCTGGTCCGATGACTCCGCTCCGCGCTAGCTGCATCCCGGGCCGCCAGGCGCGCGTGGCCGGGTAGCCGTAGCCGGCCCGCACGAGCCAGCAGCCGTTGTCGATTGCTCGGCTCTTGATCACCGCCTCGCACAGCTCTTCGCCCCAACCGCTCCACCAGGTCGGCCAGATCAACACCTCGGCACCCCGCAGAGCGAGGACGCGAGCGCTTTCGACGAAGCTGAGGTCGTGGCAGATGAACGCGCCCACGGTTCCGAAGTCGAGGCGGAAAACCGGAAAGTCGTCACCCGGAACAATCCCATTCATCCGCTCGGACCGAGTTGGGTGAACCTTCGCATAAACACCCCTGACCTGACCGGCGCGGTCGAGGAAGACGACCAGGTTACGCAACGCGCCGCGCCAGATCGCGGCAATCGGGAGAGCAACGTTCATCCGGTACTGGATCGCGAGCTCCGAGACCGAATGCACGGTCGGTCCATCAAGGGCATCTTCGAAGATCGTGCGATCGTCCGGGGCAGCCTGGACGTGGCTCGTGGTGCAGGTCTCGCCAACGCATGCGAGGTCAACCTCCTGTTGGCCGGCCGCCTGGAGTCCGGCCAGGAGGCGCTCCAGCTGGCATGCTTTGCGCTCCCGCGCGGTTGTCCCCTCGACTTCGGCTGGCAGTTGGTAGGTCCCGATGCGTACGGTTCGCACTATCTCGTCTCCAGTTCCGTTCTCAAGATCGCATTCAGTCTCTTCGACGGCTCGCTCGTCGGCTGCGCCGGTTGCTCGTATCCACGAAAAATAAGCTGACTGGCCTGGCGCAACACCAGGATCGCACCGCCAATCGCCCCGGCCGCGCCGCCCAGCTGTGACAGCGCAATCGTCACGTGGCGGGCGGGAACGGTGAGGGCTCGACTTCGAACCTCCCGCTCGATCCGATCCAGGAGAACTCCACCGGCCCGGCTGGTCGGTCCACCGATGACGATAACGTCCGGATTGAGCAGGTTCACCACGTTCGAAAGAGCGATGCCGATCCACGTTCCGGCCTCTTCGATCACCTGAATGGCGAGGGGGTCGCCCCGCAGCGCCACGTCGATCACGGCGTCGGCGGTTATCGATCGAATGTCTCGGTCGACGCTCTCCGAAAGATGTCCGTTGGGAAAGGCGCGAGTCAGCTCTCTCGCCCGCCGTGCGATGGCTCCTTCACTGGCGTAGACGTGGAGGCATCCTCGATTGCCGCACTCGCAGAGCGGCCCATTCGGATCGACGGTCACGTGGCCGAGCTCACCGGCGCTGGACGTTGCTCCCAGGTAGAGCGCGTCGCCGTGGACGATGCCGGCCGCGATGCCGGATCCGACAAAGATGTACACGAGATGCTCGACCCCGGCTTCGGTCCCACGCCAACGCTCGGCGAGAGCCGCGGTCTTACTCCGATTGGCGACCATAACCGGTAGGCCGAGCCGCTCGCCGAGGATTCGCGCGGCGGGCACGTCGTGCCAGCCGACGTCAATCGCCAGATTGACCGTGCCGGTGGCGACGTCGACGAGCCCAGGCGAGGCGAACCCGAGGCCGAGGATGCGCTCGCGCGGCCGCGCGCTGACGATCTCGGCAACCATGTCTCCGACAGTGGCAAGAACCCGATCGGCACTCGCCGCTGAAACCGGTCGAGACATCGTCTCCAGGGGATGACCGTCCAGGTCCGCGACGACGGCGACGACCTCGTCGTGAGCGAACTCGGCGCCGATCGCCAAGCAGGCGCCGGGAACGTACTCGAGGAGCTGGGGCGGCCGACCGCCGCTCGACTGTCCCGCGCCGCGATCGCGCAACAGGCCAGTTTGGAGCATCTCGTCGACCAACACCGATGCGGTCACCTTGCTCAATCCCGAGCGTCGGGCGACCGCGGCGCGGCTGAGCACGCGCTCGCGACGCACGATCCCCAGGATCAAGGAGCGATTGAGGTCCTTCAGCAGCTCGGGCTGAGCTGGCCGACCGATGTCGGTTGGCCGTGGGGCGATCGAGTAGGTAACCTGGTTCATAGCACTCGAGGAAGCAGCCGTGGCTGAACTTTGTGCTGATTATACACTAACAACCTCCGCGTCGGCGCGGTTGCCGCGGCTAGAGCGCAAGAAAGGGCGATCAAGCCCTTCGTCTTTGGCCATAGTCTTGACAAACTAGCGCGGTTGCTGCGTCATGTCCGTATCGTGGGGTCCAACCGAGAATCGATCGCGGGTGACGTCCGCGGCAGGAGTGGTGCTCGTCATGAGGAAGCAGGATCTCCCAGTGGGCGTCCGTTCGGCGTTACGGCACGGCACGGTCATCCCGGCTCATCCGCTCGCGCTGACGTTGGAGCGCCGTCTGGACGAGCGGCGTCAGCGGGCGCTCACTCGCTATTATCTCGCGGCTGGAGCGGGGGGAGTGGCCGTCGGCGTCCACACCACCCAGTTCCAGATTCACGACCCTAAAGTGGGCTTGTACGCTCCGGTTCTGGCGCTGGCGGCGGAGGCGGCACGCGAGCGCCTCTCGGACACCTCGCCGGTTCTCGTCGCCGGCCTCGTGGGAACGACGGCCCGGGCCGTCGCCGAGGCTCGAGTGGCCGTCGACCTCGGCTACCACGCCGGACTGCTCAGCCTGGGTGCTCTGGCCGACGCCGACGAGGACGCGCTGCTGGCCCACTGTGCCGAGGTCGCGCAGGTTATCCCGCTCTTCGGGTTCTACCTCCAACCGGCTGTTGGCGGCCGGCTGCTCTCGCGCTCCTTCTGGCGGCGCTTCGCCGAGATCGACAACGTCGTCGCGATCAAGATCGCGCCCTTCAATCGCTACCAGACGCTCGACGTGGTGCGGGGCATCGCCGAAGCGGGCCGAGCCGACGCCATCGCCCTCTATACTGGGAATGACGACCACATCGTGCAAGACCTGCTGGAGATCTACCGCATGCCGGGCGCCTCCGAGCTCGTCACCCTCCGGATCGTCGGCGGCTTACTCGGCCACTGGGCGGTCTGGACGCGGCGAGCGGTCGAGCTGCTCGAGCAGATCCACCGGGTGGCCGACGCCGAAGGGATCTCGCGCGAGCTTTGCCTCCGGGCGACCGAGACGACCGATGCCAATGCCGCCCTCTTCGACGCGACGAATGGCTTCCGAGGCTGTATCGCCGGTCTTCACGAGATCCTGCGGCGCCAGGGGCTCCTCCTTGGGCGATGGTGCCTCGACCCGGACGAGGATCTCTCGCCGGGGCAGGCGGAGGAGATCGACCGGGTCTACCGCGCCTATCCTCACTTGAGCGACGACGAATTCGTCGCCGAGCACCGCGACGCCTGGCTGAGTTGAGCTGAGAGGGGAAACGACCGATGCCTTTGTTGCCGGAGATCATCACGAGCGAAGCCGAGCTGGACAACCTGTTAACCGAGCCGACCGACGACGTCGTCGCCGCGCTGACCGCCCTCCAAGGTGACCTGATGATCCTGGGGGTCGGCGGGAAGATGGGGCCGACCCTGGCGGGACTGGCCTGCCGGGCGATCGCACGCGGTGGGCTCAAGGCCCGGGTGATCGGCGTGTCGCGCTTCTCCGAGCCTGGGCTCGAGCGGCAATTGCGTGAGGCCGGGGTCGAGACAATTGCCGGAGATCTTCTCGACGACGAATTCCTCGGCCGCTTGCCCGAGGCGCCCAACGTCATCTTTATGGCCGGACGCAAGTTCGGCTCGACCGGGGCGGAGGAGCTGACCTGGGCGATGAACGCCTACCTGGCCGGCCAGGTCGCGAAGCGGTTTCGCGCCTCCCGCTTAGTAGTGTTCTCCACCGGCAACGTCTATCCCCTAGTCCCGGTAACTTCGGGTGGGGCAACCGAGAGCACTCCGGTGGGCCCGGTCGGCGAGTACGCCCAATCCTGCCTGGGGCGCGAGCGGATCTTCAGCTACTTCTCCGGACGCTTCGGCACGCCTCAGGCGATCATTCGCCTGAACTACGCCATCGATCTCCGCTACGGGATCTTGTTCGACGTGGCGACGCGGGTCTGGACCGGCGAACCCGTCGACGTGACGATGGGCAATGTGAACGTCATCTGGCAGGGAGATGCCAACCGGGAGGTTCTGCGCGCGCTGGAGCTTTGCGCCACTCCCCCGCGCGTGCTCAACCTCACCGGTCCGGAGACCGTCTCGGTTCGGCACCTGGCCGCCCGCTTCGGCGAGATCTTCGAACGCGCCCCGTCCATCGTGGGCGCCGAGGCCGACACGGCCCTACTCAGCAACGCTGGTCGCGCCAACGCTCTGCTCGGCTACCCGCGCGTTCCCCTCGACATGATGGTGCAGTGGGTCGCGCACTGGGTGATCCAAGGGGGCCGCGCCCTGGGCAAGCCCACCCACTTCGAGAGCCGCCACGGAAGATTCTGATCCAAAGCGACACTAGGAACGGGCTACCATCCCGGCGTTACCAGGCGAATCTTCTCGCCTTGATCGAGCAGTTGATTCGCGACGACCGATTGCCCGGCGCCGGGCGGATCCGGGGCGGAAGAAATTGCCTCTCCGGGATCGATCATTTTCGGCCCGACTCGGAGTCTCAACTAGTACAGGCCGTGATGTCGTGTCGCACGACGAAGGGCTCAGACTAACCCAGGAGAATCCGATGCCGGATATTTTGCTCGAGGTCCCCATCGCCGCGAC
>CAZBQK010000021.1:7894-32017 GCA_964493975.1 uncultured Dehalococcoidales bacterium | reverse complement strand
GATCGGCGTTTCGAAAGCCGCGAGGCCGGGCGCTTCCAGCTGAACTCCTCGGGCGGTCAGAGTCGGACGGACCAGAGCCAGGGTTGGGCACTCCCGCTGGGTAAGAAACTCGTGGGTCGACTCGTCCACGACGAGCCACTCCCGGTCGTGGAGGATTCCGCGCGGGCCGATTTGGGCATCGTCAATCGACGATCCGGCGCACGACTTGACTGGGTAGACGAAGAGGCCGGTCACCTGGATCATCTGCGAGAGGTTCCTTTCCGGGCGGTGTCATCCGAATGCAACCCGTTCGATCTCATTGTAGGTGATGGCGTCTCCATCGGTCAGCAGAGCTACAGCGTATTCGGGATGGTCGTCGATCGACGTGATATGATGCGCCCAAATGGGTCCGGATTGCCCGGCTGGAGGGTGACGATCGATGTCAGTTGCCGAACGCGCGAGCTTTCTCGATACCGTTCTCGCCCAGTTTGACCGTGCCGCGGCGCGGCTCAACCTCGATCCCGGGCTGCGAGAAGTTCTCCGCCACTGCAAGCGCGAATTCACCGTGAACTTTCCGGTGCGGATGGATGACGGCGAAGTACGCGTTTTTACCGGCCATCGGGTTCAACATTCCCAGGCGCGAGGCCCGTCGAAAGGGGGAATTCGCTACCATCCGAGCGTGACTCTCGACGAGGCGCGGGCGCTGGCGATCCTAATGACCTGGAAGTGCGCCGTGGTTCGACTTCCTTTTGGTGGCGCCAAGGGAGCGGTCGCGTGCGATCCTTCGAGTTTGTCGACCGCCGAGATCGAACGCCTTACCCGTCGCTTCACCGCCGAGCTAGAACCGATTATCGGCCCGGATTCCGACATTCCCGCCCCGGACATGGGAACCGGCGCCCGCGAGATGGCCTGGATGATGGATACCTACTCGATGCATCGCGGCTATTCGGTGCCAGCGATCGTCACGGGTAAGCCGATCGAGATTGGTGGGTCGGAGGGACGCCAGGAGGCCACCGGGCATGGCGTCGCGCTGTGCGTCTTCGAGGGGGCCCGTCGTCTCGGAATGCCCTGGCCTAAGGTCCGAGTCGCGGTGCAGGGGTTTGGGAACGTCGGCAGCGCGACGGCGCGCCGCTTAACTGCGATGGGTTGCTCGATCGTCGCGGTAAGCGATCTGAGCGGCGGAATCTACCGTCGCGACGGGCTCGATCTGTCGACTTTAACTCGCTACGTTCAGGAGCACGGTCGGGTGGCCGGTTTTTCGGGCGGTGAGGGGATTGATAATGCCGGGGTCCTCACGTGCGATTGTGACGTGCTCGTTCCAGCCGCGATGGAGAGGCAACTAAGCGAGCACAACGCGGCCAAAGTGCGCGCCCGGCTCATCGTCGAAGGGGCGAATGGTCCGACCGACGCGGTCGCCGATCGCATTTTCGCCGATCGTGGCATCGTCGTCGTTCCGGACATCCTGGCGAACGCCGGCGGTGTGACCGTCTCCTATTTCGAGTGGGTCCAGGGCCGCGAATCGTTCTTCTGGAGCGAAGAGGAAGTCTGGCAGCGTTTGGACGCGATTCTGACCCGTTCGTTCGCCGATATCTGGGACAAGGCCCAGACCGAGCAATCGTCGCTTCGCGAGGCCGCGCTCCTCCTCGCCGTCGATCGGGTTGCCCGGGCCGTGCAGCTGCGCGGACTGTATCCGTAAGGCAATAGCAATAAAGGGTGGTGGGATGGAGTCAAATTCGATCGGCGAGGTTCGATTCGAGCCGCGAGCAACTCGACTTCGGATGCCGAAGTTCTATGAGGCTGCCGGGGAGGGCGAAGGACTCTTGCCCTGGTCCCACGTGGTGGAGCGTCTCGACGGGGCGCAGAACTACTGGCTGGCGACGACGTGGCCGGACGGCCGTCCCCACGTCGCCCCGATCTGGGGCGCCTGGGTGGACGATGCGCTGTACTTCGACGGGATTTACACGGCCCGTTGGGCGCGCAATATGGCGGCCAATCCCGCGATCACGATCCATCTTGAAAGCGGCACCGACGTCGTCATTTTGGAAGGGAAGGGCGAGGAGATGATCCCGGAGCCGGTCGTGGCGGCCCGGATCGTCGAGGTTTGGACCGCGAAGTACGCCACATTAATTCCCGACGCTGCAAAGGGAATGTACCGACTTCGTCCGCGGATGGTGCGGGCCTGGAGCCGATTCCCGCACGACGCGACGCGGTGGCGGTTCAACGACGAGTGAGACTGACTGGGCATTCCTGAGCCTAGTTGCCCCGCGGGCTGGTGTTTTGTCATGCGCCAAGCGATCCCAGGAGTCAAAGCTTCAGCTGGTTTGGCGCGCTTGACCAGCTGAAGCTTCGACTCCTGGACGCCCTCGATCGAAATGTGACGTCCGTCCAGGGTATGACGCTACTTGTCCGGGTGGCCATTTCCCCTCTCCCCACGGGAGAGGGGAAAGGCCCGCCTGTGGCTAGCGCTGTCGGCGCACGACGACGAATTTGCCAGGGATTCCCCAACCCGCAGGGAGCACGGAATCCCCTCGCGGTCGACGCCTCGGTGCCCTAGCTCTTCCGGCGGAACTTCTGTATCCGGTGACCGTCTTCCACTTCGGCGACGTAGAGCGAGCCCTGGGAGTCGCCCCAGATTCCGTGAGGCTTGATGATTTCGCCGGGAACTCGACCCCCGCCCGGGATTTTCTGAATGACGTTGTCATTTCGATCGAGAAGCGTCAGTCCGGCGCCGAGCTCGGTGATGTACATTATGCCTTCGGCGTCCACCCAGGTGTTGTTTGGCCGAACCAGTCCCGTCTTTTCGCCGATGAACTCGCCCTCGGGGGTGAAGATCTGAATTCGGTTATTCTCGCGGTCGGCTACCCAGAGGCGCCCCTTGCCGCCGCGCGTGTCGAACCACACGTGGTGGACGAGACTGAACTGGCCCGGACCGGTGCCCTTATCTCCCCAGGAGCGCACGAGGCGCAGGCGGGGATCGTACTGATGAACTCGACAGTTGCCGTAGCCGTCTGAGACGTAGAAGTCACCGTTTGGCGTGAACGTGATACTAGTCGGGCGGTTGAATGGCTTGCCCCACTCGCCTTGACTTCCGGGATGGCCGAGGGTCCAAATCTCTCGTCCGCTCAGGGTACACTTCACAACGCAATGGCGGGCCACGTCGGTGAAGTAAAGGTACTCGCCGTCATTTTCCTGCCGCAGCTGAAGGCCATGAGCGCCCTGCTCAAACTGTTCGCCCCAGGTCGACAGCAGCTCGCCTTCGCGGCTGTAGACGACGACCGCGGGACGACCCCGCTGATTCACGTACACCCGGTCCTGGGAATCGACGGCGACGGCTGGGACGTAGTTCCAGTCGGTCAGCCCGTCCGGAAGCGTCCCCCACGTGGGATCGTGAACGTACTGGCGCGGCCGGACACTCGAAGCGCTAGACATCGTGTTCGCTCCTTTCACGTTCGGCGCGCCGCTTTTGGTGCCGGAAGCGGCTATCGTCGACGGGGTGCATTATCGCAGATTCGACGGCCGATGGCTCGGTCTATAATTGTCTCGCTTGAGGAGGTTTGAAGATGTCGACGGATTGGATCGACCCCGCGCGTACCGCGCTCGTCGTTTACGACGCGTGCCGACGGGCGCTCACGCCGGATGACCCGGTGCGTCGCGCCGCGATTCGGCCGGTGCTCGACGCCTGGGTGACGTTGATCGGGGCTTGTCGGAACGCTAACCTGCCGATCGTCTACACGACGCCGGTCAGTCGCCCCGATGGCGCCGACGTGGTGTTGTTACCAACCGACCTCAGCATGGCAACCGGGATCCCCTCGCTAACCAACTGCGTCGAGGGAACCGAGGAGGCGGGATTTCCGGTCGAAATTGCGCCCTCGTCGCACGACTACGTGTTCTTGAAGCGGCGGCCGAGCGCCTTTTACGGCACCGGCCTGGCCGAGCTCCTACGGATGCTACGTCGCGACACGATCCTCATCGGCGGGGGCGCGACCAATCGGGGCGTCGAAACGAGCGTTCGCGAGGCATTCAGCATGGATCTGAACGTCGTCGTGGTTCGTGACTGTTGCTGGAGCAATGATGCCGAGGCACACGCTTATAGCCTGGACAAGTCGATGCGGATGTATGCCCGGGTTCGAGCGCTCGACGACGCGGTTGCGCTGCTTCGGCCCAGCTTAGCGTGATTCGGTCGGAACCTCGACGACGAGATAGGATCCTTCCGTGCTGACGGTGTAGGTTTCGGCGATGTACGGGCCCTTGACCCGCTCCTCGCTCGGAGCCGACTCCTCGGCCACGATTGCCGAGCCTGGCTCGATCGAGATGGGGTAGCTTCGGGTTCGGAGCCGCCGCGGGTCGGTCCACGACTGGCCGGTTCGAATGTCGAACTCCCACCCGTGCCAGAGGCAGCCTATAATCTCACCCGGCCGAGAGTATCGAAACTCGCCCGGCACGCTGGCTTCCAGACTTCCCCACAGCTTTCCTTCGCACAGCGGCCCACCTTGATGGGGACATCGATTGCGAAGCGCAAAATACTCCCCAGCGAGGTTAAAAAGACCGAGCGAAACCCCGCCAGCGTCGACAATCTTCCGACCTCCCGCGGGAATTTCGTCGACCGTCGCGACGACGTACTTGGGCATCGGTCACGTCAGCCCGTACAGCTTTGAGCCGTTCTCGAAGAAGATCTTGCGGATCACGTCGTCCGGCACCTGGATTGGGAACGAATCATCCGGCGCGTCGGCATCCCAATGGGGGTAATCGCTGGCGAACAGGAGGTGGTCGACGAGATCGCCAAACTGGTCCAGCATGTCGAGAAAGTACCGAGGCTTATGGGGTTCTTCCATTGGCTGGGTCGTAACATAGACGTTCTCTCGAACGTATTCGGACGGAGCCCGCCTAAGGTGGGGCACTTCATCCTTCAGAAGATGCCAGGTAGCGTCGAGACGCCACGTTACCCACGGAAGCCAGCCACATCCGTTCTCAACCGACACCACTTTCAGGGTTGGAAATCGCTCGAAGACACCCTCGACGACCATACTCATGATGTTGGCTTGCATCGCCTGGGCCGGTCCAACGTGTTCTTCCAGGTAGAACGATGGCCAACCGGTTCCGGTGATCGGCTGTCCGTACGATCCGAACGCGTGGGACATGACCTTGAGACCGTACTCAGCGCAGGCTTCGTAGATTGGCCAATATTTGCGGCGGCCCATGGGCTCGTGGGGACGGCCGGAGAATTGGACCTGCACAAACCTTTTGTCGCGGGCGCGGCTACGAATTTCCTGAACCGCCAGGTCGGGCGCTTCGAAGGGAATGGTCATGGTCGCTCGATAGCGCGTATCGACGTCGAGCCATTCCGCGATCTGCCAGTCATTGACGGCGCGCGCCATTTCCGCGGATAACTCGAGATTCAATTGACCGCCCGCCGCGGAAAGCGGAATCAGGATTCCGTAGGCGACGTTGAATCGATCGAGGTAGTCAGACGCGGTGAATCGGGCATCCGAACCGGCCCTTCGGCCACTTGGCGGACGCGCATCCTCCCGGTGGTCCAGGAAGCGGGGGAAGTATCCCCCAGCCGCCGACCGCGCCCCGAACGTCTCGACGTGTCGCCGCCAACGCGTCGACATGTACGGCAAGATCGCTTCGATGTCCCCGTGTAGCTCGTTGTGCAGATCGCAGTCGATCAATGCTGGCCGAGTCCATGCCTTGCCGATCTTTTCGGAATGTACCGCGACCATCAGATATCCGCCCTCCATCCAAATGAGTGGCGTATCCGCCGCCACGTGAAACCAGACTACAGCCGATAAAGAGTCCGGGCATTCTCCGACCTGATCTTACGGGCGAGTCGCTCCGGAACGTCCTGGAGGAAGCCAAGGAGCGGATCCGAAGCGTGCACGTGGGGGAAGTCCGACGCGTACAGGAGAATGTCCTCGGAACCCACCTGCTCGACAATTTGGAGCAGGTGACGCGGGCGTGGTGGAGAATCGACCGGTTGAATCGATACTCGAACGTGTTCGCGGATGTACGCGGATGGGGCCCGCTTAACCCACGGGACCGTTCGTCGCAGATTTCGCCATTCTTTGTCAAAGCGCCACATGAACGATGGCAGCCAGGTAAACCCACTTTCGAGGAGCGCCACCCGGGCCTTTGGAAAGAGATCGAAGACGCCTTCCGATACAATATTGACCAGCTGCGACTGAAACACCTGGGCCATCCCGGCGTACTCTTCGAAGAAATACGAAGGCCAGCCGGATGGCGTCGGCGGGTTTCCTGGGACCCCTCCAAAGTGGAGCCCGGCGACCAGATCGTGGCGCGCGATGGCGTCCCACAGGGGGTGGAAGATCCGATTTCCGTAGGGAAGATGCGAGCGGACGGGAAGGTAGACCTGGACAAAACCGGGGTGGTTCCCCACCCGATCGATCTCCGCGGCGGCTAACGACGGGATCTGATTTGGTACGACGATGGACGCCCGCAGCCGTGGGTCGCGATCGAGCCATTCGGCGATTTGCCAGTCATTGACCGCTTGGGCAAGGGCCACGGCCGAGTCGGGATGGCGCAGACTGTCGATGGCGTAGGAGCAGCACAAAATTCCGATCTCGACACCAAGCGGGTCCAGGACTTGATCGCGAAGCACCTCAACCGATGATGATGCGATCGTTCCGCCGGCTGGAACACTACCGGGCCGGGCTGTTATGGGTGAGTTTCGCGGGTAGATGTTGTCGACCGGCCCCTTGAAGAGGGTTTGCTCGATGTGCTCGCGCCAATGACTCGAAAGGTAGGGAAACAAAGCGTGCACATTTGGCACATTGTTGTGGATGTCACAGTCGATCAGGCCCGACCTTGTCGAGGCTTCTGAGATTGTGTTCCGGTCGGCGTCGATCATCGACCATACTCCGGGGCGCCACGCGAGTCGGCGCGCAGGTGCCTGGTAGCTTTAGTATAGGCGTGACCCGGTTGATGTCAACGGGGCGTCTAAGCCGTCCAACAGTTGTGGGGTATCATGGTTCCCGGCGTTCGGGTAATGCTGATATGAGGGTTGAAAAGTGTCGATCAACGTTGCTGTTATTGGCGCGGGAAACATCTCCCGCGCCCATCTGGCCGCGCTCGCCGATTCGAGTGAAGCTAGCGTCATCGGAATTTTCGACGCCGATCGGGCTCGGGCCGATCAGCGAGCCAGCGAGTTCGGCATCTCGAAAGTGTACACGACCTGGGATGAGCTACTCGCCGACTCACGCGTTGAGATTGTTGGCGTTCTGCTCCCCCCGGACCTGCACCATCGCTATGCCGTCGAAGCCCTCAAAGCGGGTAAGCACGTGGTCTGCGAGAAACCCATGGCGGCGAGCCTGGCCGAATGCGACGAGATGATCGAGGCGGCCCGATCGTCCGGGCGTCGGCTGTTTATCGTACAGAATCGAATCTACAGCCATGCCTACGAATCGGCCCGTGAAATGGTCGTCAGCGGTGCCCTCGGGACGGTCTTTCTCGCCCAGACGACCGGGTTTGAAGGGCCAAATACGGTCTGGCGTAGTCCGTGGCTCGCAACTGGGCGTGGAGGGAACGGCGTCCTGATGGCGCAATCGGTCCATCCAATGTACACCCTACGCTGGCTATTCGGAGACGTCGATCAGGTGTCGTGCACCATGGGAACTCGGAAAGTCATCGACATGGTCGAGGAAGACACGGCGATCGTAACCCTCCGGTTCGGGTGCGGGGTCCTCGCGGAGATGACCGCCACGTTTGGCCTGAAAAATGGCCCGTTCGACCACGGAATCTTTATCTACGGGGATGAAGGCTACGTCGAGATTCGGAACCGGTCCGGTAACCCCACCCAACCCCAATCATTGCGCGTGCTTTCGCCGCGAACCTTCGGCGATACCGACATTCACGACGTCGAGGTCCCGGCGGTGGCCGGTCACAACACCCACTTCCGACTGATGTGGGAGGACTACCTTCACTCAATTGCCACGGGGGAGCCCGCCCGCGTATCGGACGTCGATGGACGGAAGGCGGTCGAGGTTATCCTGGCGGCCCATCGCTCGAACGAGCTTGGCCGCGCGGTGAAGCTTCCGCTGTAAAAATCGGTCGTGCGAAGTGTTAGCTTCAGCAGGTCGCTGTAACCGAACGACCAATCAGTAGCGCAGGCTTGTCCTCCACGGTGCCCGTTCGGCCATCTACATCGCGCCGGCGTTTTGGGCGAGCGTCCTATGTCAAATTGAACGTGCTTTCGGCGGGCGAGGGCACGACCCTCACCCGGCTGCGGCCGGCCTCTCCCAGAGGGAGAGGCAGTACGGCCCCACTCCCCGTGGTGAGGCTGTCTGTCCCTTCTCCCTTTGAGAGAGGGTTAGGGTGAGGGCGTTCCTCGCTCGCCGAATGCACGTTCAGCCTACTCTAGGACGGCAGAGGACGAGCCCCCGCGCTACTGGCCTTCTGCTCGGCTTCTAGCTCGATAACCACGCCTTTACGTTTCAGAACCTGCGCGTCGGCCCAGAAGGAATAGGGCCACGGCGATTGCCAGGATCGCGCCAGCGTTGGCCAGCAGGTCGATCATGGCTTGCTGAAACATGGTCGGAGTCAGGGTTTCGCCGGCGACGCTCATCTTGGCGCCAATGGCCAGGATACGCCTCGTCGCGCTAATCGCGGCGATGAACAGGAAAGGCTGAAGTGAGCTTCCGCGCGCCTCGAGATACGACAGAACCGTGCGCAGAACCTCCATGATGATCATCACGAGCAAAAGGTCGTTCGCGAGGGCGACGATTGCGAGTGGGAATCCCTCGCTTTGGAGGTGGCCCGGGAACGAGATCACGCTGTAAACAAGCATGCCAAGGGCGGCGACGAGGAATACGACGCCCACGAGAGTGTAGATAAGACCGTCGACTCCCTGGAGCCAGGGGACCATCCGCCGTTCTAGTCGCGACAACGGAGTGAAGTGGCTCTCTCCATTCTGAGACGGTTGCCCGGCTGGTAGCTTCTCGATGCTCTCAGTACGCTCCATGAATCGGAATACCCTCTTCACTTTGAATCGGAAGGCGTCCTACGCGAGTGGGAGAAATAATTGGTAGCTATTCGGCTCCTCGTCGACGACGTGTTGACTCGGTCGCTCGGTCGTGGTCACGGTTGGAAAAGCGAGCTCTAACTGTCGGGGGCCCGGCGGCCGGAGGACCGGTATGACGCCAGTCACAACTTTCTGCCGAGCGCCTTTCTCGTCGGCGACCCAGATGTCAACGAATTTTGGCCGAGACATGAATGTGGCGATCGCACTCCGCAACGCGGCGACGTCGCCGCGAAGTCGCCACGCTTCGTCCGGTCTCTCGGAATCGCACAGGACAAGAAAGAGTCGGTTCGCGGTATGGAATCTCCGCTCGCGGCTCTGGTGGGCGTAAAACCAGGTCGCGAGCTGTTCGGGCTGGGTGTGAACGTCGCCAATCCGATTCGCAAAGGCTCGCGGTACGTCGCTCGTCTTGAGGTCGAACGGGATGCCATCGATCGTGAAGTCGACTTTGTGGTCTTTGGGAGGGCCGGGCACGACTCCCGGGTGGCTCACGAACAACGATTCGGCGATCCGGGCTCCCCAGAAACAGTACCAGCGGCGCAGAGCGTAATTGACAAACGCGGTTTGGTCGAACCCGTGCTGCGTCGCGATTTGTCGGGACCGCGTCCGGACCCGCGCCGCCGTTCTGACGTCGAAGATGTATTGGCATCGCCGGTCCCACTCGTCGTTTTGAATCCGCTCCCAGGGGATCTCTCGGGAGACAACGGCGAGCTGCCGGGCAATCCGGGCGATTTCACCGTCGACGTCGCTCGACGTGGCTGGACCCAGCCCCTTTCGTCCGATGTCACTACCCGTACCTGCGCCGCGGGAGCGGCGGGGCCGCGACGAGATGGCGGCATAAGGCGAGTACGGTTTAGGCGGACGTGGGTAAAAGGATTCCATTAGCAGTTATTGTATCAGGGACCGGTCGGGTCACGGGGCAGTTCCAGCCGGTCGAGCGTGGTGATGACGCGTCGTCTTTGGCGGTCCAGGGCAATCTCCCAGCTACCTCGGTTTGACGTCGAGATAATGGTGTGAGGCCGGATCAACGGACAGGCATGAACGGCGACGGAATAAGAACGGGCCGAACCGACTCCGCCTTCGGACGTTTTGGTTCGAGGACATGATACCCAGAAGCTGAACGTCAGCTTCGTTCAGAGCGAGGAGCGGCCCGAGGAGCGGCCGCCGGACGTCGTGTCGGTCCGGCCGCTCCCCGGTCGTCGAGCGATGGCTACCGCCGGGCCCGAACCCGATCGAAGCACGTACTGCAGTACACCGGCTTGTCGTTGCGCGGTAAGAACGGCACCATCGTCTGGGCGCCGCATTCAGCGCACACCGCCGGATACATCTCACGCTGAGGACGTGCTCCGCGATCCTCGAACGCGACCGAGTTACCCGCTGGCGCTCGAAGACGCCGATTTGCCCGACACTCCGGGCAGCGGCCCGGCTGATTCATCAATCCGCGGCTGGCGTAAAACTCCTGCTCACCTGCCGTCCATACGAAATCCTTCCCACACTCTCGACAATTCAACACTTTGTCGCTGTAGGACATGGGAGCCTCCCGCTATTGCTTGGTTGGCAGGCCGGTTGATTCGCTCGTGCCACGGCATGCTCCGATTGGTGCAACGGGCTTCGTCGCCGCGCCAAGTGGACCCGAAACCATACCACCGGGCGGCAGTATACACGAGAGATCATACCCGTGCAACTCCGTCCGGGTGTTTGTCAAGAGTGACGATATTATGAGCGATGGGTGACGAGGATAAGTATCCGAGGCCAGGATGGTGGTTGGCGAGTGATATGATGGTTGCCAGGTCAGCCACGGCAACAACCCGCCACGAGGACGAAATGATGCTCGACAAGACCCAACCGGTCGTGGCGGTGGACGGCTTCAGCGGGCCGTTCGATCTACTCGTGCGTTTGATCGAACGCCGTGAATTGGATCTTCTGGCAATTTCCCTGGCCGAAGTAACCGATCAGTACCTCGCCCATCTGTCCTCGGCCAACCTTCGTGATCCCGAGCACCTCTCGGCTTTCCTGGTTGTTGCCGCGAAGTTGCTCCTCATTAAATCGACGCTGCTTCTTCCCCCAAAAGAACGGACGCCAATGCCCGATCCGGCAACGCCGGACCCGACCGACCTGATCGAGCGATTGAGGGTATATCGGAGTTTCCGCGCGGTCGGGAACGCCCTCGTGGAGCGACACGACGCTGGATTGCGAAGTTATCCTCACATGCCAATCGCATACCGTCCCACGCGGCCCCGGCGGGCGCCGCCGCTCGATCCTACACTATTGCGTGACGCGTTCCGTCAGGCACTCGATCGACCGAAAGTTGAGCCCGAGACCGAGCTGCCGACCGAGGTACGGATGACGGTTGCGGAGGCCATGGACCTGCTCCGGATGGCACTCGATCGCTTCACGACGGTACGATTCTCCGATCTCCTGGGCGCTGGAGCGCCTCGTCAGCGCTACGTTGCCACCTTTCTCGGGGTCCTCGAGCTAGCGCGCTTAGGGGTCGTGTCGGCCCACCAAGCAGATCGATTCGGAACCATCACGCTGGCGCGGCGAGAGGCTCCTTCGGAGATTGATGCGGCGTCGGCCGCGGAAACGGGGTAGGGACCGCCGGTTGGCGTGGGGAGGATGGTTCGTTCACGCCGCCGGTTACTTGGAGGCGGCAGACCGAAACGCCTCGT
The DNA here is from genome assembly GCA_964493975.1 of uncultured Dehalococcoidales bacterium. Taxonomy (GTDB): domain Bacteria; phylum Chloroflexota; class UBA6077; order FW602-bin22; family CADDYW01; genus CAZBQK01. Next base: position 20,335 of record CAZBQK010000021.1, on the reverse strand, counting down.
CAATCGCTTCCGCCTTCGTTCGCCAAGTCCAATCGGTGAGCATACTCAGGCGGGCCGCAGCTCCGATCCGGGTTCGCCGTTCGACGTCCCGGAGTAGTTCGATCGTTTGGCTCGCCATCGTGCCGGTTTCGCCCGTCGGAACGAGCATGCCGTTCAGTCCGTTGGCGATGTATTCGCTGGCCTGACCAACGCGGTCGGCGACGACTGGAACGCCGGCGAGCATTAAGTCGACCAGCTTCATCGGGCATTTCGCCCGGTTCAGGAGATCGTCGTCCAGGAGATACAGCGCGACATCGGCCGCCGCGAACACGTTTGGAAGGTCCTCGGCCGTGGTCCATCCGAGCTGATGAACGCGCTGGCCGAGGCCGTGCTTGGCCACGAGACGCCCAAATAGCCCCTCTTCGCCGTCCAGCCCCTTTCCGGCAATCACGAGGTGAGCATCCGGACAGCCTCGAAGGATCTTCTCGAACACTTCTACGAGCCGCCCTGGCGCGAACTCGAGGAAACGCGTGTAGGCGAGAACGACCGGAACGTTGCCTAGGCCCAATGAAGCGCGAAACCGGTCGCCGTCGCCAATCGTCCACCCTGGCGATGTCGACGACGTCGCGTTTGGAACGTACACGAGCTTGGCCGACGTCGGTTGGGCGAGGCGCTCGAGCTCCCGGCTCGCGACGGTCACGACCTCGGCATGGGTCAAGCACCATCGCTCTTGCCAATCAACCAGGCGTGTTCGCCAGTGTGAGCCACGCTGGCGATCGGCCCAGCCCCCGGTACCCTCCCAATCGTCGGCGTCAAGCGCGAGGACTGGTCGCCAACCTCCAATGTGACGACGCAACCATGCGGTCAGCAGCGCCAGCCCGGCGTATCCGATCGGCTTGAAGGCATAGACGACGTCCGGTTGTGAAAGGAGAACGTGCCACACGATCGTGGCGCCGAGCCGAGCGTGTTCGCGGATCGCGAGGACAGGGGAACGACCGGCTAAAGCCTCGACTCCGCGTTTTCCCTGCTGGAGTCGAGGCTTTAGCCGGTCGTCCTCGTTCGGCGCGTCGCCAAGCCCACTGTCCTCCCGGACATCCCCCGTTCCCAACCGCGCCTTTTCGCGTCGCCCTTCCCGGCCAACCACGCGAAACGTCCGAATCACCACGCCATCGATCGTCGTCGATTCCGGCACGTCCGAGCCGTCATCCGGAAGGAAGACCTCGACCTGATGGCCACGCCGGGCAAGCTCGCGGGCAATCGGCAACGACCGCGCGGACATCGTGCCCTTGTACCCAAAACCGAAATTACCGACTACCGCGATTCGCATGTCCCGTCACTCTACCGGCGCCAGGCTTAGTTCGCAAGTCATGACCTGTCCGCGGGATTGCCGGACGATCCCCCGTGTGGTAAGGTTCGTGCCAATGTCAGGCCAGGGAGCGAACGAAAGAACGATCGAGGAGGAGAGCGGGGTGACGCGCCTCATTCTAAGACGTGCCGCGGCAGTCAGTATCGGTTTCTCGGTGGTCCTTGGTTTAAACGCGGGACCGATATCGGCCGGGTCTCAGGTGGCGCCGCAGATTGTATCGGCGTTGCCGCGCGCGAGTGAAGCACGGGGCGTCGTCGCGACGTACGCCGTTCAGGACGGCGATAGTTTGAGCGGCATCGCGGAGCTGCTCGCCGTCGACGTGGACACTCTTCAGTCCCTCAACGATCTTCCGGATCCCAACTCGCTCAAGATTGGAATGGTTCTGGTCGTGCCGGATTTGCCAACGCGAACGGTGCGCTTTGGAGCGCCTGTCGCAAAGCCCAAGACCGACGTCAACGCCCCGGCTTTCGTTTGGCCGGCCGTGGGACCGATCACGACTCGATTCGGCGTCCCTGGCTCAGACTGGATTGGCGGATACCACATGGGGCTCGACATCGGCGCGCCGTCCGGATCGCCGATCGTCGCGGCGGCTGACGGGGTCGTCGAGTTCGCGGGGGTAGATCACGCTCATGGTTACGGAAACAACGTCCTGATCTACCACCACGATGGCTACGAGACGCTCTACGCTCACATGTCCCGGATCGAGGCCGAGTCAGGTCAGGGCGTCCATCAGGGTGACGTGATTGGTTACGTCGGCATGACCGGGTATGCGAACGGTCCCCACCTCCACTTTGAGGTGCGTCTGCACGAAAACAAGATCGATCCGGAGCCGTTTCTGCCTTGAGAGACTGAGCGGTTCTGCCGCGCGTCAAACGAGACCGACCGGCTAAAGCCTCGACTCCTCGGATGTGTAGGATCGACGCCACGCCTATCCCTTCGTGGAGTCGAGGCTTTAGCCGGTCGGTCCCCGGCCCTTCGAGGTCAGCTGTGTTCCCCCTTAAATGAGTTGGCCGCGGCCTCGACGATCGCGTCGTCCGACGCGAGGGTTAAGTATTCGCCTTCAGCGGCTGGCTCGAGAACGTCACAACCCCATTCGCGAAGCGTCGCGACGGACTTCCGTGCAACGGGATGAGCCCAGAGCGGCGGATTGACCGAAACCGCGACGACGACCGGGGTTCGCCTCCCGATCGCTTCGGCCGCGATGGACAGTACGAGATTGTCCGCGATGCCGGTGGCGAGTTTGTTGAGTGAGTTGAAGCCGCAGGGCGCAAACACGATCGCCCCACGGGGTGGTCGGGGCAATATAGCATCGTCGAAATAGCTTTCGACAATGTGGTGACCGGGGACGAGGGCGAGCTCGCGAGGACTGATGATGCGAAGAGCGTTGGGTGTTAGAACGGTGATGACCCGAGGGGCGAGACCGATGAGTCGTGGCAGAAGGTGCGGAATACGTCTGGCCGTGCCCGCCCCCGAGATCATGACGTAGAGTGTGTCGAGCGCCACCCGCTCTTTACTTTTTCAGATCCGGGATGAAAAGGTCCTGCCCGACGACGACCTCGTCGCCGTCGATCCGCCACTTATTGGCTTCGTAAATCTTGGTCCAGAGCTCCTCGTCGCCGTACTCGCGCTTCGCGATCTTTTTCAGCTTGTCGCCGGGACCGACCTTAATCGTCTTTCCCGAGGCCGGGGCTTCCGCCTTCTTCTTCAGACCGAGCGATTCTAAAATGCCCAATTGTCCTCCCATCCAGGGTTCGAGCCGCGCCCAGGTTGCCGTATCCCCTCGCGTCGGCCCTCCACGCCCGGTCATTGTACTCGAAACGACTGATTTGGCAACAAGAGAGGATGGAATAGGCCTGAGCGCTAGCTTTGTCGGGGATCGGGGACGTCGTACCCCAGCACAACCGTGACGTCGGGCAGTCCGGTTTGGGCTGGGGCCAGGACCACCGTCGCCGAGGGGACGCCGACCGCTTTCGCGACCGTTGGGCCGGCGTGCCGCGCTCCGCTACGATCCGTCACCAGAGTATGGACCTGATCGCTCGTGTCCGCCTGGGCGACGCGGGCGATTGAAAATCCCTTTGTTTTCAAAGCATCGGCAAGGGTCGCGGCCAGTCCATCCCGGGTCGTGCCGTTGAGTATCTCAACTCGAACCGGATCCTGGACGGCTACCGGGTTCGGCGTCGCGGTGGGATTCGATGCTGACGATGACGGAGGGTTGTCGAGCACGGTATCGAGCAGATGCTGGATCTTGACCCGGTCCGGGAGGAATTCTGACCCGTCTTTATTGACGTCGACGAGCATGTCATAGGTGATCCCGGCATCCACGACGTTCGATGGCCCAATTGACGCGGCAAGGTAGAGCAGCCACGGCAGTTTTGTCGGCGGAATGTTGGTGGCGAGTGACTGCCGCACAACTGACACGAATTCGGGAACCTTGAGAGCCATCTCTGGCCGGAGTAGTTTGCTTTCCGCCGCGAGGATGACCTGTCGCTGGCGCGCCTGCCGCCCAAAGTCGTTACCGCTGTGTCGCGATCGAACGAATTCCAGGGCCCGCGCTCCGTCCATCCATTGCGGTCCGCCCGGTATGAATACTCGTTTGACCCCGTAATTCTCGGTTGGGTATTCGTCGTCGAGAATCGGACGTTGGACGTCGACGACGATGCCTCCCAACGCGTCGATACCCCGCTCGAACGCGGAAAAATCGACCCGAGCGTAGTAATCGACGTGAACGCCGAAGTTATTCTCGACCGTCCGAGCGGCGAGATCCGGTCCGCTGCCGATTTCATCCGACTCGCCCCAAAAATGGGCGGTGTTGATCTTCTGATTTCCGTGGCCCGGAATGGCCACGATCAGGTCGCGGGGGATCGACACGAGTGCCGCCCGCTTGCTTGTAGGATCGACGACGACCAGAATCATCGTATCGGTTCGGCTCGGAATGTGCCTGGCCGCCTCGTCTGGCCTTTGATCGATTCCGAGTAAGAGGATTGTCACGAGGTTGCGCTTGGCGGCCGCGGTACTGGTTTGACCGGGGATTGGGGACGCCGAGGCAAACGGACTAGCGACAGAGCAGCCGACCAGGATCGATACGATCGCGACGGCGATGAGGAATGTGAGGGCGCGAGGCCCGTGCCGCCGCGCCCTCACGATTGACTGGATCACGTTAGACCTACGAATCGGGCGTCTTACTTCTCAAGAACGAACACGTCGCGCGTGCCGGCGTCACACAGCCAGAACGTACCATCGTGTATCGTCATACCGTGCGGCTCCAGACCCGAAACACCGAGCGCGTCGAGGATCGTCCCGGTGTCGGGGTTCAATCGAAAGATGACGCGTTTGTTCGTGTCGGAGCTCCAAAGTGCTGGCAAGCCTCTTCCCGAGCGCCAGGGGCGGCTGGTTTCGTCCGGGCCCACGGCGGACGATCCGGCTTCCGCGGCGGGGTTTAGTCCCAGACACCACATCCCGTCGCTTTCCCAGGCCATTCCGTGAGCCCGATCGCCATGAGCGGAGATCTGATGAAGGACTTTGCCATTGCTCGGGTCCAGCTCGTAAATCTGGCCGGCCTTGGGCACATTGCACCAGAGATGACCGTCGTGCCACTCCAGGGCGTGGGGCGATCCCGGACCAGGTCCAAGACCTGGCGCCGGGATCGCCGAGATCTCGCGTCCAGTCTCTGGATCCAGGCAAACGATCTCGAACCCAAAGGTCGAAGCAATCCATACTCGTCCCTGCGGGTCGACGGTAATGCCACTTCCGTGCTTTGATCGGGTCGAGAACTGGCGCAGAATCGCGCCATCGGAGTAGCGCAGAAGATAAACCTCGTTAGGATCAACCTGGTCCAGGACCCAGAGACCGTCCGGCGTCGCCTGAAGTCCGTTCGGCTGCGCCCCGGGGGTCTTCCAGAGGACGCGGATGCTATAAGCCATGGTTTATTCCTCCCTTCCTATCCCGACCGCTCCCGAGCGCGATCGCGGGTAGCGACTAGGTGCCGGGATACCGTTTACGGCAGTATCGCCATCGCCGGCGAAGCCGTCAAGGCGCGGGATCGTGGAGGACTTCGCGCGACCGTCCGTTTTCATCCGGCCCCGGGATAACTCCCTGCTGTTCCAGCTGGTCCATCAGACGGGCAGCCCGAGTATGGCCAATCCGGAGGCGTCTCTGGAGGAAAGACGCCGACAAGCGGGATCCGTCTTGAGCTAACTCGACCGCCCGACTGAAAAGCTCGTCGAGCTCTTCCTCGCCGTCGCCGTCGGCTGGAAGTGCGACGAGGGACTCGATGTACCGCGGTGGACCGAGCGATTTCCAGTGGACGACCATCTGCTCGATCTCTTCATCGGAAACAAAGACGCCCTGGAGGCGAATCGGCTTCATTGCATCGGTGGGTAAATAGAGCATGTCGCCTCGGCCGAGGAGCTTTTCGGCGCCGGGCGTGTCAAGGATTGTCCGCGAATCAATTTGGGAGCTAACGGCGAAGCTGATTCGCGTGGGAAAATTCGCCTTGATCAGTCCGGTGATGACGTCGACCGAGGGGCGCTGGGTCGCGACAATCAAATGGATACCGGTAGCTCGGGCCAGCTGGGCTAGGCGGCAAATCAGGCGCTCGGTCTCGTCCGGAGCAAGCATCATCAAATCGGCAAGCTCGTCGATCACGACCACGATGTAGGGGAGCGCCTCGATCGTCGCCGGGCGCGGTTGCGGTGCGTCCTCGTCGTCGACCGGACGAGAAGGGGCCGCCTTTGCCGCGAGCTTGTTGAATCCCTCGACGTTGCGCACGCCATGTTTCTCGAACGCCTTATAGCGCTCGTCCATTTCGTGGACGACCCACTTCAAAACGCCGACGACTTTGTCCGCGTCGACGACAACCGGACGGAGAAGATGCGGCACCTCGTTATACGTGGTCAGCTCGACCCGCTTGGGATCCACCAGAATCAGTCGGACTTCATCCGGGGTCGCTTGAAGGAGCAGGCACGAAATGATGGCGTTAATGCAGATCGATTTTCCGCTGCCGGTAGCCCCCGCGATCAAGAGATGGGGCATCCGCGTCAGATCGGCCGCGATTGCCTGGCCGCTGACGTCTTCGCCGAGCGCAATTGCCAGCTTAGTTTTCAGCCGCATTTTCTGAAAGGCGCCGCTTTCAACCACCTGGCGCAAGCTAACGACGGTTGTCTGGGTGTTCGGAACCTCCAGGCCGACGACCTGGCGACCGGGAACCGGCGCCTCGATCCGAACGCTCGGCGCTCCAAGAGCAAGCTGGAGGTCGTTGCTCAACGACAGAATTTCACTCACTTTGATCTTGTCGCGCTTGACGACCTGACCGTTGCGATCTACCCGTTCACGATAGCCCGGCTCGAGGCCGAACTGAGTCAGAGTGGGACCGGGACTGACCTGAACGACCTTGGCGAAAACGTCGAAGTCGGCAAGGGTATCTTCGATCGTTCGGATTTTCTTATTCAAATCGATCTGACTTAGCTCGCCGACGCTCCCGGCTTTGAGTAAGGTGACTGGCGGTAAGAACCATGACACTGGACCGGCCGGGTTGACGCTGCGATGTAGCGCGGCCGGCCGTGACATCGGCTTGCCGTGGTCCTGGACCAGCGGCAGGCTGACATCGGCGTCGTCGAAATCGGTCAGAATGGAGCTGGTTCGTCGTCGAGACGGCCTGCCCAGATCGCGCACGGTCCTCGCCGCCGAGCTAATCGCCCAGGACGACCCGCTCTTAAGGAACGACCAGACATCTTCAATAGTCAGGTCGAAAAGTAGTCCGAGCCCGGTCAACCCCACCGCCGACGTCAATATCACGGCGCCGCGATCGCCAAAAGCGTCGGCCACGGCCGTCCAGACGAATGAGCCGAGCCAACCGCCAGCATGAGCCGTCGTCCAATTCGGCCGGGCCGTTGGATTAGCCGCCTGAAACAGCGTGACAACCGCGAGGAAGACCAGGAGCCACCCGGACAGGTGTCGCCGGTGCGGCTCAAATGACGGATCGAGCCTTGAACGCAACGCGGTCGCGACGAACGCGCCAAGAACGACCGGAGCGACGTAGCTGCCCCAGCCAAAGGCAAACCCGAGGAAGGATCGCACCTCGCCGCCGATTGTCCCGCCCGGGACGACCACGGCGAGGATAACCAGAACGAACGCAACCGTGACAAAGAGGCTCGTGAGACCGCCCGCGTCGAGCGCACGCCGACCAGGGATGCGATCCATTTCGATAAGCGACGCTCTTCTGCTCACGGCGGCGTCAGACTTCGGTGACGACTGGAAGAATCATCGGTCGCGCCTTTATCCGTTGGTAAATGAAGTCGCCGACAGTCTCCTTGACCTTTGACACGACGAAGCCGTATTCCACGGTCGTGGCCAGATGGTTCTGGAGGGCCTCGCGAATTCGCTCGCGGGTCTGTTCGATCAAAGTTCCGTCCGCGTAAGGACCAGGTTCCATCATTCCGCGGCTGATCACCTCGGGCCCGGCCATAACCGCTCCGGTCGTGCGGTCGAGGGTGATCGCGACGATCAGGACGCCGTCACGCGATAGATGGAGGCGGTCGCGCAGGACAACCTCGGTCGATCCGCCGACGGTCACGCCGTCCACGAGCACCGAGCCGACCGTGTGGTGATCCACTTTGCGAACGCCTTCGTCGTCGAATTGGATCACATCCCCAATTTCGGCGAGCACGACGTTTTCCGCGGTGATGCCGACTTCGGCCGCGAGACGGCGATACAGAACGAGGTGTCGGTACTCGCCGTGGACGGGAACGCAGTACTTGGGTTTGATCAGATTGAGCATCAATTTGAGCTCTTCGCGGCTTCCGTGTCCCGACACGTGGACGTTCGCAAGGGGCTCATAGATAACGTCGGCCCCGAGGCGCATGAGGTTGTCGATGGTCCGGGCGACGGTCTCCTCGTTTCCGGGGATCGGGGTCGCCGACACGATAACGGTGTCGTTGGGCATCACTTTGATTTGCCGATGATCGTTTGTGGCGAGGCGCGAAAGCACGGACGACGGCTCGCCCTGACTGCCAGTCGTGATCAGCATGACCTCGTCGAGAGGGAATCGTCTCACGTCGTCGAGCCGATAAACGGTGTCTTCAGGATAGACGAGGTATCCTAACTCGCTTGCGATGGCGCAGTTATTTTCCATGCTGCGACCAACAAAGGCGACTTTGCGTCGATGGTGGTGCGCGACGTCGATCGCTTGCTGGACTCGGGTGATGTTCGAGGCAAAGGTCGTGATGAGCGCGCGGCCGGGCAAATCGCGGATGAGCTCGTCCAGCTCCCGTTGGATCGTTCGCTCCGACGGGGTGTAACCGGCCTTCTCGACCCGGGTACAGTCAGACATCAGCGCGAGCACCCCGCGCGCTCCGATACCTGCCAGAGTCGCGAAGTCCGGCGGTGGGCCGTAGACCGGCGTTTGATCGAATTTAAAATCGCCGGTGAAGACGATCGTGCCGGCCGATGTCGTGACTGCCAGTCCGACCGCATCCGGGATGCTATGGGTGACCCGAAATGGAAGAATGCTGAACGGTCCGATGACCGTCGTTTCATTCGCGACGATCGGCTCAAGCTTGCGCTTTCCTAGAAGCTTGTGCTCTTTGAGCTTGACCTCGATCAGGCCCCGGGTCAAGCGGGTTGCGTAAACTGGAACGTCAATCGATGTGAGGATGTACGGGAGCGCTCCGATGTGATCTTCGTGTCCATGGGTGATGACGATCCCGCGAAGGCGATGCTGGATCTGCTGGAGAAAAGGGACATCGGGGATGACAAGATCGATCCCGAGCATCTCCTCTTCGGGAAACTTCAGGCCGGCGTCGATAAGTAGCAAATCATCGCCGAACTCGACGAGAGTTGCGTTCTTGCCGATCTCGCCGACACCGCCGATGGGGATGATGCGGACGGCATGGCTAGACAATATTGTGATGTACCTCTCAGAAGAGACTTAGTTGAGTGGCGCTTGGATTCGGATTTTCTGGTGCCTCGGTGCCCGCCGGAGCCTGACGAATCTCACGAACGGCCGCGAGAATGTCGGGTAACCTGCGGAAATCGGCTTCGATGGCTTGACGTAACGACGGCTGATGTAAAGCGGCGGCGGGGTGATACATTGGGACGAAAGTCACACCGTCACGGCGTCGTGGTTGACCGTGAATCTTGCTAATCGTTTCGCCGGGAAAGAATTTCGACATCGAAAAGCGGCCAAGAGTGACGATGACCCGCGGACGAATCGCGTCAATTTGTCGCCGGAGGAAATGATCGCAGGCCTGAATCTCGTCCGGCTGGGGATCGCGATTTCCTGGAGGTCGACACTTCACAACGTTTCCGATGAACACGCTCGAGCGGTCGAGCCCAATTGATGCCAGAAGCTCGGTCAAAAACTGACCGGCGGCGCCGATGAACGGACGTCCCTGCTGGTCTTCGTGGAATCCGGGGGCCTCGCCGATGAACAAAATATCGGCGTTCGGCGCGCCTTCACCCGGAACAGTTTTCGTGCGGGTCTTGGCTAGAGCACAGGCGGTACACACCGCGACTTCGCGCGCGATTTGATCGAGCTGTGCCTTTGCCTCCACGCTAATGCGCTCCTCGCGACTGCCCCCGCGGGGGAATTGTAACCCAGGGAGGCCGGGAGTGTCCAGTTAGAGGAGAAGAAGGAATAGTTCTTGCTTCTCCGGTCGCGCTTGACTCGATCGGGTGACGGAGCTCGATGCACCTCGTTGCGCGAATTGGCATCATCGTAGCGGCGATCGCTTCTTTCCTCAGCACCGCGACACCCGTTGTTGCTTCGACGGACCGAGATGGAACGGTAGCCGCGGATATCCCACGCTATCCTGGGGACATGCCGCCGATCGGCGTAGGCATCGTTCAGGACGGTCTGGACGGACGCGGAACCTGGACCCAGGTCATTCGACTAACAATAGGCTCGGGCGGGACCCTGGCCGATGCGTCGCTCCTCGTCTTTGGGGACGTCTCCCACATCGACGTGGTTTTTGAGGCGGCTAAACGGAAAAACCCCCGACTTGGCGGGCCGGCTTTGGTTCCGGTGGGGCAGGCGATCGACCTGCCGATCGCCCCTTCGACAACCTTCGCCGTCCAAGCAATTCTTCATCGGCCAAACCAGTTCGTCCAGCGATTTACGAACGGCGTCGTCGACACGATGTATCAGAAACCCACGGATAACGTGGTTCGCGTGATCTCGTTTCCGGACAGCTCGCCGACCGACCTGTTTGTGTATCCGAGCGACAACGGACCGGTTAAAGTCCGGCCGGGCGGTAAGATCGTGGACGTCGCCTACGCGCCGGGGATGAGCTTTGGCGACGTGGTTCGGCAGATCTACGGCCTCACGACGTACACCGCGGCGGCGGACCTAACCAAGCAAACGGGATGGAACCCAACTCAATGGCCACCCTCACCTGGCGAGTCTCGGAGGGTCGTCGTCGATCCCATCAGCTCTTACAGCGTGACACCCGCCGAGGCCCCGCAAATTCCAAATCCGGACCCAGTGGGCCGCGTCCGACAGCAAAGCTTACGGTCAAGCCGGACCAGCGTCGGAATCACCGCGATCCGATCCGAGAACTTTGGTCAGGTCTATCACGTCGCCATCAACAATCCATCGCTGAAGGCGAGCGACGTCTCGACGCTGCTGTTCGGAACGACCGCTCGGGCTGGCGTGATTGCCAGTGCGGCCGGTTTCCAGGTCCCAGGTAATAGTGGGGGCAGCGCGGCTCAGTTCGATCCTCACCTGTTCGGCCGAGCCTTCGATCTGCCGGTCGACTATGTCGACGAGGAATTTGTCGTGCGACAGTTAGTTGACCCGGCCGGAATTACGGATGTACTGTTGGCAAATGGCGCCCGGATCCGGACCTATCCTTCGGATGGTGTCGGCCCTTTGAGCGTCGTGAACTATCCAACCGGCTACAAGCGAATTATCTATCGTCCGCCCGGCATCTTGCTGTCGGTCGCGAATGGCCTCGCGCTTTTTCATGCCGCGAATGATCTGAGCATGTCGTCGGCGACAGCAGATTCCCTGACGCGGCGCTACGTCGCAGAAGTGATCTGGCGCTGGGGGCCGTCAGTTCCTTGGGAAGCCGGCGATCTTCTAGACACGGTCGACCTGGTCGACGACCCACGTGGCACGTACATTAACGCCCTCATTGCTCCCCCGATACCTCAAACCGGGGTCCAGCGGGCGTTGAATGCGATCGATTCGCACAACCTATTTACCGCGATTGCCGGGCTCGTCGTCGTGGCGACAGTGCTGGTGCTGGTCGCGGAGTCCCTGCGTCGCCTGGCGAATTACCGCCGGCCCCGCTGGTAGCGGCAGCACTTTAGCCGATTTGATTCAGACGCTCGGCGACAATCTGGGACGTGATTCGAAGCACGGTTTCGACCCCGGTATCGGTGCCGATAAAGGATAGGTCGGCCGAGATTTGTGAAACGGGGACGCCCCGGTGGTACATGAAGACGATGCGCGGTAAGACGTCAAAATATCGCTGAAATCCTTCGTATCGCCGGCGCACCCCCGGTTCTCGAAGAATCGTTGGGATTCGTTCGATCATCCGGCGAATTTCCGGGTCTTCAGCTTCCTCCGGCTGTCCCCGTAACGAGACGAGGACCTGCTCGGCACGGTACCGTTGCCGTCCCGAGGTCGCCTGGAGAAACGTCCGAAGCTGACGGGTTAGTGATAAGACGTTCAACCTGAATCTTCCATTTCGTCGGCACGGTGTCTGTCCCATTCAAATGCACGACCCGGGCCAGAAACATTGTATGAACGGCTGCTCGCTGAGTCAATTCGCGCGTCGCTCCCGGACATAACATAGTCCCTCTAAACCGTGGGTTGGCCGCCGGCTATAGAGGGTATCTGATGTGGGCGAGTTGACTGAGATCGATCGGCTATCCGCCATCAGCGCGCGCGACGGGTCGGTGTCTTTCTCGTAGGGGCGGGGGAGGTGGTGGCGTGGGGTGGGGGGGCCCGAGCTCGCCCCCCGTCTCTCCTCGGTGCTGGCGTGGACGGTCCAGCCGTTGTTGGTCGAGCGGAACGACGCGCGCGAGGTCGGCGGCGGGACCGTCATGGCCCCCGCGATGGAGGAGGCGTACGAGGTCCTCAAGGGGGCCGTGGC
>CAZBQK010000021.1:0-7884 GCA_964493975.1 uncultured Dehalococcoidales bacterium | reverse complement strand
AGGAACCTACGACCCCAGCGATCGACGGCGAAGCGTCGAGCGGAGCGAACGTGGGCGGTCACAAGGGCCCCCGCCCCTCCTCCTCACCCCGCCCGCCCCTACAGTGGTTCGGGGGCACGTCGGCGGCGATCGGCGTCCGACCACCGACAAGGCGTATCAGAAACCCGCTAGACCCAACGGTCCACCCACGGCGGCGATTCTCGGTGAACCGCTTTTGTCACCCCGCTATGAACCAAGGGCCTCGAGCAGGCGCGCTGCGTCTTCCGGGCCGATCGTTCCGGCGGCAAGCATGTTCAGAATCGTCAGTCGCTCGTCTTCGGTCGCTCGCGGACGGGGAGGGGGCGCCGGGGGACGCGGTGGGACCGGGCGTGGCGGGCCCATCGGGTTGATCCAGCCTGGTCCCACGTCGATTGGTCGGCCAAACCAGCGCCAGTTTCCGGCGTGACGCTCGGCCTGGCGGGCCGCGCGCTCGACCTGACGTTGGGCTCGCTCCGCTGCGTGTCGCGCGTGACGTTCGGCCTCTTCGGCCACTCGCTGGGCGGCTTCCTGAAGCTTTTCTTCAGCCCGGCGCCCCCGGCGTTGACCTCGTTCCTCTGGTCCCCGACCGGGTCCACCCCACCCGAAACCGGAGAAGGAGCCGAAAGCACCCCGAAATTCCTCTCCGATCTCGTCAAACATTGCTTCCATGAATCCGTTGAAGCCGGTCGATCCCTGACCCCGCGCCTCCACCCGGAGTGCGCCCTCGGAGGAAATCCGGACTGACGCGGCGCCCGCGCCGATTCGCCCCCGGACGAAGCCCGGTTCGACGATTGGATCTTCGAGCGGAAGTCCGATGTCGATCCGACCTCCGCCGCTCCTCCGAAGCTCGAACGTCGCCGACACCTGCGTTGGATCGCCTTCGATCAAGACGGTCACCGCCCCGCGTCCCACCAGGTCGTAGGTCCGATCGGGCGACAACGAGGTGCTGAGCCGGATTCGGCCATTAACTCGGGGAGCGTGAATACCGCCCGGCAGGGCGCGAGCGGTGAGGTCGCCGTTGACCACTTCCAGATCGACCGGTCCGTCACAACCCGCGATCTGAGCATCGCCGGCAACTTGGTTCGCCCGGAAGTCGCCTCGCAGGTCCTTCGCGGTGAGGTCTCCGCTGACCGTTCTGACCGAAACGGACTGGCAGTTGACCACGTTGAGGTCGCCCCCCACCTCGCCGATTGACGTCGGTCCGCCGATCTCGGCGATCGCGACATCACCCCCGACCGCGCCGGTCAGGTTCAGCGGGCCGGCTATTCCTTCTATTGTCGCGTCTCCGCCAACGTGGTCGCACGTGAACGGCCCGTTGATTTGCCGAACGTCGAGATCGGAGGTTGCGGTCTCCACCGAAACCGGCCCATCAATTCGCTGAATCTTCAGGTCGCCCTCGACCCTGGCAAGTTGGACCGGTCCGCGGATTTCCTCGATCCTCACGTCGCCGGACACGTCAGACAATTCGAGGGTACCGGAGAGGTCTCGAACCCGGGTATCGCCACTAACGTCCGAGATCCGAACGGTTATTACGGACGGAACTCGCAGGCGACCGTCACCTTCGAAGCGCAGTCGAATCGGCCCGGTCGTCGATCCTTCGGCGGTCGCGTTGACCCACTCGTCGCCTTCGATCTGGATTATCCTTTGATCCCAGCCGCTAACGTTAAGGTCACCCTCGGCGCTTACCTCGATCTCGGTGGCTTCCCCTATGGGAATATCTCGATGGCTCATTTCATGTCCTCTAATTCACACTCCGTGGTGGACGCGTGCTTCACTTTGTCGTTCCGCGCAAACCGTCGAGTCGTCGGAGAGCTTCGTCGACGTTCAGCTCGCCGCGCTCGAGCGCTTGAAGCACGCTCATCGCGGAGTCATCGTCGTTCACTGATTCAGGTTGGGGCGCCGGCTGATCGACCGACGCGGTGTTGGCTTCGGGAGCCGGCTTCTCATCGGAAGGGGGCTCCTGGGCTCGCTCCTCATTGTCCGAGACTGCTGCGACATCTGACGTTGGGCTGAACGCAGACCCTTCGATACTAACCGGTGGGGTCGGCGATGGGGCCGCGCCGACCCCGGGAGCAGGACGCAGCTCGCGTAATCGAAGGCTTCCGCTAACCGTCTGGAGCTGAATTCTCGCTCCGCCACCGTTCAGTGTTCCCTGCCATTCCCGAGCGCCGGGCCACCGTGAATCGCGAGTGACGACACACGGAAGGTCGGACTCGACGTCGCAGCTAACTCCCCGAACGCCAATTGACGCGGCGGATTGAGCGGGAATCCGGAGGGTCGCGTCGCCGCTAACCGTCCGCAGCTCGTAGCTCGCGGTGGGCTCGAGGCTGCTGGAAATCTCGATCGCCCCGGAAACGGTTTTCGCGGCTAGCGACGTGACCCGACCATCCACGGTAACCTCGCCGCTAACCGATTCAACGTACGTCTGTCCGTGGACGGAGCGGGCCCGGATGTCGCCGCTAACGGTTTGGAGCCGGACGTCGCCCTCGACGCGATCGACGACGACGTCACCAGAGACGCTTGACGCGGCAATGGACCCGACAATGCCGTCCATCGCGATCGAGCTTGAAACGCACTTGAGCTCGACGCCACATCCCGTGGGGACCATCACGGCGTAGTCGACGTCGCAGGGCTTGCCGGCCGAGCGCACGAGATCTCCGAACGCTCGTACGATCTCGGCGGCGACACCGGACAAAACGCCTCGCTCTTCGAATTGGGCCGCGGGATCCAGGACGGTCCGCACCATCACGACATTGTCCTGGTGATTGGATTCGACACGGGTGGCCTCGAACCGTTCCGGGGATCGGCCGCGTCGCCGAGAGGCGCGAACCTGAATCTCCGGCCGGTCCCAGGCGCGGACGACCACGCTGCCACACGGGTTCTCGAGGACGAAGCGGCTCGCGCCGCCGACGGGAAAGGTCCGGTCAAACTCCGCATTGGCGGGCGTGACGCGCTCGGTTGCGCTGGATCCATGGTCAAACGTCGTGGCCATCATCGAAACTCCCTTCATGTCACCTGCTTGGTTCGCCCTACTCAATCCAAATGCGAACGTTTTGGCCGCCTGGCTTTTCCACTCGCACGAGATCACCCCGGAAACCGCTCGCGATCAGGTCTTGCGCGCTTCGTAATTCGTCACGGCTTTCGCTTGGAACGAACCGTTCCACGAAGCGCAGAACCATCGGCATCGCTCCGAGCGGAAGGCTTACGTTGACCCGCTCTCCGCCGGGCTCGTCCACCATGACCCTGAACCACCGCCCATTGGTCTGAGGCGGGTTCGGTCGGGACGGGGGTGTCCCTTGCCCTGGCCGCTCGTCGACGAGCGCTTTGATCAGACGGGCACCGTCCTCCGGACTAATCTGTTTCGACTGGACCATCTTTAGGATCTCGAGTCGTTCGGTTTCGAACGCCATGGTCGACCTCCTTGTTTTTTCTGCTACTCGCCTATCGCTTGAGAAGCTTGATCGCCTGTTCCGCGGTGATATCTCCCCGCTTCAGCCGTTCGAGGACCTCGCGTCGGCGTTCTGGATCCTCGCCCGGTTCACGAGGTGGTTCCTGGTCATCCCGAACTTCAAATCCCAGAGCGCGAATGACTTCGTCGAGACGATTTCTTACCGTTGGATAAGAGAGACCTAGCTCGGCCTCGACGTTCCGAATGATTCCCCGGTTCTTAATAAAGACCTCGAGGAATGCCAGATGATCCGGTGAAAGTCGCTGGAAGCGACCGAGATTGAAGCGACCTTCGATTGCCGTCTGACAGGACGGGCATTGCAATCGGGCGACGTATAACTCGTCACCACAGAAGGGGCAACGCCCCAGAACGTCGGGCATTGTGATTCTCTCCGCGTGCTTTAACAAAATTGATTCGATCGAGCCCATAGTAGAACTCTGGACGGACAATGTCAATACATTCTGAAGTCAAAATGAGGAAAATTAATATCGAACTAGCAAATAATCGAAATGCCGCGATTGGAGCCTCCGCTCGGCGGACCTGGAGTCCCGTGGTATGATCCTTCGTCGTGCCCCGTTCCATTCCATTTAAGTTGCCGAGCCAGGGAGACAACCCGTGATTCGAGCCGCGACCGTCCGAGACATTCCCGCGATAGCCGGCCTCATCCGCGCCTTAGCCGAGTACGAACACCTGGCTGACGCGGTCGTTCTTGACGAGGACCGTCTCCGTACCCATCTGTTCGGTCCGCGGCCGTATGCCGAGGTCCTGCTTGCCGAAGAGCTCGGCCATGTGGTCGGATTCGCCCTGTTCTTCCACAATTACTCGACGTTTTTGGGACGACCGGGGATTTACCTCGAGGACATCTTCGTCCAGCCGGAGCGCCGCGGGCAGGGATATGGCAAAGCGCTCTTGACGGCCATTGCCCGACTCGCGGTCGAGCGCGACTGTGGCCGAATCGAGTGGTCGGTCCTCGATTGGAACGCGCCGAGTATTGCGTTCTACCGGTCCCTTGGCGCTACGCCCAAAGACGAATGGACGACGTTCCGGCTCGAGCGGGAGGCAATCGAGGCTTTAGCCGAGAAAGGTTCCGGGCCCGCGGGTTGAAGCCCTGGCAGTCGGTCCCACAAGAGGGCGTGGGCCCATCTGCCAGGGTAAACAGCAGATCGCCAACCGTCGGCTGAAAGCGGCCTACGGAAAAAACGGAAAAAGTCGGCGGATTCGGGCCTCGTCTGGTTGGGATCCGTACTCGCAAATCTCGAACGATTCGGCGTAACGAACCTCCGCGGCCCGCTTTTCGCCGTACCACTTTGCGAGGACCGACCGAAAACGAACGGCCTGATCGGTGAGTCGTGGTTCCCGGTCGGCGATTAGCCAGCGTCGCCGATCGCTTTCACTCGCGGGAACTTGTGCCAGAGTGCCCGAGTTATACGGCAGCCACTCGTACATCTGAGACGTGTGACTGTGAAGGGCGTCGTACTTCGCCTCGATGGCGTCGCCGACGTCGACCGCCACGTCCGGGCTGAACGGGTACGGGCGTCGAAATCGGTCCGAAACGTACGCGATCACCGGATTTCGGAGAAGATGGTTGGTTAATGACACTGTGTTCGGCACCGTCACCATGTACGCCGCGTCCTGAACGAGCGTCGCGGTGTACCGATGATCCGGATGGTAGTCGTTCGGCCGCGGGCTGAGGACTAGATCCGGTTCAAATTCGCGAATGATTCGAATGACTTTCCGGCGGTTCTCGAGAGTTGGCTCGAGCTCACCGTCGTGGTTGTCGACGACCTGGTACTCGACGAGACCGAGAACTCGCGCCACCGCCTGCGTTTCCGCGTACCTCCGACGGGCGAGCTCGACCCCGCCGATTTCATGATGCCCGGCGTCGCCGTTGGTCATCGACACGAACTTCACTCGGTGGCCCTTTCGGGCATACAAAGCCGCGATGCCGCCGGCGCTGAAGTCCGGATCGTCTGGATGGGCGCCAAACACCAGGATATTGAGTATGCCGTCCTCGGCCATCATACCCCCGTTTCATTTGCGACGATCGGCGCATTCCTCAGGAGGATTGCCGCTCGTCCGATACGTGGTTTCTTCGCGAGCCATTATACCGTCTACGACGGTCGAGGCTGCATTGCGGTGCCACTGAGTATAATCAGGCCAGTTCGACTATCGACGGAGGGTGCGCGTGACAAATCGACCAGGTTCAATCCTGGAGGCGTTGCTGAACGCGGCCGAACGGGATCCGGGGAAAGAGTGCATCCGATTCGAGGGCATCAGCTCCAGCTACTCCGACATAGTCGCTCTGACGAAGCGATGGGCCGGGGCATTTCGGAGGAATGGTTTGCGGGCCGGCGATCGAGTCGCATTGTTTCTCGACAATGGCGTGGACTTCCTGGGTAGCTACCTCGGGGCCCAGGCCGCGGGCGGGATCGTCGTTCTGGTCAACACCCAATATCGACAAATGGAGCTGCGACACATATTGGCCGACGCCGAGGTTCGGATTTGTGTCGTCGACGACCTTCGATTGTCGGAGCTCGCCTGCGTCCTTCCCGAGGTGTCGTCACTCGACACTGTAGTCGTCGCCGGGGCTCCCAACCGCGCTGGCGCACCGTCCTTTGACTCCAGTCTACTCGGAGCGGCGACGATGATTCCGATTCGATCCTTCGTCGGCAGCCCCGACCCGTTCGACCTCGGGCCGCCCTCCTCCCGGGAGGCCGCGCTGATCGCCTACACCTCGGGCACCACCGGACGTTCGAAAGGCGCGATGCTGACTCACGGAAACCTTGTCTCCAACAGCCTCGCGGTCGCACAGTCGTGGCACTGGACCGACCAGGACGTTCTTCTTTTGACGTTACCGCTCTTTCACATCCATGGGCTCGGGGTTGGACTTCACGGAAGTATCGTGGCGGGTGGGACGATCGATCTCCGCCGCCGATTCGACGCGGCCGAGACCTATGACACGTTGTTACGCGGCGAGACGACAATGTTTTTCGGCGTCCCCACCATGTATATTCGACTCATCGCCGAATCGCGCTCTCGCTCGGAGCGCCCGAAGCCGATCCGGCTATTTGTCTCTGGTTCGGCCCCGCTGAGCGCCCAAACCTTCGCCGAATTCGAAGAGCGTTTCGGTCAGCGAATACTGGAGCGCTACGGAATGACGGAGACGGTGATGAACCTGACGAACCCTTTCGACGGCGAGCGTCGCCCCGGCACTGTCGGATGGCCGTTTCCAGGACAGGAAGCGCGGATCGTCGATCTTCGAACAAGGACACCAATCGTCGACGAACAACCAGGCGAGATTCAGGTCCGTGGCCCCCACGTATTTTCCGGCTACTGGCGGCGTCCTGATGCAACGTCCGAAGCTTTTGACTCGGAAGGCTGGTTCAATACTGGCGACCTCGGGTGGCGTAGCGACGATGGCTACTTCACGATCTCCGGACGGGCCCGAGAGCTCATTATCACCGGGGGCTACAACGTTTATCCGCGCGAAGTCGAGGAGGTGCTGGCGAGCCATCCATCTGTCGCGGAAGCTGCCGTTTATGGCGTACCGGATCCAGAATACGGCGAACGGGTGGTCGCCGCGGTCGTGACCCGACCGGGGACGGCTGCGTCGCCGGACGATCTGATCGCCTTCTGCCGCGATCGGTTAGCCAGCTACAAGAAGCCCCGGAGAGTCCAGTACGTCGAACAGCTGCCCCGGAACGCGCTCGGAAAGGTGCAAAAGCATCTACTGCGCGAACAGTTAGAAGAACGGTGACCCTGTCGCTGGCCTGGTATCCTGCTATGGTCCCGATCTTGCCGACTGCGCTCGGCTAGATTTCGATTGACTCTCGGCACTAATTCTCGCAAAAGGAGACGTCATGTCGCAGCAATGGCCGACCGGTGAGATTCCCGAGGGGCGCCGATCGTCGACGGGAGCGCGTCGGCACGGCGAAGAATCGACCCAGGAAACGATTCGGTCACGTGGCGGTCGCGACGGAGGCGAAATGATCTGGCAGGATCGACTGCAGCAGCAGGTTCAAGACGCCGAGAGAAACCTCGCCGATGGCGCTTTGACCGCGGGGTATAAGGCCAATAACGAGGAGATTGTCGCCCTTCTTAACCGGGCGCTTGCGAGCGAATGGTGCTCGTTCCTCCAGTACTGGCACCATTACGTTATGGCTTCGGACGTTCACAGTGGTGGGATCAGACGCGAATTCAAGTCGCACGCCAAAGACGAATACCACCACGCGCGCAAGTTCGCCGAACGGGTGCAGCAATTGGGCGGAGTGCCATGCGACCGTCCGGAGGACATCGCTCGGCTGACCCCAACTCCAACCGAGTACAACCACGATCTGCGAAGCATGATGGAAGCCGACCTGATCGGCGAAAGGCAGGCGATCGACTTTTACGACGAGATCGTTCGCACCTGTGGGTTT
>CAZBQK010000020.1:14751-33062 GCA_964493975.1 uncultured Dehalococcoidales bacterium | reverse complement strand
CAGCGGAGATGCGAGAAACAAAATAACCTTCGCGACGTCCTCGGCGGTGCCAGCCCGACCCATTGGTACCTGCTCGAGGCGTCGCCTGAACCATTCGCCCTCGGAGAGTCCAAGCATGTGCTGGCCTTGATCGCGGTCGATTTGAACCCACATGTCGGTATCGATGATGCCAGGGCAAACGCAGTTGACCCGGACCCCGTCCTTAGCGACCTCGGCCGACATTGTCTTGGTCATGGCGATGACGGCCGCCTTGGACACGTTGTAGTGCAGGTATTTGACTCCGGTCGCAACTTTTCCGGCGGCGGACGCAAGGCTGACAATCGCGCCTTGTTTGCGGGCGACCATTCCCGGCAGGACTAGCTGGCTCAGGAAGAAGACCGCCTTTGCGTTGATATTCAGCATCCGGTCCCAGTCGGCCTCGGTCAGATCGTACATACCGACGACTTTCATGATGCCGGCGTTGTTGATCAGGATGTCAACCGGACCAAGCTCGCTTTCGGCGGCAGCAACCATCGCTCGTCGGTCTTCGTCCTTGCCCACGTCGCCGGCCGCGGCAACGCTTCGAGCGCCAAGGTCGCGGACTTCAGCCGCGACCTTGGCCGCGGCGCCACTATCGATGTCGGATACGCAGACGCTCGCACCGGCTTGCGCCAGGTAGAGTGCCACCGCCCGGCCGATGCCTCGACCACCACCGGTGACCAATGCGGTTTGGTTGGCGACTAGCCCTTGGATTGGCAGATCAGTAATTGAGTTTGCCGGGGATTGCATCGTCGTCGCTCCTATCAAATCAAAAGTATTGCGCCCGCGGGCGTCGTCTGACCAAGGCGCTATTGGCGCGGCCGGACGCTTCTTGATGTCGCATTGTAGGTCGTGGTGGTCACAACTTCAACCGTCGATCTGCCCGAACGGTTGCTTTGCCTTGCGGAACGTGCACCCAGTCGCTACAATTTTGGGCAACGGCAACGTCGCCAGACCAAGGAGCGCAATGATGCCCTCATTCGCCGATGCCGAGAATCGCCTCCTCGCGGAACGAGATCGACTGAAAGCCGAAATAGCGGACGTCGCGGCTCGTCCCGCTGAGTACGCTGGGGTAGAAGAGTCTTACTACGGAAATCATCTGGCGGACACGGCGACGGACATCTTCGAAGAGGAAAAGGCGCTCGCGCTCGAGGCGCACCTGATCGGCATGCTGGCCAAAGTTGAAGCTGCTCTCGAGCGAATCGCCAACGGAACGTATGGAATTTGCGAGAAATGCGGGAAGCCTATTGCACCGGAGCGACTTGCGGTCTTGCCTTACGCGACAACCTGCGTCACGTGCTCGGCTGGATCTCAGCGACCGCAAACGGCCAGTCGGGGCTGAACCGTCGAGTTGTCATAGTTGGAGTGAGCTTTGAATCTTCGCCTCTCCTTGCTGCCGCGACGGCGGATCCAGATTAGTCCGGGGGTTGTTGGGACGGCCGCCGTCGTCGTCGTGCTGGACCAGTTGACGAAAAGCTGGGTGAGCCAGAATCTGGGCCAGCCTGGACAGAGTCATAGCATCCAGGTCGTCGGAGATCTAGTCCGGTTGAGTTTCACGACCAACACCGGAGCGGCGTTCGGGATGTTTCCGGCCGCGACGTTGTTCTTTACCGCCGTCGCTCTGATCGCCGTGCCGGTGCTCCTCATCGCACGCAGCTACGTCAACGAGCGAGCCTGGTGGATGACGGTTATTTTCGGGATGCTCCTGGGCGGCGCCGTCGGAAACTTGCTCGACCGCGTTCGACTCGGGCGCGTGGTCGACTTCATCGACGTGGGTATTGGGAACGTCAGGTGGTGGTCATTCAACGTGGCTGACAGCTCATTCGTGGTCGGGGTCATTCTCTTAGCTCTATACCTTAGCGTCGCGTCAGACGACCGACGCGACGCCGCGAATGACCGCTCCGTCGTGGTGTGACTGGCCACTCTTTGACCGTTCCCGATCGATATGCCGGTTATCGCCTGGATCGGTTCCTCGCCGAGCAGATTCCGAACGTCTCGCGGGCCCAGGTTCAGCGACTGATCGAAGGTGGACTGGTTCAGGTTGACGGGAAAACCTCCCGAGCTAGCGATCGATTGTCTGGGCGACAGACTGTCGTCGTCGAAGAGTCGCCACCGGCTCCCTCCGGAATTGTCGCGACCGAGATCCCGCTCGAGGTCGTTCGAGAGACGCCCGATTTCATCATTCTGAACAAGCCAGCGGGGCTGGTCGTGCACCCGGCGCCGGGCCATCCCACCGATACCCTGGCAAACGCACTAATGGCACGTCACCCCGGCCTTACGGTTGGAAACGCGTTGCGACCTGGTATCGTGCACCGCCTCGATAAGGGAACCTCCGGTCTCATGGTCGTCGCATTGACCGATGCGTCGTACCAAAACCTCATCGGCCAAATGAAACGTCGGGCGATCCATAAGGAGTACCTTGCACTCGTCCACGGTCGCGTGAGCGAGGAGCGTGGCACGATTGAAGCGCCAATTGGTCGGAACCGACGCGATCGGCAAAAGATGGGAATAGTTCCGGAGGGACGAGAAGCGCGGACTCACTTCCGAGTCCTCGAGCGTTTTCCCGACTACACCCTCTTGCGACTGGGGTTGGAAACCGGGCGCACTCATCAGATTCGGGTTCACCTGGCGGCAATTGGTCACCCAATCGTGGGCGACGTGACCTATGGATCACGAGCGGCGAAGCTCGAGCTCACCCGTCCATTTCTTCATTCGTGGTATCTGGGTTTTGAGGTTCCAAAGGACGGCGCGTGCAGCGTTGCCTGGGCGCCTCTCCCTACCGACCTGGCGGAGGCATTGGCGGTGGTCAGGGCGAAAGCACGACATTAATAGAATTCGCACTCGACGCCCAAATCGCCTCGGCGTACAATTGAGATGAGATCAAGTGTTCTAATCGTTCACGTACGGGGGGCTCCGGCGAATGATTGTGTCGTCAGTGACGGGTGGCCCGGCCGAATCGAGTGCCCGAGCAGCGCTCGAGGAGTTAGCTGAGCGCATTCGAGCGGCGGATTACGCCTACTACGTTCTCGATTCTCCGATTCTCAGCGATGCCGAATACGACGCGGTCATGCGGGAACTCCGCGCGCTAGAGGCGGCGAATCCAGAACTGGTGGCGCTAGACTCGCCCACGGGCCGCGTTCCTGGCGCCGCGTCGGACGGTTTTCTCAAGGTCTCCCACTTAGAACCACTCCTCTCTCTCGGCAACGCCATGTCCGAGGAAGAGCTGCGACGATTTGACCAGCGCGTGACGACCATCCTGGGCGCTCGGCCAGCTTACCACTGCGAGCCCAAGTTCGACGGGGTGTCGATTGCGATCGTCTATCGCGATGGCAAGCTCGCCGTGGGGGCAACCCGCGGCGACGGTTACGTCGGCGAGGACGTGACCGCCAACGTGCGCACGATTCGCTCGATTCCGTTGATCCTACGAGGGCAAGCCCCGTCGGTTCTCCAGGTCCGGGGAGAGGTCCTCATGGACCGAGCGGCTTTCCTGGCGCTGAACGAGTCTCTCGTCGCAGCAGGGGAAGCGTCGAAAGCCAACCCTCGGAATGCCGCCGCCGGCTCGCTGCGTCAGCTCGACGCCAGAATCACTGCCGTGCGTCCATTGCGGTTTTTCGCGTACTCGGCCTATGCTCCAGGTGGCCTTGGAGCGACGACTCAGTCCGACTTGGTCGACCTCCTGCGGTCGTGGGGTTTCCCGGTCAGCGGCGCAAACCGACGGGCGGCCGGACTCGACGACGCCCTCTCGTTCTGCCGTGATATGGAGACTGGTCGGCGAGCGTTTCCGTTTGATACGGACGGCGTGGTCATCAAGGTCGACGCATTGGCGGCTCAGGCGGAGCTGGGAACTGTCGGTCGAGAGCCACGCTGGGCAATTGCCTACAAGTACGCGCCAGAAGAGGCATTTACCACTCTTCGAGACATCCTGGTCCAGGTTGGAAGAACCGGCGTACTCACCCCAGTCGCCGATCTCGAACCGGTAACGGTCGGTGGAGTCCTGGTGAGCCGCGCCACTTTGCACAATGCGCGGGAGGTCGCCCGAAAGGATCTCCGGATCGGGGACACGGTGGTCATTCGTCGCGCTGGCGAAGTCATTCCAGAGATTGTCACCGCCGTGACCGACCGTCGTACCGGCAACGAAACAGCGTGGTCGATGCCGGAGGCGTGCCCGTCTTGCGGCGCGCCGATCCGTCAGGCGGACGATCAGGTTGCAATCCGCTGCTCGAATGTCGCCACGCTTTGTCCAGCCCAGCTCGCGCAGGGTATCGAGCATTTTGCTGGTCGAGATCGGATGAACGTCGAAGGATTGGGACCGGCGGTCATCGAATCGCTCTTGTCGGCGGGATTGATCCGGACGCCGGCCGATCTCTATCGATTGACCCGGGAGCAAGTCCTGGCGCTGCCTCGCTTTGCCGAAAAGAGCGCCGACAAGCTGATCGCCAACATCGATGCCTCTCGACGCGCGGACGTCGCACGAGTCGTCGATGCTCTCGGCATACCTCAGGTTGGCCACGAAACCGCTCAGCTTCTCGCAAGCGTCTTCGGATCGCTTGACCGTCTCGCCGCGGCATCCGTGGAGGAGCTCGACAACCTCGAAGGGGTCGGCCCCTCGGTGACCGGGAGCATTCGAGAGTACTTTGATAAACCGGAGAATCGGTCTTTAGTGGACGACCTGGGTCGTCTGGGAATCGGACGCCCGTCGACGAGCCCCGGCGGTAAGCCACCGGCGGGCTCGCTCCTCGCCGGATCGTCCTTCGTGCTCACTGGAGCGCTATCGCAACCGCGTCGCCACTTTGAGGAGCTGATCGAGGCGAACGGAGGAAGAGTCGTAGATTCGGTCAATTCCAAGGTCACCTATCTCCTCTGCGGTGAGTCGCCTGGGAGTAAGTTAGAAAGAGCGCGAAAACTGGGTGTTTCCGTTCTCACCGAGGCGGATTTTCTAAAACTGCTAGAGGGCTAGAACACATGGTTGTCGAGGTCGTCAATCTCGAGGCAAAACCGGGCCAATCCGACGCGATGCGCGAAGGACTCCGCAAGGCCCGCGACGTCATCTCTCAGTCGCCCGGATACATCGGAAGCGCATTCCATCAATCGATCGAACGCCCGGAACGATTTGTACTGTACATAAAGTGGAAGACGGTAGAAGACCACACTGAAGGCTTCCGCAAGGGACCTCTCTTCCCGGTTTGGCGGGCCCATTGGGCCGAATTCATGGGTGGACCGCCCGACGTCCTACATTACGACGTGTTTGCCGGCGACGCCTGATCGTCAAGGTGAAATTGATCCAATGTGGGATCGACTTCTAGCACCGTTTAGACGTTCTCTTCATCCGACAGCGCGGATCGCCGTTACCCTGTGGGGAAAGCCGGATTGCAGCCTTTGTGACAAAGCCATGCAGGTTCTTGATCGCTTGTCCCAAGATTTTCCGCTGGACGTCCAGAAGCGCGACATTACGGTGAATCCTGACGATTTCGAGCGGTACCGGTACGTTATTCCGGTGGTCCAAGTTGCCGACGGTCCGACTTTTGAGGGCAAGATCAGCGAACATCGGTTGCGGCAGGCGCTCGACCAGCTCGTGATGACCGGGCGATCACATTCTGACGGGTGAAGTAAACGCGGGTGCGATCGTCGAATCCAACGCCCTACCGATTTCGCCTCCGATCCAGATCGCTTCGAACTTGAATGTAACGTAGCACGTCGTTCCGGGTGAGAACGCCAACGAGGTCGCCCCTCTCGACGACCGGTAGCTCGTCGACGTCACTCTGGGAGAGGTCGCGCAGCGCCTGGACCAGCGCTTCATTTGGCGTCGCGGTTGCCACTCGCTCCAAAGGCAACATCGCTTCGGATGCCGTGGTCGTGATCCAGTCTTCCCGCGGGTACTTGCGGACTTCGTCCACGGTCACGAGTCCAACGAGGTGATCGTGGTCCGAGACGACCGGGACGGCCCGAACGTTTTCAACGAGGACGTAGTGATCGACGACGTCGCGTAGGCTGGTATCAGCCTGAACTTCGATCGGAGGGCGGCGCATGACATCCCCGACACTAACGCCTCGAAGGCTGGATTCGAGTACTGCCTGCTGCTCGCTCGCCGTCGCCGCGCTGTTCAGGAACCACCCGATGAAGGCGAGCCAGATGCCACTGAGAAACGAGCCGGTTAAGGCGAGAAGCAATCCACCAAAAATGAACAGATAGGCGACGGCATGGCCGATAGCGGTGGCGATGGCCGTGGCCCGGACGTAGTTTCGGGATGCACCCCAGATCGCGGCCCGCAAGACTCGACCGCCGTCCAGGGGGAATCCAGGGATCAGGTTAAAAATCGCCAGCGCCACGTTATAAAATGCGAGTGCGTACAACACGCCCCGGACTGGGCTAGGGAGTGCGCCTCCCAGGGTTGTGAGCAGACCGTAGGCGATCAGACCGATCACGAGGCTCGACACTGGACCCACCACGGCCATCAAGAACTCATCTCGTGCCGTTCGGGGTTCTCTTTGGATGTTCGAGACGCCACCAAAGACAAACAGGGTGATGCTTGAAACGGGGATGCCTTCCGACTGGGCGACGATCGAGTGACTCAGCTCGTGGATTAGAACCGACACGAACAGAAGAACGGTGCTAATGGCGGCCACGATCCAGGACGTTTCTGCCGACCACTGAGGATAGAGCGTCGGATAAAAGTAGACGGCTAGAGACCAGGTAAAAAGCACGAAGATAATCAGCCAGCTCCAATTGATCGCGATGTCGATCCCGTGAACCCGCCCAATGTGCAGGGAGTGGTCGGACATGGGTGGTACCTCTCGCGATTCTAGTCGCAGTTAGAGGCACGATCACCGCAATAAGTCGGCCAAACGGAATCGTCCAGGAGAGAGGGAATTCTACGCCGGTTTGGGCTGCAAGACCGTTCCAACGAGGCCGGGCTGGCCTCGCACAAACTCCGGGGTCGATAGTGGCCTCTTTCCGGCTAATTGGAGCTCGTTGACAATCAGTGCTCCGCGACCCGTTGCCACGGCAATGACTGGGATATTCCGGTCGCCACGGGCCAGATTGAGAACGGTGCCCGGTCGTTCCGGGCCGGTCCAGGACGGCTCCGGATCGACCGCCAGGAGTCGGACCTGCCGTCCGTCCCAGTAGGACTGGCACCCTGGCCAGGGAGTCTGGGCGCGGCAGGAGCGGGCAATCTCCTCCGCGGATCTTGACCAATCGATATCGGCGTCTTCTTTGCGGAGGGGCGTGCAATACGTCGCCGCGGCTTCATCCTGCGGCATAGGAATTATCAATCCACGCTCCAGCCGGTCGAGAGTGTCGACCAGCATGTGAGCCCCGGCAACGGATAGGCGATCGCCGAGAGCCGCGGCTGTGTCGGTCGGCAGTATCGGGAATCGCGCCTGCGCGAGAACTGGCCCCGCGTCCATCCGTTCGTTCATGAGCATAATTGTCACGCCGGTTTCGTGTAGTCCCTCACGAATGGCGGCCTGGAGCGGCGCCGCGCCGCGCAGCTTCGGTAGGAGCGAGGGATGCACGTTCACGCAGCCGAGTGGCGGGAGGTCGAGAACCGATCGGCGCAAGATCTGACCGTACGCGACGACGACGATTGCGTCGGGGGACAGCGAGCGCAGAAACGAAATGGCGTCGGGGGTCTTGAGGCTTTGCGGTTGATGGACGGCAAGGCCGGCCAAAAGCGCGGCCTGTTTGACCGCCGATGGACTAAGCCTCCCACTTCGACCAACCGGTCGATCCGGCTGAGTCACCACCGCTCGGATGTCGAATCCACGCTGCACCAACAAATTTAGGGACGGTACGGCAAAGGCCGGCGTCCCCATGAAGACAATTCGCATCAACCAAATCGCAAGTGAAAGACGCGGCCGATCGCCCGGCTGATGTGGCCACCCAAACGGTCCACTTGCACCGGCCGAACTAGTGGAGGTGGAACGACAATGATCGGTGCGGACGCGGTGGGTGCTGGGCCGGCCCCGTTTGAGTCGGTCTCAATCACCTTCCAGCACCGGAGCAGGATTTGTCCGCTCGCGTAAATGACCGCGGCGATGGGCACGCCAAAGATGGCGCCAGCAAGACCAGCTTCTTTAATTCCCACGAGTAGGGCAAGAAAAACCAGAAGCGGGTGAAGGCCAACGCTCTGGCTCATCACCTTTGGTGCGACTATATTCAAAACGATCAATTGGAGCACGACCAGACCGATCCCGACCCCGAACAGGCGGGACGTTGGGAGATTGCTAAATAGCGCGATAATCATTGGTATGACGAGGGCAAGCAGCGGCCCAACAAAAGGCACGACCATGATAATCGCCGCGAAGACGCTCGCTAGCAAAACGTACCCAATCCCTCCGAAGGTCATGATGATCGCCGTTCCAATACCCAAAATCGCCGCCTGGATCGCCGTGCCGCGGAGAAATCCTCCAAAGCTCCGGTCGATACTCTCCGAAAACAATCGGGCATCGTCGCGGTAGTGTTCGGGTAGGGCAACGAAGATCTGGGCGACGAAGCGATCGCCGTCGAGAACCAAATAAAAGGAAAGAACGAGGACGATCACGAAGTCGAACATTCCGGACGCGACGCCCCCGGCGATCGATACGCTGTTCTCGACCACACTCGTGCCCAATTGAGTTGCTTGCTGACCGATGCCGTTCGGACCGCCGGCGCCGATTGAAAGCGGTATACCCCGGTCGTCCAGCGCGGCTTGCAGCTGTCGGACCATTAACGGGACCTTGGCGGTCACGGTAGGTATTTGAGTCGTCAGCTGAGACATTTGCTCGATTAGAAGAGGAATCACTAACACGAGCAATGTCACGATTCCGAATAGGAGCAGTAAGTAGACGATTGCAGCCGCACCGGCACGACCCATTCGGAACTGGCCATCAAAAAAGCGGACGATCGGCAGCAGGATGAAGGCCAGAAGCCAGGCCAGGAAAAACAGAATTGTGATATCGGCGAAGTGGGAAGCCAGCCGAAGGACTTCCCCGGCAAGGTATAGCCCGACCGCGATGACACCAAGTATGACGAGTGCTCGAGCCCAAGGATTACGGTCCACGTGGAGTGCCCTGCCTGATCGAATGGTAACGAGCCGGATCGAGCTTGCGAAGCAAGATTCATTCTAGAGTTGGCGAAGAGGAACCGCAAGGAAGCGTCCAATTCGGTAGGTTCGGTTTATCTTGACACGATCCGGCCCGGTTGTAGCATAGTTGAAGCGGAATTCACCGCGAGGAGTTAATCGATGGCGACCCAAACCGAGCACGTGACCCAGACCGAAAAATGGCACGAACTCGCCCAGCAGTTACGAGTTGACAGCATTCGGTCGAGCACGGCCGCGGGGTCCGGCCACCCGACGTCGTCGATGTCGGCGGCCGATCTCCTGGCGGTGCTCGCGAGTAAGTACCTACATTACGACTTTGCCAACCCTCAAAACCCCAATAGCGACCATTTGATCTTCTCCAAAGGCCACGCGTCGCCGCTCCTCTACGCGTTCTACCGGGCGGCGGGCGCGATCAGCGATGCTGAAATGCTTACGTTTCGAAAGTTTGGAAGTCGGTTGCAAGGACATCCGACCCCAATCATTCCGTGGGTTGACGTTGCCACTGGATCGCTCGGCCAGGGATTGCCAATCGGTGTCGGCGTCGCGATCGCCGGCAAATACCTCGACCATCTGCCTTATCGGGTTTGGGTGCTCCTTGGCGACAGCGAAATGGCCGAAGGCTCGGTTTGGGAGGCATTCGACCACGCGAGATACTATAACCTTGGTAACCTGGTCGGCATCCTGGACATGAATCGGCTAGGGCAACGAGGCGAGACCGATCTTGGATGGAATGGGGAGGCGTACGCCGCGAGAGCTCGAGCGTTTGGCTGGAATGCGATCCAGGTCGACGGCCACGACGTCGACGCAATTGATCGCGCGTACTCCGAAGCCATTCGGTCGGCCGACCGGCCGACTCTCATCGTCGCGAAAACGATAAAGGGTCGCGGAGTTTCCTTCCTTGAGAACCAGGAGAATTGGCACGGAAAGGCATTAAGCCCCCAGCAGGCGGACCAGGCGATCGCCGAGCTTGGCGGCAACCACCAAGAGGTGATGGTTCAGGTTCAGCCGCCTCCGGCGAGCGGCGGGTCACCGCAGACGGCCGGCCCGGCGGCGACACTCAAGCTACCTTCGTACCCGGTGGCAACTTCCGTGGCGACCCGTCAGGCCTATGGCGACGCCCTGGCGGCGTTAGGAACGGCCCGACCGGACGTCGTCGCACTCGACGCCGAGGTCAGTAACTCGACCTTCGCCGAGACATTTAAGAAGGCTCATCCCGATCGCTTCTTTGAAATGTTCATCGCCGAGCAGCAGCTCGCGGCACTACGTGCCCTTTGCTTCGACTTTCGCGGCCTTCCTGTCGAGGGCTTACGACTTCATCCGGATGGGTGCGATCTCCCACACCAATATCCGCCTGTGCGGCTCGCATGCTGGCGTATCGATTGGTGAAGATGGGCCATCGCAGATGGCGCTCGAAGACCTCGCCATGTTGCGCGCGGTCCACGGCAGCACCGTCCTCTACCCGAGCGACGCGAATCAAACTGCCCACCTTGTCGCGCTGATGGCCGACCAGCCGGGAATTAGCTACCTGCGGTCGACCCGGGAGAAGACTCCGGTATTGTATGAGCCAACCGAACGGTTTTCGATCGGCGGTAGCCGGGTGCTGCGCCGGTCGGACGCCGACGATGTCACAGTCGTCGCGGCCGGCATCACCCTCCACGAGGCGCTGAAAGCGTATGACGAGCTCAAAAGCGCCGGTGTTTCGGCCCGAATCGTCGACGCCTACTCGGTCAAGCCGATCGACAACCAGACGCTATGGGAGGCAGCACGGGCGACGAAGGGACGAATCATCGTCGTGGAGGACCATTGGCCCGAGGGCGGGCTCGGCGGGGCCGTCGATGCCGCGTTCTCGGTCACCGCGGGATGGAATGATCCGCTTCCAATTCGCCTCTGGCACCTCGCCGTTCGGGACATGCCGGGATCCGGGACGCCGGCCGAGCTCCTGCACGCGGCCGGGATCGATGCGAGCTCTATCGTGAAGACGGCGCGAACGGCCGCGGGTAAGTAGGGGCCGGATCCGTCGTCCGCGACGACACCTGTCGGATATTGCACCGAGACGGGTCGCGCCTCGACCGGTCGGCGCGGTAAGCAGGCGAGCGGGCGGACACACGGGTCCGCCCCTACCAGTATCCGGGTGCATCTGCGTGCTCGAACGGACGCACAGACCTCAAATCCGGTAGGGGCGGACCCGTGTGTCCGCCCGCTCGCTTCTGGAACCGGATTCACCAGCCGATGACCAGTGAATCCTTTCCCGTTGTCGGACTCCTTCCACCGTCTTTAGCTCCTGAACATCCAATGTAACAGGCACTTAGTCGAGTGCTAGCTAATCTTGACAATGAGGCTAGCAACGTTTATACTGCCGAATGTAAAGGTTTCGTAACGCGAGCATACTCCGACGACAGGCAGCACATGGACGAACGGACGGCGGTATTTATCATTAGCGTCGCAGCGCGATTGGTATCGATGCATCCCAGCACTCTCCGGAAATACGAGAGTTGCGGTCTGCTCGAACCCTGCCGTCCCACCGGACGTCTGCGCCTGTACTCAATCGAGGATGTTGCTCGCCTCCACCAAATCAAGTCGCTCGTTGAAGATCAAGGGATCAACCTCGCCGGCGTAAAGCTGGCGTTGGCGCTCACCGAGAAAACGCTACGGCTCCGACAGGTCGCTAACGAGCTGGATTCGGAGCCCCAGCGCGATGAGATTGGTGCCATCGCCGACGAGATGCTCGAGCTTCTCGGAGCCGCGAGGCCTCGAGCGGCGCGAGCTGACGAGAGTAAAGCCGACGACTCGATTCGGGAAGACTAGATTGGTCTTTTGGCGGATGGCGAATAGCTCGTGCTATGACTCTAATTCGAATGTAATCTGACGCGGCCCGCGAACTGGAAATCCCTGATCGCGAGGCCAATCTCCTGAGAGGGATAATCAATGAACGACGACACAAAGGCTGGTACCGAGATTCAGGATGGGCGGACCGACGTTCCGACGACTGTACCGGTCCTCCCCCTCAAAGACACGGTTATTTACCCGCTAACCGTCGCGCCGCTCGCGGTTGGTCAGGATCGGTCGCTCCGACTGATCGAGCACGCGGTCGCCGGTAGCCGTCTCGTCGGCCTGGTCGCCGTTCGCGAGCCGGGAGTCGACCGCGGCGAGCCCGAGAACTCATTTGACATCGGTACTCTCGCCCAGATTTCGCAGGTCTTGAAGATCCCGGACGGAACGGTCCGGTTACTCGTCAAGGGGATTCAGCGGATCCGGGTACTTGAGTACGTCCAGCGGGAACCTTATTTGGAAGCGCGGATCGAGGCATATCCGGAAGTGAGCGAGGCAACTGTCGAGGTCCAAGCTCTGGTCCGGAACGCTCAAGCCGTGTTTCAGCGTCTGGTCGATCTGTCGCCGACGCTACCTGACGAGCTGGCGACGGCGGTCATCAATATCGAAGATCCGCTGCAGGTTGTTTACTTCATCGCAAACAATCTTCGGCTCGAGCTTGCCGATCGGCAAGGCTTGTTAGTCATGGATTCGGTCAAAGATAAGCTCGAATGGCTGACCGTAGCTCTAACTCGGGAGCTCGAGGTCCTCGAGCTGGGCAAACGGCTCCAGAACGAAGCGCAAGAGCGCATGACCAAAGCCCAGCGCGAGTACTTCCTGCGGGAGCAGCTAAAGGCAATTCGGAAGGAGCTTGGGGACGTCGAAGACGAGGAATCCGAGGTCGCCGAGCTTCGCAAGAAACTGGAGAGTGCGGTCCTACCGGACGAGGTGCGCAAAGAAGCCGACCGCGAAGTGTCGCGTCTGGAGAAGATTTCCCAGGCGTCACCGGAGCACTCGGTTATTCGCACCTACCTTGACTGGATTATCGCCCTTCCATGGAGCGTTTCCGTGGGTGGCGAGATTGACGTCGCGCGGGCACGCCAGATTCTCGACGAGGATCACTACGATCTGCAAAAGGTCAAGGAGCGCATCCTTGAGTACCTCGCCGTCCACAAATTGCGGGACGATCGAGTAAGTGAAGCCGAAGACGAGGCGAGTCCGCATCGCGAGCCGATTCTGTGCTTTGTTGGACCGCCAGGCGTCGGCAAGACCTCCCTCGGCCAGTCAATTGCTCGAGCGATCGGGCGCAAATTCGTTCGCATGTCTCTCGGCGGAGTCCGCGATGAAGCCGAGATTCGAGGTCACCGGCGGACCTACGTTGGCGCGATGCCCGGTCGATTCGTCCAGGCACTGCGCCGAGCCGAGTCGAACAACCCGGTGATCATGCTGGACGAGGTCGACAAAGTCGGGGCCGATTGGCGGGGCGATCCGTCCTCGGCTCTGCTCGAAGCGTTGGATCCGGAGCAGAACAAGGACTTTCGCGACCACTACCTGGATCTGCCCTTCGACCTGTCGAAGGTGATGTTCATCACGACGGCGAACACGCTCGATACGATTCCGCCGCCCCTTCGGGACCGAATGGAGATCATCCAGCTCCCCGGCTACACCGAAGAAGAAAAGCTGCAGATCGCGCGGAAGTATCTCATTCCGAAGCAGCTGAAGGCGCACGGTCTAACCGTCGCCGAGGTCGTGTTTCAGGACGATAGCATTCGCACGATCATTCGCGATTACACTCGCGAGGCGGGCGTCCGAAATGTCGAGCGCGAAGTCGCTTCAGTAGTCCGAAAGGTCGCGACGAGAATTGCCGAGGGCGTCGCGACGACGGTGGTTGTCGACGGCGGGCTCGTCCGTGAGCTGCTCGGTCGTCCGAAGTACTTTGGGGAAGTAGCCGAGCGCATCGATCGCCCGGGCGTCGCGACCGGACTGGTCTGGACCCCGGTTGGCGGCGAGATCATGTTCATCGAAGCCTCGCTGATGCCGGGCAAGAAGTCGCTCAAGCTGACCGGCCAGATGGGCGACGTCATGAAGGAATCGGCGGAAGCCGCGCTCAGCTACGTTCGATCGAAGGCGAAGGACCTGGGGATCGACCCGCTGTTCTTCGAGAACAGCGACATTCACATTCACGTGCCGGCTGGCGCCGTTCCGAAAGATGGCCCGTCCGCCGGGGTCACCCTGGTGACGGTACTCGTGTCGCTCCTGACCGGACGTCTGGTTCGGTCCGACCTCGCCATGACCGGCGAGATCACCCTACGCGGTAAGGTCCTGCCGATTGGCGGGGTGAAGGAGAAGGTGCTTGGCGCTCGACGGGCCGGGATCAAAACGGTGATCCTGCCTCGCCGAAACGAGAGCGAGCTGGATGAGCTCGCTCCCGAGCTGCGGGATCAGATGACCTTCGTCCTCGTCGACAACGCCGACGATGTCCTGCGGGTAGCCTTTGGACCCGACGTCGTCGACTCGGCGGTGCCCGCTGGAGTTGCCGGCCGGACCGATGAGGCTATTGTCGCCTGGCCGACCGTTCCGGCGGCGCGCCAGCATGGCGCGGGCTGAGCGACAAGCGCCGAATCGACATTATCGCCGCGTTAATCCGGGATTAAGTGACGATAAGTCTTGCAAGGGGGGCCGACAACGGCCCCCTTTTTCGTTCGGACTGGTTCAACCCTTATGTTATGATAGGGCCCAGGCAAATCCAAACAAGACCGCCGGCCAATGTTCGATTGGATAGGTCACGCTCAATCGAAAGCCAACCTCTGTCGTCGAACCACCCGTGCCGTCTGAAAACAGTGCGATCTAGGTTCGTAGGGACGAGAATGGCACCGACAGGTGGCTCATAGTTGGCGCAAGCCGTGTCGAGCCGAGCTTCTAGGCGACGACAAGAGATAGCTATCGGCTACTTGTTCCTCGCTCCCGCCTTCATTCTCCTCATCGTTTTTGAGTTTTTCCCAATCCTGTACGGTCTGTACATCAGCAGCTGTGACTGGCGACTTCGGTGCGCCCAGTTCATTGGTCTGGCAAACTACACCCGAGCGCTCCAGGATCCCGACGCGTGGCACGCTCTTCTGATCACGGCGACGTATTCGGTCATTTCGGTGCCGATCCAGTTGTTCCTTGGCCTAACCCTCGCCTACCTGCTCTATCAACCGGTTCGCGCCCGTGGCACGTTCCGCGTTGTGTTTTTCCTTCCCTACATTACCTCGACCGTCGCCTCGTCGGCGGTGTGGAGCTACCTGTACAGTACAGATAAGGGACCGCTGAACGCTCTCCTACGTCAGATTGGACTTCAGCCGCTCCGCTGGCTCGCGGAGCCCACCGGCGTTTTCCAAATGGTTGGCTCTTCCATCGGTGTCGCCCTCCCGTCCTGGGCAAGCGGGCCGAGCTTGTCGCTCCTATCCTTGATCGCCTTCACCACCTGGGTTTTTACGGGTTACGACGTCACGATTTTCCTCGCGGGACTCGCCAACATTCCGAAGGAGTTGTACGAAGCCGCCCGGGTCGACGGCGCGAATGGTTGGGTTGTCTTCCGAGCGATTACCCTGCCCCTTCTGTCGCCAACAACGTACTTCCTTTTGGTCTTTACGGTCATTGGATCTTTTAAGGCCTTCAACCACATCTACATCATGACGGCCGGCGGACCGGGAGACACCACGACGACAGCCAGTATTTTCATTTTCAAACAGCTCTTTGAGTTCAACCGATATGGCTACAGCGCGGCCTTATCCTTCCTCTTGTTCTCGGTCATCCTCATCTTGACTATCGTCCAAAATCGCCTGACCGCCCGAAGAGTCCACTATGGCTAAACCGGCCTCGAACGCCCTTCAGTCGAGCCGAAGCGTTGCCACGCCAACGGCGAAGCGTCGGACTTCTGCCCGCAAAGCCCTGCCTCTCATCTATCTCATCTTGATCGTCTATGGCGTCATAGCGCTAGTGCCCTTCGTGTATATGGTCATGACGTCGCTCAAGTCGTATGGGAGTCTGATCACCAACAATTTCTGGCCGTGGCCTCCCTTCGGAACCGAGTCGCTCCAGTGGGATAATTTTTCGACGGCAGTTGGCGAGGTCGGATGGGACCGACAGTGGGGCACCTGGCTTTTCTTCCGCTACATTGCGAACAGCGCGGTCGTCGCCCTTGCGACGGTGCTGGGCGTCTTGATTACGTCGTCGCTCGCCGCGTATTCTTTCGCCCAAATCGATGTTCCCGGAAAGAACGTCTTGTTTCTGATCGTGCTTGCGACGGTGATGGTCCCAAGTGATCTCGTCCTCGTCCCGAAAGTCGTTCTGATGTACAACTTCGGCTGGTACAATACCTACCCAGCCCTGATTATCCCCTTTACCGTCAGCGTCTTTGGGATCTTCCTCCTTCGCCAGTTTTTCCTTCAGATACCACGCGATCTATTCGACGCCGCGCGGATTGATGGGGCCGGACATCCGCGATACTTGACGTCCGTCGTCTTGCCGCTCAGCTCGCCAGCGGTCGTGACGATCGCGCTGTTGTCGTTCATCTGGGCCTGGGACGAATTTAAGTGGCCGTTGCTGGTGACTCGCGACACGAACATGCGCGTCGTCGGCGTCGGCTTGCAGCAATTCATGGCCGGGGAGGGAGGTACGAATACTCATCTCCTGATGGCGCTGGCCACCCTCGTGGTCACACCAATTCTGGTCGCCTACTTTCTCGCGCAGCGGTACTTCGCGGAAGCGATCATCACAACCGGAATCAAGGGCTGAAATAAGCGGAGGAGTTTACGTGTCTTTGTTACAAAAAACGTCACGGCGCAAGGTTCTGATTGGGTTGGGTGGCATTCTTGCCGTGAGCGCCCTCGCGGCATGTCAGTCGGCCGCTCCGGCGTCCCCAACTGCTGGTGCCGCGCCAACCGCGACCACGGCAGCGGCCGCTGCCCCGGCCTCGCCGGCGCCAACTACCCAGGCCGCCCCAGCACCGACGACCGCACCGAAGCCCGCGGCTTCATCCGCGACGACGTCGGACGCGGTCGACGCGATCGACCTGACTGGCAAGAACATCGAAGTCGTGTACTGGCACAATCGCCCGCAGAAAGACCAGGACTTGCTTCAGTCGATGCTGGACGATTTCAGTAAATCGAATCCGTACGGCGTGAAGGCCCGGGCGGAGATCGCCGGCGCGTCGTACAACGACGTTTACAACAAGATTTCGGCGGCGATCCAGGCCGGTCAACCACCGGACATCTCAGTCGCATACCAAAACCAGGCGGCGTTCTACCGGGCACAGGGCGCGGTGATCGACCTCAACCCGTACCTCAATAGTAAGAAATACGGAATTAGCGGCGACGATCTCAAAGACTACTTTCAGACCTTCCTGGATAGCGACACCAACCCGCAATTCAAGGGCGAGCGTCTTGGTTTCCCAACCCAACGATCGATTGAAGTCATGTACTTCAACTCGGACTGGCTCAAGCAGCTTGGACTCGATGCGCCCCCCAAGGATTGGAAGACCTGGGAGGACGTCGCCGGCAAGGCCAGTGACGCTACGAAAAATAAGTATGGCTTTGCTTTCAAGCACGACGCCTCAAACTTCGCGTCGGAGGTCTTTTCGCGGGGTGGGCGGATCTTGAGTCCGGATGGCTCGGCCTACGTCTTCAACAGCCAGGCCGGAGTTGATGCGGTCGCTCTGCTCCAACGGCTGTTCAAGAACAAAGCGGCGATCGAGATCCAAACCAGTGAGCGTAACGGCGAGCAGACGCGATTCGCCGCCGCCGACGTGTTGTTCACCTTTGGCTCATCTTCTGGCCTTCCGTTCGTCCGAGACGCGGTGGATAAGGGGGCGAAGTTCAAGTGGGACATCGCCTTACTGCCGTACACCGACAAGCCGGCCGTGAATCTGTACGGCGCGAGCATCTCGATCTACAAGACGACCCCGGAGAAGCAGCTCGCCGCCTGGCTTGCTGCTAAGTTCTTGAGCCAGAAGGCGCAGACGACGAAATGGGCAATCAGCACCGGGTACCTGCCAGTTCGTCAGAGTGCCAAGGCGGACGTCGTCGCGGCGTATAAAGCAGATCCGAAATGGGGAGCCGCGGCAGATTCCTATGCGAAAATGTTTGATTGGTTCCAGTACGCGATGATCGAATCGCCGGTAGCCGGATACGACCCGGTGCGAGCCCTCATCGACACCGACGTCATGAGCAAAGTCATCACCGATTCCACGGCAGATCCGAAGAAGCTGCTCGACGACGCGGTGGCAAAGTCAAACAGCTTGCTCAAGGAAAACGCCCCGAAGGGTTAGGGTTACTCCTTCGATGAGAGCGGTCTGGTCGGGGCGAGTAACCCGCTCCGACCAGCAGATGACCTATCGTCCCAATTACTTCGTGGTGTCGTC
>CAZBQK010000020.1:0-14741 GCA_964493975.1 uncultured Dehalococcoidales bacterium | reverse complement strand
GGCCGCCCTCGGGGCACCCCCACATACTTTTTTTCCTTACTCCACACCCCCCCCTGCCCCGCCCCGCTCTCTTGACTGCTCCACGACAATAAAGTCTGCCTTAGTCCGGCTTACTTCGTGGTGTCGTCGCCGTCCAGTTTGATCCAGCCGCGCCGCAGGGCGTACACCACCGCCTGGGTTCGATCGTTGACCGCTAGCTTGCGCAAGATCGATGTGATGTGGTTTTTGACCGTCTGATCGGAAATCTTGAGCGCGCGGGCGATTTCCTTGTTGCTGTTTCCGCGAGCGATGTAGTCGAGCACTTCGATTTCGCGAGCCGAGAGCGGTACGAATAAAGGCTCAATCTCCTGCCCGAGCACGCTCAAGTCGCGAAACTGCTGCAACACGCGCGATGCAACAAGCGGACGGGTCACGACCGCCTCGTTGATCAGGTATTCGCCCACGTGAACCCGGCGAATACCGTCGACAAGTCGGTCCGGTTCGACGTCATTTCGATAGAATGCCGCCGCGCCGACCTTTATCGCCTCGAAAAGATCCTCTTCATCCTCGTTTGCGTCGAGGAGAATCACCGCGGCATTCGGCTGGTCGCGCTTAATTTGCCGCGTCACCGAAAATCCGTCGACAATTGGCAGGTGAACGTCGACAAGTACGACGTCAGGAGCGAGAACCCGGGCAAGCTCGATTGCTTCTCGACCGTCGACGGCTTCGCCGACGACTTCAAGCCCGGGTTCGACCTCGAGAACTCCCCGGAGACCGTGTCGGAGAATTGGGTGGTCGTCGGCGACGACCACACGAATTGGTAATGAAGGGCCTTCGCTCTCGGCCCCTGGTAGCTCAGTCTTTACTCGCCTAATCGGCTGAGTTGTAACGCCAGATCCCACCTCATACCCCCATGCATGGCGCATCATCCGGGTTCAATCGTGGACTCCACGAATCTCCCAGACAACGGCGAATCGACTAGGCTATCATGCTAGCCTTCGGTCGGAGACGAATGACGCAGCGATCGGACGCCAGGACCCGGTTGACGTGGACTGAATCCGGGGTGCGTCCGCAAAGTGGGAAGACGGGGGGATCCCAGCCGGGAATCGCTCCCACTTGTGTGCCTGTATCCTATCCACCGCGTCCGCCTGCCGCAACCAGACATTGACCACCTATTCGGGCTAGGAAGAATGGCCCAGCGTTGACACCGAAGCCATTTCAGCTTGAATCGCGCCAAGGAGGGCGCCCCGCTCGACTTCTTGCTGGTTCCCGCTTGCCATGTTTCGAAGGACAGCCTCACCACGCCGTACTTCGTCGGGTCCGAGGATGACCACCAGCGGCACATTCTTCCGGCTCGCGTACCTGATCTGGTTACCAAGCTTTTCGGTGCCGAGAAACACTTCACAATTAACGCCGGCTGCCCGAAGACTGGCCGCCGTGGCAATGGACTCGGACAGGTGCTCCGAATCAAAGACCGTCACGAGCACTTCGGTGACCGTGTTGCGCAGCTCAGGCGGAGCCATCCCCAATTCGTCGATCACGTCGATGAGACGCTCGAGGCCGAGCGCGATTCCGACCGCCGGAAGCTCGGTGCCGCCAAGCAGCCCGATCAAGTGGTCGTATCGGCCGCCACCGCTCAAGCTACCGATCTTTGGCTTGTCCACGACGATTTCGAAGATAGGTCCGGTGTAGTAGTCCAGGCCGCGAACCATGTGGAGGTCGATCTGGTAGAACCGTGACGGGACACTTGCGAGCTGAAGGAACCTGATCACCTCGATCAATTCGGAGACGCCGTCAAGCTCGGCGACTTTCGGATCAATCTGGGCCGCGTTAACTCGGACCGCATCGATTGCAGACCCGGTCTCCTCTAAGAGACCAAACAGAAGATCAATTAATCCGGTCTCGAGGCCCGCCTCGACCAGCTCGGAGCGGACGCCGTCCGGTCCAATCTTGTCCCATTTATCCACCGCTCGCCAAACGGTGGGGGTTAGCTCCTCGGGGATTCGCGCCTTGGTTGCGATGGCCCGCAAGAGCTTCCGGTTGTTGATGAGGATCCGAAAGTCGGAAAACCCCAGCTCCCGCAACGAATGGTAGGCGATAGTCACCACTTCAGCATCGGCGAGCATGCTCGAACAACCGACAATGTCGATATCGCACTGGTAGAACTCACGGTAGCGGCCTTTTTGAGGGCGTTCAGCCCGCCACACCGGAGCAATCTGATACCGCTTGAACGGCTTGACCAGATCCGGATACATTGCGACCACTCGAGCCAACGGAACGGTCAGGTCGTAGCGTAACCCGACGTCCCGTGCCCCGCGATCCGCGAATTTGTAAATCAGCTTGTCCGCTTCTTCGCCGAACTTCCCTTCGAGAGTTTCGGCGTACTCGACGGCTGGCGTTTGCAGCGGCTCGAACCCAAACCGCTCGAAAACGCGCCGGAGTCGGTCGGTCACGTAATGCCGCAAGATCATACGGGCCGGTAGGAAGTCGCGCATGCCCTTTAGAACCTGCGGGGTCGCCTTCATTGTCTCAACTCCAGGAGTGGGGAAGTTTGACGCCTAACGTTACTGCCCGTCGGCTATCGTGGCTACAGTGGGCTGCGCGAATTATATCATGGGGTGTTCACCTTCCTTTGGCTGTGGTAGGATTTGGCCGATTGCGCGCCGCGGTGCTGGCGCGGGGCAATGACGCTGGGGGATTGACCGGTGCTTCTGCGGGTGATTTGCGATCTGTCGGTCGCACGGGACACGATCCTCCGACGGAAGGCTCCAGATAGCCTCACCCTTCCACTGAGCGTCCAGAATCGTCTCAGGGCGGTCGTAGGCGGTGATTTTGGTCTTGATGGCGCCGTGGCCGAGATCATTCGAATGGTGCGACTCAACGGGGATGAGGCAATCCGTCGTTTCACGAGCGAGTTCGACGAGGCCCCGATCGATCGCCTGGAGGTCCCCCGAGCTGAGGTCGACGACGCCTGGGCCCGGATGCCGGTCGACGTGCGCGACGCGATGTCCCTTTCGGCCGACCGAATCCGTCGCTTTCACGAAAAGGCAATGCCGAGGAGCTGGTTCGATTTCGACGGCGACAGTGTTTTCGGTCAGGTGTTTCGACCGATTTCGCGCGTTGGAATATATGCACCCGGGGGGCGAGGCGCGTATCCGTCGACCGTCCTGATGGCGGCGATCCCCGCCCGAGTCGCCGGCGTGAACGAGATCGTATTGTGTACGCCGCCCGGACGGGATGGGCGTCCGCATCTTGCAACGCTCGCCGCGGCTCGCGCGGCGGGAATCGACCGGGTTTTTCGGATTGGGGGCGCCCAGGCCGTGGCGGCGCTGGCATTCGGGACGCAGTCTGTTCCCGCGGTCGACAAGATCGTCGGACCGGGGAACGTCTTCGTCGCACTGGCCAAGCGCCAGGTGTACGGTACGGTCGGGATCGATCAGATGGCCGGCCCAACCGAAACGATGCTGATCGCGGACGATAGCGCCTCGCCCGCCGCTCTGGCAGCGGATCTGCTGGCCCAGGCCGAACACGATCCCATGGCTTCGGCGATTCTGATAACCGATTCCTTTGGACTTGCCGAAGCGACCACGGTGGAGGTGGAGCGCCAGGTAGCGATCCTCGACCGTCGCGGGATTATCGCGGAATCGCTCGCGATGAATGGCGGAGTTATCGTGACGCCGGACGTCGACACGGCGATCGAGCTGGCGAATGCGTACGCCCCGGAACACCTTTGTCTGACCGTTCGAAACGCCTGGTCCCTCCTGCCTAGAGTGCGCAACGCCGGGGGAATCTTCATCGGAGAGCGCTCCATTGAAGCTATCGGCGATTATACCGCCGGCCCCAGTCACGTCATGCCGACGGGAGGTACCGCCCGGTTCGCGTCCCCGCTGGGTGTTCTGGATTTCTTGAAAGTGTCGAGCGTCTTCGACATCGCACCGGCTACGTTCCGACAGATCGCTCCGGCCGCCGTCACCCTGGCTGAGGTCGAGAAATTGGGCGGCCACGCTCAGGCGATCCGCCTGCGGCTAGCCTCGGAAGAGGGATAACCATGTCGATAACGCGCCGCGACGTTCAGCGGTTGCTCCGTCGCGATCTTTCACGGCTCGAGGCCTATCCGGCGCCGCAGCCACTCGAAGAATTCGCCGCGAGTCTCGGCGTCCAGCCATCGGACGTGGTGAAGCTCGATCAGAACGAGAATCCCTACGGATGCTCCCCACGGGTTCGCGAGGAGCTTGCTCGGTTTTCCTGGTACCACGTCTACCCGGATCCGGAGCATCGCATCCTCCGTCGGCGTCTGGCCGAGTACGCCGGAGTGGACCCGACTGCGATTGTCGTGGGGAACGGGTCCGACGAGCTGATCGAGATGATCCTGCGGATGGTCGTCGAGCCCGGCGACCGAGTCGTCGCTCCGGCGCCGACGTTTGGGTACTACGAGACGGCCTCACTGGTCGCGGGGGCCGAATACGTGACCGTGCCGCGCGGCGACCGGTTCGAAGTTGATCTTGCCCGGGTTGCATCCGCGATCGATAGTCGCACCAAATTGGTTTTGATCGCGTCCCCCAACAATCCCACCGGTAACGCGACCTCGCTCGAATGCATTCGGGAGCTCGTCGAGCTCGACTGCCTCGTCGTCGTCGACGAGGCCTATTTCGAGTTTCACGGCGAGACGGCGGCTCGCCTTCTAGATGACCCGTCGGTTCAAAATCTGATCGTCTTGCGCACTTTCAGCAAGTGGGCCGGTCTCGCGGGTTTGCGTCTTGGTTATGGCATTTTCCCAGAGAGTCTACTTCCTGCCGTCGATCGCATAAAAGCGCCGTACAGTGTCGGGCAGGCGGCTGAGGTAGCCGGCCTGGCGTCGCTTGACGATCTCGATCACCTTCAGCTGACGGTCAAACAGATCCTGATCGAACGGACGCGGCTTGCCGACGGGTTATTGTCAACTGGCTTTGTTCGACCGCATCCGTCCGACGCGAACTTCCTACTTTGCGACATCGTGGGCAAGTCGGCGGTCGACGTCCAGCGAGCGCTTTCCGATCGAGCGATTCTCGTTCGTCGATACTCCAGCCCGCGACTAGAGAATTGCCTCCGCATTTCCGTGGGGCGGCCCGATGACACGGACCGATTGCTCGCCGCCCTGGGAGAAATATCCTGATGGCTGAGTCCTCTGGCGCTGGATCCCGTCGGGCGCGCTTGGAGCGGGAAACCCGCGAGACTCGGATCGCCGTCGAAGTCAACCTCGACGGAACCGGCCAGGCTCGCGTCCGCACCGGTATCGGCTTTTTAAATCATCTGGTCGACGCCGTCGCCCGTCACGGCCTGTTTGACATCGACGTTGTCGCCGAGGGCGACCTCGACGTCGACTCGCACCACACCGCTGAAGATGTGGCGATTTGTCTCGGCCGGGCATTCGATCGGGCTCTTGGCGACCGGGCGGGGATTACGAGAATTGCTCATGCGTACGCACCGCTTGACGAGTCGCTGGCGCTCGCGGTGGTCGACATTAGCGGTCGAGGATTCGCCGAGGTCGACACTGGGATCGTCGAGCCACGCCTTGGCGACCTGGATTCGGACATGGTGCGGCACATGCTGGCTTCGTTTGCCGTCGAAGCGCGGATGACGCTCCACGCGCGGGTTGTCACTGGCCAGAACGGCCATCATCGCGCCGAGGCCATCTTCAAAGCGTTCGCCCGCGCCCTGGACGCTGCCACGCGACTAGATCCCCGTTTAGAAGGCGTCGTCCCGAGCACGAAAGGCACGCTGGGCTAAGCGCTTATTCGGCCCCACTCAGCTCGAACTCGTAGTCTTCGATGACCGGATTCGCGAGTATTCGACGACACATGTCGTTGACGTTCTGCTCGGCCACGGCTCGATTGGGCGCCTCGAGCTGAATGTCGAAACATTTTCCTGCGCGAACGCCGGTCACGTCGGCAAAGCCGAGCTGGTGAAGGCCGCCCCGAATTGCCAGGCCCTGAGGATCGTTCACGGCGCCCTTGAGCGTCACTTTCACGTGGGCAGACCAGATGGCCACTATTCCCTCCCTGGAAGTGGGGCTCCGACGAGTCGACGGTAAGCTTCCCGGTACTTGTGGCTCGTGC
Source organism: uncultured Dehalococcoidales bacterium (assembly GCA_964493975.1). Lineage (GTDB taxonomy): Bacteria > Chloroflexota > UBA6077 > FW602-bin22 > CADDYW01 > CAZBQK01. The sequence continues at coordinate 8,667 of CAZBQK010000020.1, read as the reverse complement.
GCTCGACGACGTCTTCGGGAAGGACCGGAGGATCGCTCGTCTTGTCCCAGCCCATCGTTTCAAGCCAATCGCGGACCCACTGTTTGTCGAAGCTTGGCTGAGATCGACCCACGTCGTAGCGCTCCGCGTCCCAGTACCGGGACGAGTCTGGAGTCAGTAGCTCGTCGATGACGACAAGATCGTCGCCGATAAGCCCAAACTCCATCTTCGTGTCGGCAAGGATCAACCCACGGGTTCGAGCATAGTCGTGGGCCAACGCGTAGATCTTCAACGCAATTGTCGCGATGCGTTGGGTCAGATCCGCGCCGACAAGCTCGGCCATCCGTTCGACGCTGATGTTTTCGTCGTGACCGGCCGCCGCCTTCGTCGCCGGAGTGAAGAGAGGCTCGGCAAATCGCTCGCTCTGACGAAGGCCCGGCGGCTGAGGCACGCCGGCAACCGTTCCCGATCGCTGATATTCAACCCACGCGGATCCAGCGAGATAGCCTCGGACCACGCATTCGACGTCTAATCGCTTCGCCTTGCGGACGTGCATCGAACGGCCGGCTAAAGTCGCCGACTGGCCGGGAAGTGGCTCCGGATAGACCGCTGGATCGGTGCTGATCAGGTGATTCGGCGCAATGGTGGCCGTTCGTCGGAACCAGAACGCACTGAGCTGGGTCAAGACCGAGCCTTTATCCGGGATCGGCGTCGGCAGAATAACGTCGAACGCCGAGATCCGGTCCGTCGCGACAAGCAGGAGCGATTCGCCAAGGTCGTAAATATCTCGGACCTTGCCCCGAAACAGCAGCGGAAAACCCGTCACGGACGACTGAATGACGAGACTCTGGGTCACCTGTGGTTTTCCTCGGTCGACAATGGCCCGTCCAGACCTAGCCTCTCAAACGCCGTGCCGACGTGCTTGAGAAAATATCCGAGATCGAACAATCCGTCGAGATCGGTCGTCGAGAGGTTCGCTCGTACAAGAGGATCGAGCGCGAGCAGCTCGCGGAACTCCTGCTCGGTTCGCCAGCATTCCATCGCGCAACGTTGAACCGCGTCGTACGCCTGCGAGCGGCTCACGCCTCGATCGATCAGCGCGAGAAGAACGCGCTGAGAGAAGACCAGGCCGTGGGTCAGGTCGAGATTGCGCCTCATCCGCTCGGGCGATACCGTGAGGCCGGTCATTATCCTGTTCATTAGCTGAAGCGAGTAATCGAGCACCAGGCATGTCTCGGGGAAGATCAGTCGCTCCGCCGACGAATTACTAATATCACGTTCGTGCCAGAGGGCTTCGGCTTCGAGTCCGGTGAGAGCGTTCCCGCGAATGACCCGGGCCAGGCCGCAGATCCGCTCGGAAAGCTCTGGGTTCCGCTTGTGAGGCATTGCCGACGATCCCTGTTGACCCGCGCCAAACGGTTCTTCGACTTCGTGGACTTCGGTTCGCTGGAGACTCCGAACCTCCGTCGCGAACCGCTCTAATGATCCAGCGATGACGGCCAGGGTCGAGAGGAAATACGCGTGACGGTCTCGTTGAACGACCTGCGTCGAGACGGCGTCCGGACTGAGGCCCAGGTGGTGGCAGGCGAGCTCCTCGACCTCCGGAGGCACGTTTGCGTGGGTTCCCACCGCGCCCGAGATCTTCCCGACCCGCATGTCTTCGGCGGCAGCCAGTAGGCGACGACGATTGCGCCTCATTTCGTCGACCCAGCCGGCGAGCTTGAATCCGAACGTGGTTGGCTCGGCGTGGACGCCGTGGGTTCGTCCTACCATGACAGTCTCTCGGTGTTCGATTGCCCGACGCTCGATTTGGGCAGTGAGCTCGTCGACGTCCCGAAGGAGAATCGCCGACGCTTGAGCAACTTGCAACGCGAGCGCCGTGTCCACGACATCGGATGACGTCAGGCCCAAATGAATGAAACGTCCTTCGTCTCCCAGGCGTTCGGTAATTGAGCGGAGAAACGCCGTAACGTCGTGCTTGGTTTGCTCCTCGATGACTCGCATGCGCTCCAGATCGTGTCTCGCCGAGCGGATCGCCGGCATCGCCTCTTCTGGGATGCGGCCAAGAGTCGCCCATCCCTCGCACACCGCAAGCTCAACCGCCAACCATGTGTCGAACCGGTTTTCGACCGACCAAACGCGTGCCATGTCCGGCAGGCTGTAACGTTCTAGCAACGTGGCCCCCGTGTTCATATCGGCCCGGAGTCAGATAATGGCTGATCGTGAGGGAAAGGTTCACAAAACGTGGCGAGCGGTGTATCTTTTCCGGGTAGTAATCCGTGGAACGACAGCCTTCTGAATTATAGACGCCATTCGAGGCCGCCACAACGCAGTGGCAAGGAAATTGTCCCTGTAGCTCGTCAAAATCACCCTTAGTCAGTTTAGTCGCTTCGGTGACCGCGTCCGAACAAGTACAAGAGCTCACGAACGGTGTCGCTTGCTTCCTTGTCGTGCGCCTCGCCGAATAGGATCCAGGTCCTCGTGGGGGAGGAATTGTGATTGAATTTGGTTCGACACTCGCTCGTCTCCGCCGTAACTCCAACTATAGTACTCTGGCTCTAGCCCGGGCAGTCAATCTCGACCCGGCAATCCTCGAACGATTTGAACGGGGAGACGCACGTGCTCCCGATCGGCAGCTTGTTCTTGACCTCGCCGTCGCAATGGGGCTGAGCGACGGCCAGACCGACGAGCTTCTCTGGTCAGCCAATCACTTGCCCCAGCGCAGCACGTTGGCGTCAGAAAATCGGGATGGACGAAGCGTCGCTCTCTTTGTCGACCACGAAAATGTGTTCATCGCTTTGAACGAAATAGTGCGGTCCCTGCCAGCCGAAGCTCAGCCGTCCGAGCGACGAAAGATTGAGACAGCGACTATTGCTCAGCGACTTCGGTCGGCTGCCGAACAAATGGGCTGGGTCAAAGTGGCGTTGGCCGTGGCCGATTGGGAAAGGCTCCCGTCCGGTCAGGTCAAAGAGTACCTGAAGCTTCGGTATCAGGTCGACTATAACCTGCCTGGCCGAAACAACGCCGACCTCAAGCTCAGCGACGCGATTCGCAACGTTCTCGAACGCGACGAGTTTCGAGATATCGATGCCTACATTTTGGTGACCGGTGATGGCGGTTACCTCTCCGTCTTAGACACCCTGTTGAGAAGGCAGAAGCAGGTCCACGTGTGGGGGGTGCGCGGTGCGACCAACGCTATCCTGCAGCAGAACGCAACCGGCACCGCGTGGATTGATGACCTTCTCGGGCTGACTGCCTCGCGCGTCCCCCCGATTCGCCTCGACGGCGTCGACGGTCGCTCAAACGGAACGACAATCATCCCTTCGAACGACGTGAGCCGCGTCGCGTTGGGCCCGTCGATTGGCAACGACGTAAGTCGGTTGGAAGCGATGGCGATCCAGCTGTCGCGTCACTTGAAGCTTCGGTCGTGGTCATTCATTACTTTCGTCCGATTCCTTGGATTTTTAGCGGAAACGAATGTCTTTGGACCGACCCGCGACGAGCAGCTAGCCTGGCTCTCACACGCGAAAGAGACCGGCGTTCTCCGGGAAGAGATTCTTGACGATCCAAACGATCCTACTCGCATCGCCCGACGGTTCTCGTTAAACGAGACGCATCCGCTCGTCGAAAAGGCACTGGCCGTGCGGGCTCGGGTCACGGACGTCGTTCCAGTCGGGCCGAGAGGACTGGCTTTCGGAGTCGTGGTCGAGCGTCTGGTCAACGACGGTAACCTCCAATTGACCGACGTTCAAGCCAAGAACTGGCTGACCTGGTTTGCCGAGAATGGCTTTCTTCAGGCTGAGCCGGTGCCTCACTTCCGAAAAGAGGGAGTCACGGTTACCTTGCTACGCCAGGTACCCGGGTACCATGAGTCGGCAGCTGTCGTCGAGGGCGAGCCCGAGCGCGACCGACTCGACTTTCTCTCCGAGTCCTGCGCAGTGAGCCTTGCCAATTTCCTCGAGCGCCATCCCCACTTCGGTTGGATGGCCCTTTCGCAGCTTCTCAACCAGATGACCGATAGCCTGGGGGTTGGCGGAATTGAGGGCGCGGCCCTGAACCGACAGCGGGCCAAGCAGGCCGTCGCGATAGCCCAGGAAAATGAATACATTCTGGTCGAGCAGATTCCGAACCAGAAAACCGGGGGCGCGACGACGGTCGCGCGACTTAATCGCGAGGCGCCAAGGGTCGGCGAGCTGCTCGCGCGGCGGGAGGCGCTCGTTCATCGCTTAGCAGAGATGCTCGTCAGTCGCTCGTCCGTGTCGCGCGGGCTCTTTCACGCGTCAATTGTCGAACGGCTCGAGTTGAGCCCGGAAGAGGCCGGAGCCTGGATCGATCTCCTCGTGAGCGAGAGGCTCTTTGTCGCCGAAGTCGATCACGATGGAGCGGTGACGACCCTGCGGCTCGATCACCGTGACCTGATCGTGTCCCGGATCCTGTTTTCGGCGGTGCAGGCCCCGGCCGATGCGCCGACGCTTTAGGCGGCTTTCTCAGCACCCGACGAGGGTGGACTCGTTTGAGGCTGGGCTGGCTTATTCTCCGGTGCCGCCGGAACTGGTTCTCCGTAAATGGGCTCCGGCGGCTTTGCTTCCACCAGGTCCTGGCCGGCCGCTCGACTTGGAGTTGGCGTCTCAGCGGCAATCAGGTTGTTTTTAACTGCACGGACGCCGCTGACGCGCCAGGCATCGTCGAACGCCCGCCGTTTTGCCAGCTCAGAATCGACCTTGCCCGTTAGCTCAACGGTTCCATCCTGAACGGCGACGTTGACTTCAATCGAGCTAACTGCCTCGTCGTAGAAGAGCGCCGTGACGACGTCTGAACGAATGTCTTCGTCCGAGCGCTTTGGGCCTGGTCCCTTGAACGGTGCGCGATCGCCCACCGCAAATTGAGTCCGCTCTCCCTCCTCGACTCCCTCGGGGCGTCTCTCTTCCTCGGCCATGACATCCTCCTCGCCATTTGTCTTCAGCGCGCGCAACTTGGGAAACCGTTGATCCGCGCAATTTGCATGCCGAAGCAATAGGGTTGCAACGGACCTAGGCCAATGAGTACAATGCGAACGTTTGGTCGCACCCCCACCTACAAAGTTAATCGCCCGGAATCTCCAGCGCCCTCGACGGCGCGGCAGAAAGCGAACGCTCGATGAACGTCAGCCAATTCGTGGATTGGTTGCAAAGGGGCCAAATGGGCCCAAACATTAACTCGGTTCATCGGTTGCCGGCGCGGCTTCCCCGTTTCGGCGAATGGCCCGAGACGCTCGACCGGCGTATCGTCGACGCGCTCGCCCGCCGAGGTATCGTCCGACCTTTTACCCATCAGGCGTCGGCCATCGATCAGGTCCTACAAGGTAAGGACGTTGTCATTGTCACCCCAACCGCGTCCGGAAAGACGTTGTGTTACAACGTCCCCGTTCTCCAGGCCATCCTGGAGAATCCGGAATCCCGCGCGATGTACCTCTTTCCGACCAAGGCGCTGGCCCAAGATCAGCTCGCCGAGCTTCGAGAGCTTGTCGACGGAGTGGGCGTGAGTGTCGGGACCTTTACCTATGACGGGGACACCGCATCGAACGCCCGGCGAGCCGTTCGGCAGGCCGGCCAAATTGTCATAACCAATCCAGACATGCTTCATTCGGGGATTCTCCCGCACCACACTCAGTGGAGGCGGCTTTTCTCGAATCTCCGATACGTCGTCATCGACGAAATGCACGTCTATCGGGGTGTTTTTGGGTCGCATGTCGCCAACGTCATTCGACGGCTTCGACGGGTTTGCGCCCATTACGGGGCGACTCCAACCTTCATCCTGTGTTCGGCCAGTATCGCGAATCCAGAGGATTTGGCTGATCGTCTCGTCGAGCGTCCGGTGGTGCTGGTCGACGACAATGGCGCGCCGTCGGGTGAGAAGTACCTCATTTTGTACAATCCGCCCATCGTCAATCGCGCTCTCGGCATTCGCACCGGTTCGGTTGCTTCTGCCCGTCAGCTTGCCGCGCAAATCATCGGTAATCGGCTTCATACGATCGTTTTTGCCCGAAGTCGCCTCGTCGTCGAGGTGCTTCTGCGTTACCTTCGAACGGATGCCGCCGAGACACACCTTCCCCCTGAATCGATTCAAGGGTACCGCGGCGGGTACCTTCCCCTGGAGCGGCGTTCGATCGAGCGCGGACTGCGCGAGGGGAAAATCCAAGCGGTGGTCAGCACGAATGCACTTGAATTAGGTATTGATATCGGTAGCCTCGAGGCCTGCGTGATGGTGGGTTATCCCGGAACGGTCGCGAGCACGCTCCAGCAAATGGGGCGAGCCGGACGGCGTGATTCGGCTGCTGTCGCAATTGTCGTGGCGTCAAGCACGCCACTCGACCAGTACGTTGTGACCCATCCGGACTACGTTCTCGGCGCACCGGTCGAGAACGGGCTGATCAATCCGGACAATTTGCTTATATTTGGTAATCACGTCAAATGCGCCGCGTTTGAGCTGCCGTTCCAGGACGGCGACATGTTCGGGCGCCAATCGCCGACGGCTCTACTCGACAACTTCGCCGACGCGCGGATCCTTTTTAAGTCGGCCAATCGCTGGTTCTGGTCAGCCGAGTCGTTTCCCGCTCACGAGATCAGCTTGAGGACGGCTACCGCCGAAAATGTCGTCATCGTCGACGAAACCAATCCGGCCGACGTCCGCGTGATCGGCGAGATGGATCGACCGAGCGCAGCGACGATGCTGCACGACGAAGCCATCTACATGCACTCCGGCCGCCAATTCGAGGTTCTGCGCCTCGACTGGGAAGAAAAGAAGGCTTTCGTCCGAGCGGTTGAGGTGGACTACTACACCGATGCCAACCTCGCCGTTCGTCTAGCTGTCCTCGATCAGATGGCGACCGAGGGCGAACGATCTTGGGGTGAGGTGAGCGTCACCTACCTCGCGACTATTTTTAAGAAGATTCGGCTCGAGACTCACGAAAACGTTGGGTGGGGCAAGATTCGACTTCCCGAGGACGTGTTTCATACGACCGCGGTCTGGATCACTGTTCCCGTTGACCCGAGAGTGTCCTCACCAACGCAGATCGAGCGCGGACTGAGCGGAGTCGCGCACGTCCTTGCGAATGTGGCTCCGCTGTACTTGATGTGCGACCCCCGGGACCTGGGGGTGGTAGCCGAGACGCGTAGCACCTTTACCGACCGGCCGACCGTGTATATCTACGACGTCGTGCCTGGTGGAGTGGGATTTGCCGAACGCCTGTACGCAAGTCATGACCAGGTTCTGGTGACGGCGGAAGAGGTCGTGGCGTCTTGCCCCTGCGAAGACGGCTGTCCTGGCTGCGTTGGCGCGCCAACTGGCGACTCCGATGGAGCAAAGTCAATCGCACTCCAGTTGTTGCGCTCCGTTCGGGGCGTTGTTCCGATGGTGTGAGCTAGCTCGGTGAGTGGTGTCGATCTTACTGACTTGGACGTCGACAATATTTGCCGTCGACTGAAAGGACGGCTCCTCGTAGCCGACGGGCTTTCAACCGTGGTCGTCGAAACCCAGACCCTCTGGCCAGAGTTAGCTTTCCGCGCGCCATCAATTGCCGCTCTTGTTGATTTTCTGTCGTCGACACCCGGTCGGGCCGTCGATCCTAGCCGAATCGGATTCCTCGACATTGAGACGACTGGTCTGAATGCCGGCGCGGGAACGCTTGTATTCATCGTGGGTATCGCAACGGTGCGTGACGATCGGATCTGCGTCAGTCAGTTTTTCCTGCACGAGCCGTCGGCCGAGGGCGCCTTACTGTCGGTCGTTGCCGAGGTCCTTGGCGGGTTCGAGATCATCGTCACCTTCAACGGTCGCCGCTTTGATGTGCCACTGCTTGTCGGCCGGTTTGACCTTTATCGGATGGCGGACCCAACCCCGTCCCGACACGTCGATCTGCTCCAGCCGGCCCGCCGAATTTGGGCACGTCGACTGCGGCAGAGTAACCTCTCGACGCTCGAGTCGCGAGTTCTGAGAGTCAACCGTGTCCACGATTGTCCGGGCAGTGAGGCGCCGAGCCGTTACTTCAACTTTCTCCACGACCGATCCATCGACGGAGTGGTTCCCGTTCTCGACCATAACCTACAAGACTTACAGTCAATGGTGCGTCTGGCCGATCTTATTGGATCGATGCTCGTCGAACCGGAAGCGTCCTCCGACGCGGCGTCGAGCGACTTGCTTGGGCTGGGAAGTTTATTTGAGGATGCCGGACGGCCGCAGGCAGCAGTCTGGTGCTATGAATCGGCCCTGGTTGGCGGGTCGACGGTCGATCGAGCGGAGGCGCTTTTCCGACTCGCCCGGCTCGCCGACCGTGAGCTGGATCTCGAAAGGGTCATCCGACTGCTTGAAGCGGTGTCGGCATTCAGTGTCGACCGCGCGGTTCCAGCGTCGATTGAATTGGCGAAGATTCACGAACACCGGCGACGGGAGCCGGAAATAGCTTTGATGTACGCCCGACGCGCCCTAACGCTTACTCGAGCCCATTCCAATCCGGCGAACGGTCGATTGGTACCGGAGATGTCCCATCGGATTCGCCGTTTGGAGCGCAAGACGGCGAATGGGAGCGGTTCGGACTCGCCACCGCCTTCCTAGGCGCGATCTGCTGAGCACAATGCGCGCGGATATTGGAGGCGAGGGGACGACCCTCACCCGGCTGCGGCCGGCCTCTCCCAGAGGGAGAGGCGAAACGGC
>CAZBQK010000019.1:0-33177 GCA_964493975.1 uncultured Dehalococcoidales bacterium | reverse complement strand
CCGACTAATTGACTCGCGATACTGTCGGGGCGACAATCCGCTCGGAGGTAGTAGACATGGTTCTGACCCAGGTTCCGGTCCGCGAGGAAGTCACCCAGCTCCTCGCGGATCTTGTTTCGATCGAAAGCGTCAATCCCTATTTCCCAGGCGGCGACCGGGGCGAAGTGGACGTCGCGACCTACGTGACCGAATATTGCTCGAGAATCGGGCTCTCAGTTCGCCACCAGCCGGTTCTGCCGGGACGAGCCAACGTGCTCGCCGAGCTGAAGGTGCCCGGGGCGACTCGCACCCTCGCCCTCGATAGTCACATGGATACGGTCAGTCTGGATCAGATGGGTCCGGCTGGTCTTGAGCCGCGGATTCGCGACGACACCATGACCGGACGGGGCTCCTGCGATGACAAAGCGTCGCTCGCCGCGATGATGATCGCCATATCTCGCCTTGCTAGCGACCCAACTGGCCTCCGTTCAAACGTGCTCCTCCTGGCGACTGCCGATGAGGAATACCTCATGCGGGGCGCTCAGACCTTTGCTGGATCTGGGATCAAGGTTGACGGAGCGATCGTCGGCGAACCCACCGGGCTCGAGGTGGTCGTCGCTCACAAGGGATTCGTCCGGTGGAAGTTTCATACGGTCGGCCGCGCCGCGCACAGCTCGAATCCTCAGCAGGGCGACAATGCGATTTATCAGATGGCGGAATTGCTCCACGAATTGCGACCGCGGCTCGACGCAGTCCTGTCGAATCGGACGCATCCGTTGGTCGGTCCGGCCACCTGGAGCGTGGGTAAGATATCGGGGGGATCCTCGGTGAACATCGTCCCAGACCGCTGTACGATCGAGGTCGACCGACGACTGCTTCCAGGCGAATCCGGGACAAGCGCGCTCGCGGAAATCGACGAGATCGTCCGGGAGATTCTCGCTCGTCGTCCCAACCTTCGGGTGGAGCGTGAAAATCCGTTTGGCGACGTTCTGGGGCTCGACACACCACCGACGGATCCCGTGGTTCGCGCTCTCGAGCAAGCGTCCCAGGCGATACGCGGTGGATCCCGGATCGTAGGGGTACCGTATGGGACCAACGCGAGTAAGTTCGCCGAAGCGGGGATCCCTTGCGTGGTCTTCGGCCCTGGCCACATTCAGCAAGCTCACACCGCGGACGAGTTCGTGTCTCTGGATCAAGTGATCGCGGCCGCCCAGATCTACGAAGCCGCGGCGCGAACCTTTTAATGGAATCGACGCTAGACCGAGGATGCTCCTCGTCCAGGATCGCGGTCCCGGAAGACTTCGCACGAGGGGTCGTCAACCTGGCCGGCGACGACGGCCGCCGGTGGATCGATCGATTGCCGATACTAGTCGACTCTCTTTGCGCGCGATGGAGTCTGGTTGTCGACGGCACGGCGATGCACGGCTGCCTGGGCCTCGTGGTACCGGTGAGGCGAGGCACGCAGCGCTGCGCGCTCAAGGTGTCGTGGATCGACGAATCCAACGCGCACGAATTCTCGGCTCTTTCAATCTGGAACGGACAAGGCGCGGTTCGGCTATTCGAGACCGATCCCGAGATAGGCGCGATGCTTCTCGAACGCCTCGACAGCCGGCGATCTCTAGCCGACGTCGAAATCGGGTCAGCCCTGCCTATCGCGGGTCAGTTGTTCCGTCGGTTGTCCGTGCCCGCCGGCGATGGGCTGCCTCTCCTCCGGGACGTTGCCGAGCAGTTATCCGAGACTTTCCTGAAACGCTGGGAGAGTTTGAACCGCCCGATGCCCCGCCCCCTCGTTGACGCCGCTCGGAGCCTAGCGTCCCAGCTCGGCCCCCGGGCAGATTCGTTGCTGGTGAATTACGACCTTCATTACGAAAACGTGCTCGCCGGCGAACGTGAGCCCTGGTTGGCGATCGATCCCAAGGCAGTGATAGGAGACCCCGAGTATGGCATCGCCCAGCTTTTGTGGACACGCTTGGAAGATATCGAGCACGAGGGCGGGCTGAGCCACTACTTTCAGGTGCTGGTCGATCAAGCCGAGCTGGATCTGGAACGCGCTCGATCTTGGACGCTAGTCCGGTGCGTCGATTACTGGCTGTGGGCTCTGAGCGTCGGGCTGACCGTAGATCCGAATCGATGTAAGCGCATTACGACGTGGCTTACGGCGTGAGAACCCGACATTGGCCCGACGTCCGGGCGGGAGATCGAGCTGCTTCAGGAAATAAATAGACCTTCCGCCGGTTGGCGGAAGGTCTCCCTATCTTGTCGGATCGCGGCGCTAGCTCTACTAGCGGCCGGTTAATGGCACTTCTGAGCTTGGCCGGCGTGATCGGCGGTTTGGAAGGAATGGCCGCAGCCGCAGCTCGAAACGGCGTTGGGGTTGTACACCGTAAATCCGGCCCCCATCAACCCTTCAACGTAATCGATTTCGGCGCCTTCGAGGTAATTCACACTGTACTCGTCCACGATGACGCGAATGCCCTCTTTGTCGAAGACTTCGTCGCCTTCCTGAACCGCGGTGTCGAGCGCCATTCCGTACTGGAAACCCGAACAGCCACCTGGCGACACAAAAACGCGCAGGCCGGTGCTTGGATCGCCTTGCTTCTCAATCAGCTGCTTGAGCTGCTCGGTCGCGGTCGTCGTCAGAGAGATCATTCAGGTTCTCCTTATTGCGAGTGACGGCCCGCCCTACTGGTATAGGGAATCACGGCCTTCCAAAATCGGTCGGTAACTCAGCCCGCTCGTGCCTCGACGTACAACTTTCAACGGAGCGTGTGAACGTCTGAAGCTGACCGCTTTCATCCTACCACGGCCTCCGGGACTCGTCAAACCCGACACAGCCTGGTAGCGGCCCGGAACGGTCATTGCGCTGACACGTGACGACGAGCGCGAGCTTCGACGAGGCAAGTGATGGCTCGAGGATCCGCCGAACCTGGGCTGCCGGCGCCGGCCGATGATGACGCTGTCCGTCGGAAAGCGATCATCCGCGAGATCCAGAGAATTTCCGAGCAGATTGCTCGTCTGGAATCGGGCGAGCTTACCCCTATTATCGAGGAGCAGCCGGCAGCCCCCTCGTGCACCATTTGCGAACAGCTGCCACCTGGAAAACTGGGCCAACCCACCGACACTGCCGAACAGGTCAGAAGCCTTCGACGTCAACTGGCGGAGCTCGAAAGTCAGCTCGCGATACCCGGTCCGGTCCTACATCTGGAGCGAAAGGACTAGCTTCGATCCTCGAGTGTGTTGGGAGGCGCCTCGGCTCACCTGACGTCTCGATTACCAGGGCATCGTCCGTCCGGTATAGCGGCGGCCAATCTCGGCGGCTTCCTCGCCTCGGCCGCTAGAACCGATCTTGACGCCTTCTTTGATCCGTTCCACAACATCGTCGGGTCGTACCGTGTTGAGAAATGCCAGATTGTTGGCCTTGCAGGCAGTCAGAACGCGTGACCTTGCCGCCACCATCTCAGTCGGATAGGGCTCGTCGTGATTGTCGGGATAGCCAAGGGACATCCCCATGTCTCCGGGACCCCACTCGGCAAAGGCGATACCCGGCACAGCAGTCGTGAGCTCGACCGTCGCGAGAGCGCGCTTGTTTTCTACTTTCAGACCCAGTAGCAGCTCGCCTTGCGGGTTCAGTGGCCACGGGTCGGCGACGTCGAAATACTCGCGAGGCGAGACGCCCCAGATCTCGGCCGCCGTATTTTGACCGCCGTTTCCCCGACGCCCCTCGTCGAGCCCTTCGCCAACCCGTTGACGATTGAACGGATACCGGCAGTGCTCGACGAACGCCCGGACCGCGGCCGGGGATTCGGCGTGACACAGGAGTATTCCGTGGATGCCCGTTGCCAGAACCTGCGTGATCATCCACGAATTTGCGCGAACGACATCTTCCGTCAAGCCCGTCATCGGCAGGGTGACGACGATCGCGGGAGTGCGATGCCCACTCCGGGTCGGGCCGCCGGCCGCGAGGCCGCGCATGAATTCGGACAGCTCACGAATGTCGAAGATGCCATGTTCCATTTCAAAAGTGAGGTAGTCCGCCCAGGTCTTCGCGGCCCGAACCCCTCCCTCGAAGCTGCGGTCTTCAACGCCGGAATAATAGATGGGTTGGCCTTGCTCGAGTAATTCGATCGCCCGGTTGACTCGCGGCATTCCCTCTACCTCGTTTCAAATTGGGGTTGACCGGGTGTCCGGTCGCGCGGACAGTGTATCACGCGAGCTGATTCGGCTAATACTCCACTCTGGTCAAATCCTCATACTCATGGTAGGTTACATGTAACTGTGCGGAGAGGTGACCATGACGTCAGCTTCTCAACCGAAGCCGTCGCGCGACAAGGTAAAGGAACATCGCGAGCGACGCCGTCGACAAGGTCTGCGACAAATCCATTATTGGGTGCCTGACGTGCGTGCGCCCGAATTCCGGGCTGAGGCGCACCGACAATCGCTCTCGGTCTCGACGAGCCCTCACGCCCACGATGATCAGGCGTTCATCGAGGCCGTCTCAGATTGGGGAGATGATTGAGGCGGGGTGAGGTCTGGACTGTCGCCGGGGGTAAGGACTACGCCGGTAAGCCACGCCCGGCGGTCATCGTCCAGGACGACATCTTCGACGGAACCGACTCGGTCACGGTGTGCGCCTTTACCACCGACGTGACCGAAGCACCCTTGATTCGGCTGCTCGTCCAACCAAATGAGCGCAACGGGCTTCGGGCAGAATGCCGGATGATGGTGGACAAACTCACTACCGTTCCTAAGTCCAAAGTGGGCGAGCGTGTCGGCAGGCTGGATGACGAAGACATCCTGCGCCTCAATCAGGCCATGCTCGTGTTTCTCGGACTGACTGTCTCGCCACGAGCTGAACCTGAGTCATGACGCGCACGAGGAGTAAATCACACCGCTCGTCGTGGCGACTACCTGAGTTCTATTCCGATGGGGCGGAGGGAGTGGGATTCGAACCCACGAGGCCTTGCGACCTACACGCTCTCCAGGCGTGCCAAATCAACCACTCTTGCATCCCTCCAGGACACGCCCAAACGGGGCGACTACCGACGATCGCTCGGGGGGACGAGCCAATCGACACCGGCAACGCGGAAAGTCGCCGGACAAGCGCCAAATAAAAGTATACACGTTCGAGATATCCGGCTCAAGACGAGGCGGTGCCGTCCGCTCGTTCTCGCTCGATGATGCCTTGCAACAGATCGAGAGCGTGGTCGAGGCCAGCCGCGATGGCGGAACGAACGCCCTCTTCGCCAAGACTCACGCCGTCCGGGGGTTCCGGCAGGTCGTAGGACAACAAGACGTCTACCCGAGTGCGTTCCGAATCTTCCTCGAGGAGGCTGTAGGTCGCCGCGCTCGTGCTCCCTAGAACGGAGCGAAGTCCAAAGCGCGACGGTGGATCGAAGTCAGTGACTTCATCGTCAAAATGCACCGACTCGCCGTCGACGACGAGGGTGCTCCGGAGGATAGCTCCCGTCCGGAGCGGCCCGCGGGTCATCTGGGTCACTTTTACAACCCGGCTATCCCACTCTGGAGTCCGGTCGACGTCGGTGAGATATTGGAAGATGGTCGCTGCCGGCGCGCGAATGGTTCGCTGAAGGCGAACCCGACCTCGACTCATGGCTGAGCATTTGGGGTCGCGGTCACCGTGGGAACGACCGCCTTTGCGGGCCAGGTGTAATTCGCGAAGACCCAATTGAAGAGTGGGACCGAGTCGCCAACGATGTCGCCGCAATGAAGCAGCGAAACGAACACGCGGTGGCCATTGCGACTCGCCGATGCAACAATCCCCCGGCCGGAGTTATCAGTGTAACCAATCTTGACACCATCGGCCCCCTGATAACTTCGAAGAAACCGGTTTAGATTGTAGACCCAGTAGTCTTTCGTCCCGTGGACTTCCCACGCTTTCGTTCGCGCGAGGGCCCGGAACTCCTCCGAATGAAGCATTCCTTCTCGAGCCGCCATCGCCAGGTCATACGCCGAAGAGTAATGACCGGGCGCGTCCAATCCGTGGGCATTCACGAAATGGCTGTCCGTTAGCCCTAGGTCACTTGCTTCGGCGTTCATCATCGTCGCGAACTGAGCTTCATTTCCCCCGATCAAATTCGCGAGGGCGAGCGCGGAGTCATTGCCAGAAGGTAGCATCAGTCCGTACAGGAGGTCCTCGAGGGAGTACGTCTCGCCTGACTTGATCCCCATCAGGGTGCTGTCGACAAGCTCAGTGGAGTCGAATTGCACGGTGATCGGTTGGTGAACGTCGCCGTGCTTTAACGCCACCAACGCGGTAAAAATCTTGGTCAAGCTCGCGGGCGGAAGATGCCGATGGGGATCTCGCGCGTAGAGCAGTGCCCCGGATTCCTCGTCGACGACGGCAATCGACCACGCGTTAACCGCCGGAGCGGCCGCCCCTCCGGTCTTGACCGGTTGCGCCGGCACGGGAGTGGGCGTTGGTGGAATCGCGGTCGGACTCGGCGGAACGGAAGTTGGAGTTGGTACAGTCGTCGGTGGGACGGCGGTTTCACTCGGCGCTAACGGAACGACTAACGACGACGCGGCTAAGAAGGGACTGGACACCGTTTCAACCGGAACCGGCGATTCGAAGCCGCTCGATCTAGCCGGACGTGTGGGACCAAGGGTCGCGATGCCGAAGACCATGCCCGCGGTCAGCGCCCCAAATCCAAGCAAAACAATCTTGCGCAACAGGTAAATCCTGAGGTCGAACGAATTCAGGTCATCGCAGCGACGAGAGGCGCGGAAGCCTGGCTATTTTACCACGCCCTTGTGTCGACCAACTCAATCAAATCAAGGTTTCGACGATCAGCTCGCCTCGCAGTCCATGTTGCTCGTCGTCGTTATATCGGCTCACGATCTGGAAGCGCCCGACATCGACAAAAGTCCAGACCACGCTTCGGGTTTGACCGGGCAACACGTCTATCGAGTATTCGGCATGAGGAATCGCAAATTGATGGGTCTTCTCGCCCAGATTCTCGACGTCGAAACGAATCGGGTAATTAGCGGGCACCATGATCTCGTGGGGTTCCATCCCGACATCGGAAAGCACAACTCGAACCCGACGAACCGCCGGCTGAACCATCGAACCTCCTTCGGCGAGCAGAGCCGCGCCAGGCCGCACCGTGGCAAGTCCGATGCCGCTACCGCGCGGCGAGGAAGGCAAGCTCGACGTCGGACGCGCAGCGATCCCAGGTGAATCGCGCGGCCTGGACTCGCCCCGCCGCGATGAGGCGCTCTCGTAGAGTCAAGTCGTCGAGGATCCGAGCCATCGCGTTGGCTAGCTCCGTCACATCACGCGGGTTAACCAGGATGCCGGCGTCCCCCACGACTTCGGGGAGCGATGATGTGTTTGAGGTGATGACGGGTGTCCCCCACGCCATCGCCTCCAAAGGCGGCAAGCCGAAGCCTTCGTAGAGCGATGGGAAAACGAGGGCCGAGGCGGACGCGAACAGACTCGGTCGATCCGTCGCAGGCACGTAGCCAAGCCAACGTACGTAATCCTCGACGCCGAGCTTCCGAGCGAGTGTCCGCAGATCTGCCTCGCCTCGTCCTGGCTGGCCGACGAGGACGAGGTCAACTGGGCCGGCCATTCGCCGCCGAAGCTCCGCGAACGCGCGCAACAGGCCCGGTACGTTTTTGCGAGGCTGCAACGTCCCGACGAAGAGAAAATACCGCTCGGCAAGCCCATAACGCGCCCGGACGCTTGGATCCGGAGCAATCTCTTCGACGTTCGGCCCCCCAAGATAGGCAACGTGCAGCCGGTTCGCCGGGACGCCGAAATGATGGATGAGATCGTTGGCCGTCGCCCGCGAGTCGACGACAATGCGACGGGCGCCCCGGGCGTTCCGAATCGTACCCAGATGCAACAATATCCACGCCAGTGGGCTATAGGCGGACCGGTACCAGAGGTAGCCGACGTCGTGGATCGTCACCACCGAGGGCACTCGGCAGACGAGGGGAACCACGTGCGACGGGACGAACAGCAGATCCGGTGGATCGCGGACGAGGTCGAAGCCAAGCCGCAGGTGGGTCCAGGCTCGCTCGAGCGGAATAATCCGAGTTTCGGTTCGCTCCCCCGTCGGAAGAAGCGACCCGGGATTCCGATCGACGTATAGCCGATACCGATTGGAGGTCGGGCGCGACGCTAATGCTGCGATTAGTTGCCGCGAATAGATTTCCGTACCGGTCTGGACTGGGCGGATCGCCCGACTCGCGTCGATTCCAACCAGCACGTTCCCTCCGCTAGCCGGGCCAATCCGAGGTGACAACGCGGTGATCGACGAATGACACAATCGGGTAAACGACCAGCATTGCAAACGTGTCGAGAATCGCCGCCGGAAGAACGACGAGGGCAACCGTGGCCGGCCAGGCAACCGGTCTTCCGAGCAGAACCAGAAGGAACGCCACGATCAACGTCGCGATGACGCTGGTCAGGGGCGTGACGAGGAGTGGTAGGAGCACGCTAATCCGGCGGAGACTCGGTCCGACGCTCCCGGCGACGATCGCGGCAACCCCCACCGCGATCACCGATGACCCGAACGGCGCGACCGATAGGACGTCCAGGGCAAGCCCTCCGATTATGGCGGGAAACAGTCCGTCCTCCACACCTCGCCGAATGCTCCACGCCACGGCGACTAATAGGACGAGATCGACCTTGACGTGGAGAACCGAGAGATGCGGAAGAAGCGTCGATTGGAGGATCGCCGCGAGGATCATTAACAGCGTACTAATGACGAAGTCGATCGAATCCTCCGGGATGAGATATCTAGCGAAGCTTCGTCGGGAGGTGGTTGACGATGACCATAACCTCCTCTAGTTGACCCAGGTCAACGGCCGGCTCGAGCTGCGCCGTCTGGAAGAGATCCTGGGCGTTTTGCCGCACATCGGTGACGGTTCCAACCCAGAGACCAGGGGGAAAGACTCCGCCGATTCCTGACGTCACGACCCTATCCCCGGTCTGAATCTTTACGCCCTGAGGAATGAACGTCATGGTTAGCTGACCGTTCCGCGCTCCGTTCACGACGCCCTTCGCCCGGTTCGACTGAATGAGGGCGTTGGTCGAGCTCGAAACGTCCGTCACGAGCAGCACCTTTGCCGTGTTCGGCGTCACCTGAACCACCTGGCCGACGAGCCCGCGGGGTGTGACGACGGTCATTCCCTCCGACACGCCGCCCCTTGTTCCTTGATCGATGATGATCGCCTGGACCAGATTCGATGGATCGAAGCCGATAAGGCGGGCATTTGTCCAGCGAAACTGCGGATCGGTGGTCTGGAAACCGAGCTGAGCCCTCAGCTCGGCGTTTTCACGCTGGACCTCGGGAACGAGAACGGCTTGTTGCGACAAAAGCTCGACTTCCGCCCGGAGGCGGGTGTTCTCCGCCCGCAGCTGGCTTATACTCCCAATCGTTTGTCCGATTTGATCGAGGCGGACGATCGGGATGGATATGCCGGTCTCGGCCGTCCCCACCGCTTCAAAAAGAAGCGCTTGGACGAACTGAACCTGGGGAATCCGGGAAACGACGAGTAGGATTGCGCCAAGGATGACGATCGCCACGACGGAGGCGAGACGCGAGAACAAAGCGCTCTCCTAGCGGGGTGGACGCGCGTACTGGACCGGCACCTCAACCTTGTGAAGAATCTCGATCTCTTCCAGCGCCTCGCCAGCGCCACGCGCGACACAAGTCAAAGGATCGTCTGCCCGGTACACCCGCATTTTTGTCTCGTGGCTCAGCCGTTCGTCCAGACCAGCCAGAAGGGCGCCCCCGCCCGCCAACGCAATTCCCTGGGCCATCAGATCGCTGACCAGCTCGGGAGGCGTTTCCTCGATCGTGGTTCGGACCGATTCGATGATCTGAGACACCGAACCGGAGATCGCTTCTCGGATCTCGACACTGCTGACCTCGATCGATTTCGGCAGCCCAGTGACGAGGTCACGGCCCCGCAGTGTCACCATTTTCTCTTCAGCCAGTGGATAGGCCGAACCTGCCGAGATCTTTACCTCTTCGGCCATTCGATCTCCGATCAGGAGATTGTGCTTTTGGCGCGCGTACAGAACAATCTCCTCATCCATCTCATCCCCCGCCACCCGGATCGAGCGGCTAATGACAATACCGCCAAGTGAAATGACCGCGACTTCGGTTGTTCCGCCGCCAATATCGACGATCATACTTCCGGTTGCGTCCGTGACCGGCAGCCCAGCGCCAATCGCGGCGGCCATCGGCTCTTCGATCAGATGGGCCGCGCGAGCTCCCGCGTTACGGGCGGCATCGTGTACCGCCATTTTTTCGACTTCGGTCACCCCACTCGGAATGCCAATAACGACCCGTGGACGAGGGATAAGTCCTAATTGGGAGTGGACCTTGCCAATGAAGTACTTGAGCATTTGCTCGGTCACGTCAAAATCGCTAATGACCCCGTCCTTCAGGGGGCGAACGGCGATAATGTTGGCCGGGGTCCGACCAACCATCCGTTTAGCCTCGGCGCCAATCGCGAGAACTCGCTTGGTCTTCTTGTTGACCGCGACAACCGAAGGCTCGTTTATGACGATCCCTTTGCCCCGAACCAGAACCAGGGTGTTCGCGGTACCTAGATCAATACCAATATCATGGGAGAATAAGCCAAGGAAAGCACTGATAGGGTTGAACAACCGGTCCTCCGGAGCGTGTAGACGTGGGCGATTATAGCATAAGGTGGTATAATCACCCGCGATTGTCACCTCGTGGAGGGCACCAGCCAATGACCCCTCAGGCCTACTTTCGAGGCAAATTCGTACCGCTTGCCGATGCGAACATTAATATCATGACCCACGCATTTAATTACGGGACCGGTTGCTTCGAGGGTATTCGCGGCTACTGGAACGCGGACGAGGAGCAAGTATTCCTGTTTCGACTGCGCGATCATTACCAGCGGCTGGTGACGTCTGGGCGGATCCTTGGATTGGAGAGTCCCCACTCGGTGGACGAGCTGTGCGACCTCACAGTTGAGCTGGTTCGCCGAAACGATCATCGCGAGGATTGTTACATCCGACCGCTTCTCTACAAGGGCTCGACGATCGTCGGCGTTCGCATGCACAATCTTGAAGACCACTTGTGTATCTTCACCACTAGTTTCGGGAAGTACATCGAGGCGCCGGACGGCTGCCGCTGTTGCACATCGAGCTATCGCCGAATTGACGACAACGCCATTCCGGCCCGAGCGAAAGTGACCGGGGGCTACGTGAACTCCGCCCTGGCGAAGACGGAAGCTCAGCTTAACGGATTCGACGAAGCGATCATGCTCACCAACGACGGTCACGTGTGCGAGGGCAGCGGGGAAAACATCTTCTTAATCACCGGGGACACCCTCGTGACCCCGGCCACCTCGGACAACATCCTGGTTGGGATCACGCGGGCGGCGGTGATTCAAATCGCCCGGGACCAACTCGGACTGGCAACGGTCGAGCGATCGATCGACCGAAGCGAGCTTTACTCGGCGGACGAGTGCTTCATGACCGGAACGGCCGCCGAGATAACGCCGGTCATCGAAGTCGATCGCCGAAAGATCGGAAACGGCAAGATCGGCTCGGTCACCAGGAATCTTCAGTCGATTTTCTTCGACGTCGTTCGTGGCCGGCACGCGCAATACGCCGCCTGGTGCACACCAGTCTACGTCCCGGTGGGCGCCGAACGATAGCGCGAGATCGCTCCACGACTAATCCGAGATTCGGTCGCCTCACAATCCATCATGATTCACTTGCGATCGCCCTGGCAGGTTGTAGCGTGCTGGGCGTTGCTGCCCTGGCCGCCTACGTCGCAATCTGGCTACCCTCACTTCCCCCGTTTCTCCCACTTCATTACAATGGAGTCGGATCGGTCGACCTGATTGGCCCCAAAACCGATCTGTACAAGATGCCGGCGATTGGCGCCGCCGTTCTCGCCGCCGACGTCACGTTGGCGTCCCTCTTACACGACCGGGAGCGCTGGGCGGCGCTCGTCCTTATCGGGATGAGCATCGTCGTACAAGTAATCCTCATCGTCGGAACGATCAACGTGGTCCGGCTGGCGTTTGGAGACTGATTGATGCTGATTGGTAACGCTCCGGTGAGCTGGGGCATTTTCGAGCTCGAGGGGATTTCGGCCGACTTGCCCTATTCGCGAGTCATGGACGAGATCGCCGAATCGGGATACGCGGGCACCGAGTTGGGACCTTGGGGATTCTACCCGACTGAGCCCGGGCAACTAGCCACCGAGCTCAAAGCCCGCGGGCTCAGGCTTGCCTCGGCTTTCTGCCCAGTCGATCTCACGTTTCCGGGCGGCTATTCGGCCGCCGAATCGATTGCGCTTACCACAGCCGACCTGTTGCAAGCGCTCGGCGTCCGCCAGCTCATTCTCGCCGATCGTTGGCGTCCGATTCGGGCCGACGTCGCGGGCCGCGCTAGTCCGAGCGACGAGCTTTCAACGTCGGCGTGGCAGATCGAGGCCGATGGGTTGAATCGACTCGGTTCCCGGCTGGCCGACCGGGGGATGACCGCGGTGTTCCACCACCACGTCGCGACGTACGTCGAAACAACTGCCGAAATCGATCGTTTGCTCTCGTTGACAGACCCTAAATACGTCGGCCTTTGTCTCGACACCGGTCACGCCGTGTTTGGCGGGGCCGATCCAGTCGATTTACTACGGCGCTGGGGAGACCGCGTCGCTTACGTCCACCTCAAGGACGTCGATCCGATGGCTTTGGCCAGGGCGCGGGAGCAGAAGCTCGGTTACGACGCCGGTATCCGGAGCGGGATATTCTGTCCGCTCGGCCAGGGCGGTGTCGATTTTGCCGAGGTCTTTCGCCTTCTCCACTCGGTTGCCTACGACGGATGGCTTATCGTCGAACAGGACGTCATCGTCGACGAGAACGGCCAAGCTCAATCGGCGATCGACGCGGCCCGCCAGAGTCGCGCGTTTCTCGAAGGGCTGCTCACCACTCCCAAATAATCGACCGCGTCGACGAGGGAAAATGACGTCAGTGAAACGGCTGCGCATCGGCGTTATCGGCTGTGGCGGAATCGGTCAGATGATGCACCTTCCCCACCTGCGGGAGCTCCACGATCGATTTGAGGTCGTCGGCCTCTCGGACGTGAACTCGGCGACCCTCAGGGCGGTTGGCGATTACTTTGGCGTGAGCCATTTATATGCCGATTACCACGATCTGATCGCGAGCGACCTCGACGCCGTGATGATCCTGACGGGGGGATCGCACGCGCCCATGGCCGTCGCGGCCGCCCGCGCCGGCAAACACCTTTTTGTCGAGAAGCCACTCTGTTACACCACGGCAGAGTTGGATCAGATCGAGTCGGCGGTCGAGTCGAGCGGTGTGAAGCTGATGGTTGGGTACATGAAGCGGTACGATCCCGCCTACCGCTATGCCAAACGAGCGATCGAAGACGTTCGCGACCTTCGCTGGGTCCGAGTAACCGTGCTTCACCCCGCCAGCGAGCTGTACTTTCAGCACCACGTGTTCCATCCACCGATCGCGTTTGAGCCGGTCAACACTCACGATGCTGGCCGTCGGATGGTCGAGTTCTTTAGCTCGGGGACCCAGAACGCCTACGCCGACGAGGTCCTCGGTGCGGGCGCGCCTCCGATTCAGCGGACGGCGCTTGGCCTGATGCTTGGTAGCCTGTGTCACGACGTCAACGCGCTCCGAGGTCTGATTGGCGAACCCGACGGGGTATCCCACACCGAGCTCTGGAACGATGGTTTGTGCATGAGCTCGACGTTGCGCTATCGTGGCGACGTCCGAGCGACTCTGACCTGGACCTATCTTTCCGACCTTCGCGATTACAACGAGGAAATCGCCCTCTTTGCCGACGCGGCGCGGGTGAGAATCATCTTTCCATCGCCGTTCCTTCGGAACTACGCCACCCGCGTCGTCGTCGAAGGATCCGACGCTCTTCCCGATCGTCCGGAAGCCGCATCCTGGGAAAAAAACGTGACTGTGTCGTACCACGAGGCATTCAAAGAGGAGTTACTGCATTTCCACGATTGCATTGTCGAGGACAAGCTTCCACTAACCGGGCTGGCGGATTCGCGGGCGGACATCCAGCTCATCCACCAGATGGCTCGGGCGTGGCGAGCCTAGCGACCGCTTTCCAGCTCGGACTCCCCACTCGCCTCAAACGAGAACGACCGGCTAAAGCCTCGACTCCGCGAAAGGCAAGGTCGACGCCGCGTCTACCCCTTCGTGGAGTCGAGGCTTTAGCCGGTCGCCCCCCAAGCCACTCGAAGGCGGGCCAGGCCGCCTATTCCCCGCGCTACTGACCTCTTGCTCGGTCGCTAAATGGCTTCGCCGACTACCCCTGCAGCTCCCCGGCAATAGCCCAATCGCTCTTCTTCGTGTCTTCAAAGATGACCTGGGTGTGTTCGGCGGTCGTCTTCAATGTCTCGACGATAACGGCGGTGATTGCCTTCGCGGCGGCACGCTTCTGCTCGGCCGTCCGGCCCTCGTATAGTTTCACGGTGACGATTGGCACGGTCCTTTTACCCTCCGATTGTTGTCGTGAACGCCTGACCGGGTTGGCGGCGCACCCGCGTATTGTAGCAGGCGTCGGATTTGGAGTCAGCCGGAGCCCCGTGCTATAATTGCGAAGGCCGGGAACCATTCTCCGCCAATTCCACTCGGAACGCGAGGTGGTATGCCGTCAGGAGGGGAAGGTATGGACGAGCGCGCTTATCAAGAACCTCGGGACGACGACCTTCCGGGTACGACCGGGCGACGTTTCCGGCGAGGTCGACAACACACGCCTCCTGGTGATCCCAGCCCTCGACTTCGCTGCCGCCAGCGACGGCGGATCAACGACTGGCATTCAGTTCAAATTGGCGACGTCGTCGCGGATCTGACCCCTCGCCAAGCCGTCGTCTGGCTTCTCAACCTCGATACAATGGTTGCTCTGTACGAATCGACCACTGGCCGGGAGCTGGATGAGCCAGCAAAGGCTCAATTAGTCCAGGCTCTGCGAACAATTATCGTCGACCATCGCTAGGCGTTCTGCTCGGCTGCGAATTCCAACGCCAGCTTCGCCGCCGTTTCACGATCGTCCGGCGCGAGTTGCCCATCTAATACGAGACTAAGCAAGTAATCCTTTACCGGTTTAATCCACGGGCCGGGCCCACGCCCAAAGAGATGCATTAGCTCGTCGCCATCGAGAGGACTCTTCATTTGGTCGGTGGCTGCCTGTTCCTCGAGCCGACGAATCCTTTCGCGCAAGCGTCGAACTCGATCCGCTGCCGCCTCTAGCTTGACCGCCCGATAGCTTGTGACGTCCGCCGTCGATAATTCTAGTAATAAATTCAGATCTGGCCCCGTTTCCCGCATCAAGCGTCGCACTGCTCCATCGGTCCACTCGTTCTCATACTGGTTCGCGCGCATGTGCAGACCGGCTAATCGGCCGACTCGTTTCATTAGGGATTGGTCCGCCCGCAGGCGCGAGAGAATCTCTTGGCTCAGGCGTTCCCCAACGACTTCATGTCCCGGAAAATGAATCTCGCCTCCCGTCTGGATAAAGGTCCGGGGCTTTCCGACATCGTGAAGTAAGGCGGCCCAGCGGAGAACAAGATCGGGTCGGGTCCGGTCGATGACCCGAAGAGTGTGCTCAAAAACGTCCTTCGATCTCGTGCCCTGAGTCGTTCGACGCATGTCCACGACTTCCGGAAGAAAGACCGCGAGCAAACCAAGATCGTACAGCAGTCGTAAGCCCCGCGAGGCGTAGGGGGCAACAATGAGCTTATTCATCTCATCCAAAATACGCTCGCGACTGATCTGCGCCAGCGCGGGTGCACCGCTAGCGATCGCATCACCGGTGGCCTGCTCGATGCTGAAACCGAGCTGAGCGGCAAAGCGAGCAGCCCGAAGCAGGCGAAGGGGGTCCTCTCCGAACCGGCGAGACGGATCGCCGACGGCTCGAATGAGCCCGGCGCGCAGGTCGGCAAGTCCACCGAACGGATCGACGAGCGTGTCGACCGAGATGTCGCGCGCCATTGCGTTTATCGTGAAATCCCGGCGCGAAAGATCGTCGTTAAGAGTAGTACCGAATCGGACCGATGGTTTGCGCGATCCCGGCTGGTATTGTTCCCCACGAAACGTCGTAATTTCGACCGACACGTCGGCAAACACCGCGCCAATCGTTCCGAACCGTTCGCCGACTGAGTACACGGCATCGGGGCGTAACCGGTAGAGAATGTCGCGGGTCTCCTCCGGAAGTGCGCCGGTCGCGAAGTCAAGATCGTGCGTCGGACGCCCGAGAAGCTGATCCCGAACCGACCCTCCGACCAGATACAGCTGTTGTCCGTGATCGGCAAACTGGCGACCAAGTCGCTGAATCAAAGCTGAATCGTACGTCGTCGTTGAATCGCCCAACCAATCACCCATCGATGCGACGTTGTTTGCCACTAATCCAATCTTAGCAGAACGAGCACCAACCCCTTCCGTTGCCGACCGCGCCCGGCACGGTACTTGTTCGCGGGGAGGACAGGTCGGCGGAGCTCGACCGGAGATGAAGAGATGCTAGGACGAAAAGAGGTATGTCAGCTACTGGCGACCCTGGATTGGTCACGGATCCAGGATCGAGAGTCTCTCTTTCGCCAACTGCTCGACCGCAAGGTCGCGTTGCCGAATGAGTTCTTGAGCGCCATTCAGCCGACGGATTCGTTCGGTTCGCCCGAGGATGTCGTCCGAAGCGTCCCGGACATCGTATGGACAATCCACGCCGAGCGGGAGCGACGGGCGGTCGGCACCCTCCAGCAACGCACCCGCGTGGCATAAGAGGTTCAGGCGCGGCGCATTACTCACCGACAACTCGGATTTCGTTAACAACCCGATTGACGCCTTGAACTTGCGATGCGACGTGAACGGCTTGATCCCGTAAAGCGGGAAACGGCACCATTCCACGCAAGTACACGACCCGGTTGATCGACACAACCTGACAAACGTCCTCGGGCAAATCGGGATCGAGGAAAAACGCCTGATGAATGGCATCGATCACGTCTTGATCAGTGGCCGGAGTGATCGGAATACCGCCCCCGGAGTTCGAATCCCCGGCGCCCACTCCGCCTCCGAGTACCTCTGGGCAATTTTCCACCGATACTCCCTCCAGGGTTTCTCGACCAGGCGCTCGCCCCCGGTGCTGGAGTCCGCGCAACATTCGTACCGATCATCACAATACCGGACCATATCTTGCCTGGGGGACGCGGAGGAACGCCCATGACCGATCCACGACCTACTCGACGCCCACAATCCGAACAGCGCACCGGCCACCATATCCCCCTTGAGCAAGAGGTCGTCTCCGTCCTCAACGCGGATCCACGTTTCGACTTTCAATCGATGCACGTTCGCGTTGAGCGGGCCGGCGACTCGATCCGGCTCGTCGGATGGGTGCCACGGCTGGCCGACCGAATCCGAATAGGGAACGTCGCCGCCGTCGCGGCGGGTCGCGCGCGAGTCGAGAATGAGATCCTCGTTGGTCCGCCCAACCAGCGTCCCGATGAGCAGGTTGCGAGTGCGGTGCGGGACTTGCTCGCCGAAGATCGCGCGATCGACGAGACATCGATCCAGTCGTCGGTGCACGAAGGGGTCGTCCAGCTGAGTGGCATCGTCGACACGTCGAACCATCGTCGATACGTCGGCGCCCTTTGTTGGTGGATTACCGGCGTCCGCGGTGTGGTGAATGCTCTAGACGCGATCGATCGGGAGCCAGACGACGACGAGCTGGTGGCCGGAACGATAGAAGAAGTACTCGAAAAGGACTCGCTTGTCGACCGAATTGAAGTTCTGATCCTCAATCATCGCGGTCACGTGACCCTGGCCGGAACAGTTGCCAGCGACGTCTCACGCGCCGCGGCAGAGGAGGACGCATGGAGCGTCGAGGGCGTGGGCGATGTCTCCAACGAGATCGAAATCGCGCCACCTTTGGATGCAATACCTCGCGTCACCCAAAAGGGCTGACGGCTTGGAGGCGCTACAGCAGTGCGAATTGCCGAAATTAGCCCACCCTGGGAAAGGGTACCGCCGCCAGCGTACGGAGGCATCGAAGCCGTCGTCAGCCTCGTCACCGAACAGCTAGTCCAGCGAGGTCACGACGTCACCCTGTACGCGACCGGAGACTCAATCACACGGGCCCGGCTTCGTTCGGTGTGTGACGTTCCATTGCGCGTCGCGGGAGTGAAACGCCCACTTCCCTACGAGCTCACGCACGTCGCGGCCCTGATTTCTGAAGCAAGTCAGTTCGACATTATTCACAACCACTGCGGTGAGCTGGTTATGGCATTCTCTCACCTGGTAACGACACCTATTCTCACCACGATCCACGGACCGATGAAGAGCGACGCCAAAATTGTCTGGAACAACTATCGCGGCTACTTCAATTCAATAAGTCGCTCAAGTCGGGACGGATTTCCGGACAGAGGGTACGTTGGCGTCGTCTACAACGGCATCGACGTCGAGAGCTTTCCGCTGCGCACCGATAAAGATGACTACTTGCTCTTTTTGGGTCGTATCAGCGAAGAAAAGGGCACCCACCTGGCCATCGACGTGGCCCGAGCCATCGGGCGGCGTCTCGTCATCGCCGGCAAAGTCGATCGAGCCGACGTTGACTACTACGAACGAATGGTCGCACCACGAGTCGATGGCACACTGGTGAGCTACGTCGGAGAGGCGGACGCCAATCAGAAAAGGGATCTCTTCGCGCGTGCTAGCTGCCTCTTGCACCCGGTTACCTGGCCAGAACCCTTTGGTCTGGTTATGGCCGAGGCGATGGCATGCGGCACGCCGGTCGTCGGCTTACGTTTGGGCTCCATCCCGGAAGTCATCCGACACGGGGAAACCGGATTCGTTGTCGACACCGTGGACGAGATGGTCGAGGCAGTTCGATATGTGGGCTCAATCGATCCTCATCGATGTCGGGAGCACGTCCTGACCATGTTTTCCAGCGAACGGATGAGTTCCGAATACGAGCGACTCTTCCGGCAGATCACAGCATCCTCTGGCCCCGGGACGAGCGTCACGCGGGTCTGATTCGGCAACGTTCAGCGCCACCTTCCGCGAGGGTGTCGTGTACTATCTGAGGGGTGGACGGGTGCCGCGACTCCGTGCCTCCGAGGTAGAGGAGCGAGGATGAATTTGGATCAGGACGAGCGCGACTTTGTGGCGGCGATGGAATCGCGAGGACGGCGAATCTCGGACGAGCAGCTGCGGAAGTTTGAGGCGTATATCGCCGAAATCTTTACGGCGTTTGGACTCGACCTAGCGACGCCGGCGACGATCGACACGCCACGGCGCTATGTCCGGGCCCTGCATGACGTCACCGCGGGCTACGACGGCGATCCGAAGCTGCTCAAGGTCTTTGAGACCGAGTGTCGCGAAGGCCCGGGTTGTCGAGTCAACCAGGTCATCGAAGGGCCAATCGACTTCTTTTCTCTATGCGAGCATCACGCCTTGCCCTTCTTCGGTCACGCCTTCGTTGGCTACATCGCCCACGAGCACATCATCGGGATCTCCAAGCTCACCCGGCTCGTACGCCTATTCGCCCGGCGCTTCACCCTCCAGGAGCGGATCGGCCAGCAGATCGCGGACACCCTCATGGGAATGCTTCGGCCACAGGGCGTGGCAGTGTACCTGGAAGCGCATCACCTCTGTACGCAGATGCGGGGCGTCCGGGAGGTGACCGCCCTGACACGCACGACTTTCTGGCGCGGAACCTACGACGACGATCCCACCTTACGCACCGATTTCTTGACCGCCGCTGGTCTCCAGAGATGAGCACCCAATACGCCACCGGGTAAGAGTCTTTCAATTGATCCAACCGCCGTGGGTTTCGGCTTGATACCCGGTGTTACCGCTGTGCTAAGATACCGCCGTCAATTGCCGCGCGATCAGTTGGCAACCTATGCGGACTGGGGTCGATCAAGGCGAATCTGCCAGGTGGTGGCCTCGGGAGCCAGCCGCCTTGGCCGATGCAGCTCCACGGATGAAGGGAAGGACGACGTTGAGCGAACGAGCGCGCCTCGGCTTTATCGGAGCCGGGTGGTGGGCCACCTCGAATCACATGCCGCTGCTTGCCGCCCGATCCGATGTCGAAATGGTCGCGGTTTGTGGTATCGAGGCCGCGAGCCTCGGTCGGGTTCAAGATCGGTTTGGATTTGCGCTTGCGACGCAAGATTACCGGGAGCTCCTGGGAGCCGACCTGGACGGCGTCGTCGTCAGCTCGCCTCACACTCTCCACTTCGAGCACGCGAAGGCCGCGCTCGCGGCCGGCTGCCACGTCATGATCGAGAAGCCGATGACGACGCGAGCTAGCCAGGCTTGGGAGCTGGTCGATCTTGCCCGCGAACGTGGCCGACATCTGCTCGTGCCATACGGCTGGAACTACAAGCCTTTCGTCGAAAGGGCAGCCGCGCTGCTGCGCGATGGAGTGATTGGCGAGATCGAGTTTGTCACGTGTCACATGGCGTCGCCCATACGTGACCTGCTGGGGGGCGGACACTTCGCCGCCGCGGATACAGCGTTTGTCCAGCCGGACGCCCGAACGTGGGCCGACCCGGTCGTGGCCGGGGGCGGTTACGGGCACTCCCAGCTCAGCCATTCCACCGGAATGCTCTTTTATCTGACCGAATTGCGAGCGGAATCAGCGTACGCTCTGATGTCAAACTCGGGAGCGAAGGTTGAGATGAACGACGCCATCGCAGTCCGATTTACGAACGGTGCGATTGGCACGGTGTCCGGTACGGCCGCGGTGCCGGACGCGCAAAAATACCAGGTCGATCTCCGGCTTTTTGGTCGAGACGGAATGCTTCTGCTCGACGTCGAGCGAGAACGCCTGGAGGTCCGTCGGAGGATCGGCGAGGACATCGTCGTCGGTGTCCCGGCCGGAGAGGGCGACTACACGTGTGACGGCCCGCCGAACCGGTTTGTCGACCTCATCTTGGGAAAATCGTCGTCGAGCAACTCCAGCGGCGCGATTGGCGCCCGCTCAGTGGAGTTACTCGACGCGGCCTATCGGTCGTCTCGTAGCGGACAATTGGAAAAGGTTTAGGGGATAGCCGCCTCCTATACGAGATCCGATCTTCGAATCACCTTAGCGTCGTCGATCTCCATTCCCATCCCGGGGCGATCGGGCACGCGAATGACGCCGCCAACGGGCCGAAGGGGATTTTTCCAGAAATGCTGGTGAATGTCGTTCCACTTGATCAGATACTCGATGATCGGGCAGACGTTTGACGGCTGCGCCGCGATCAGATGAGCCGTCGCCGGGACTGAATGGCCGTGGGGAACCACGGGCAGATCGTAGGTCGACGCGATGGAGCAAATCTTGAAGACTTCGCTAATCCCACCCGCCCAATAGATGTCCGGCTGAAGGATATCGGCGCTGCCTGAATCCATTAGTCCTTTCAGGCCCCAACGGGTGTATTGATGCTCGCCGGTCGCGATCTGGACCGGTGATTTCTGGCGAATCAGAGCGCATCCCTCGCGCTCTTTATCCGCCATCATCGGCTCTTCCAGCCATCGGGGGCGCAGCTCGGCCAAGCGGTTCGCCATCGCAATCGTATAAGGAACGTTCCAGCTCATCCAGCAGTCGAGCATGATGTCGACGTCTTCACCCACGGAATCTCGAAGCGTGCGCGCGAGCTCAAGGTTCTTGCGGACTCCGTCCGCGCCGTCGGCCGGACCGTGCCGGAAGAACCACTTCATCGCTCGGTATCCTTGCTCAACCATTTGCCGGGCCCGTTCCTGAACCAGCTCAGAGTCGAGCGAGTACCCCAGAGCGCTCGCGTACGCGGGAATTTCGACACGGGTGGGTCCGCCAAGAAGACGGTAGACTGGCACGCCAGCCAGCTTGCCTTTAAGATCCCACAGGGCGCAGTCAAGGGCGCTGAGCGCCATCATCGCGGCGCCAGCGCGGCCGTGTACCTGGGATCGGTAGATCGAGTCCCAAATTCGTTCGGTTGCCCAGGGATCCTGGCCGATGGCGAACGACGCCATTTGGCGGCTAATAATTGTGCCCTGCTCGACCGTGATCGGACCACCGATTCCGGATACGCCAGCGTCCGTGTCGACCTCGACGAACACGGCCTCGATTCGATATCGTCCGTCGGTCGTTCGTGGCGTCCAGTTAGCCCCTTCGAGCTTGTGCTCGGGATAGATGTCGATGGGTCGAATTAGTCGTTCTTCCCAAAACGGCTCAGTGTGCTCGAGTGCTCCCTCTAGAACGGACAGTCGAACTCCGGTGATCTTCACCTGCGCACCTCGTCGGTCACAAGAGATGTTCCGAGGGAGATCGTAGCGCGGATCGTCAATAACGTCCATCGGTCCCGGTCGGCATAGATGGCCGAGCTGAGCTAACGCGGGTGGCGGTGGGTTGGGTGGCCGGTCGCGGCACGTACGTGTCCGCGCGGCCGCGATCCGGTTGCTCCGGCCGAGAGGTCGATTCTGATCCGGTTTCCAGTGGACGTCCAGATGTGAGGCCATTTCGGACCGCGTATAGCGCGGCCTGCGTGCGACTCTGGAAGCCGAGCTTCGCGAGGATGTTGCTGACGTGAGTCTTCACGGTTTTCTCGCCGACGTGCAAGCGATTGGCAATCTCCTTGTTCGACAATCCAGTCGCGACGTACCGGAGTATCTCGGACTCTCGAGTGGTCAGGGAGTCCGGATTTTCCGGAGCGCGCACCTCGCGAACCAGGCGCTCCGCCACGGCGGGAGAGAGCTCGACCTGCTTCGATGCGGCCGAGCGAACCGCCCGGCACAAACTGTCCGGTTTGGCGTCTTTGAGCAGGTACCCGATAGCACCAGCGCGCACCGCACCGACGACGACCGAGTCGTCGATAACGCCGGTTAGGGCGATGATTTGGATATCGGGGAGCTCACTTCGAACGGCCTTCGTCGCGTCAATTCCATCCATGTTTGGCATGAGAATGTCCATGAGAATCACGTCCGGTTTCAGGCGGCGGGCGACTTCGAGTGCTGTCACGCCGTCGACCGCCTCGCCCACCACCTCGATGTCGGTGTCCTGCGCCAGAAAGACGCGCAACCCTTGACGGACAATACTGTGGTCGTCCGCGATCACAACTCGAATCGCCATAACCCCTCCGCAGGGAAGCCTACCGGCCGCCGTGCATTAAAGAAAATTAACACTATGTCAACTGCGCTGAGATTGTAGAGGAGGTCGGACATTCTGTTGATTCACATCCCATTAAGATTGTCTTCTATGGCGCGCTTCCGGGATGTTCCTACGCTGGCTTAACGGAAGCCTTCTGCTTTTTAACTGAAATCCCAATGAAGTTATCCGTCTATTTGGTGTGAGTGGCCGAGGGCGGATGAACTCGGTCCAACCAAAGTATGAGACGCAACAAGCCATGGGTGTGATGTGGCCCATTCGGGGGTCATGTAAAGTCATCGTTGTAAGCAGATACCAACTGACGAGACTGCAAAGTCTCAAGAGCAGCAAACGGGCGGAAGATCGAAGGCATCGACTGAAAGGAGGGACCTGCGCAGAACATGGTACACCCGAGGCAACGAAGCCTCGGTGCTTCGTCCGTTGGGGGGACGGCGAATACCACCTGGGCAGAGGCCCTCCAGTTAGGTGGCCCGCACTGCCCAACTCGAAATCGACAAACAAAGCGCGAATAAACGAAATACCCAGAGGATTGAGGAGAACCACACCGTGAAACTAATCAAGCGACTGTTCGCCGAAGAGACTGGTGCTGAGACGGTCGAGTATGCGCTCGTCCTTGCTTTGATGGCCCTCGCGGCCGCTGCCGGAGTGTCCACGGCAGGCACGAAGCTCAGCGGCTGGTGGAACACGTTGGGCAGCACGATCAGCGGCCTCAGCTCGTCGACCTAGGAAGAACCGCGCCAACGTCTTCTTTGCCACCGACGCGACGAAACTGGGGGGACGGCTCATAACCGCCCCCTTTTTTCGGTTCTGGCCTCTGACACGCGATCGATTGAACCGACGCCCAGAAGGAGGAATCACACTCAATGACCTTGATGGATCCGTTCCTTTTCTGCGGCGCCCTAGTCACACTTGTCGTAGGAGCCTCCCTTGACCTACAGACGCGCCGAATTCCTAACACCGTCACGTTTGGCTCAGCGGTTCTTGGGTTCGCGGCGAACCTCGCTCTGAAGCAAGTGTCCGGGGCTGGTCAGAGCGTGGAGGGCTGGCTGGCTGGCGTCGGTATTTTGCTTCTTCCGTTCATTGCTCGAGGAGTTGGGGGAGGAGACGTCAAACTGCTCGCCGCCGCCGGCGCCTGGTACGGCCCGGGATACGTGTTTCATTGTCTCTTCTGGGCCGCCCTTGCCGGCAGTGTCGTCGGCCTGGTCTTGCTCGCCGTACGCGGACGCCTTCTGGTCACGCTTCGGGGCTTCGCCTGGCGATTCGGTTTCGTTCTGGCGATGCTACTAGCAACCGTGATTCCGTCAATACTTGCCGGCGCACCAACTCAGCTTCGCCGGTTCCGGGTCGCCGACGACGAGCAATCGGACCTGCGCTTGTCTTTCCCATTCGGGCCAGCTCTCGCCCTGGGTGGTTTGTTTGCCGTTATCTTGGGCTAGATTTTGTACGCAAGCCCCTTTTGTCCACTGAGGGATATGAAATGATTCGTAACCCAAAGCTTCAGGTGTTGATCGCCGTCTTGCTCGGCTTGATCGCAGCGGTTCTCGTCTGGGACTACTCGCGAAAAATGCAGGCCGAAGTTCAGGCCGCGAAGGAACAGGCGCTCCAACCGCCCGTCGTCGAACAGGCCGACGTTCTGGTCGCGGTACAAGATATCCCGCCACGCCATAAGGTGACAAGCGACCTATTCAAGGTCATCCAAGTTCCGAAGGAAGACAAGCTACCGCAGGCATTGTCCCGCGTGGACGACGTGAACGGCCTTTACACCCTGTATCCGCTGGTGGCTGGAGAACAGGTGGTTCCGATGCGACTGGCAACCCAGAAGACCTACGATTCATTTGCGCAGGAGATTCCACCAGGAAAACGGGCAATCGCGATCACGATTAGTCCGCTCATCGGAGCCGGGGGTCTGATCCAACCCGGAAATTACGTCGACATCTTGGTGTCGTATGACAAAGGGGTCATCGGCGAGAACATGGTGTCGACGCTGATGCAGAACGTCGAAGTCCTCGCGGTGGCTGAATCGTACGCCGCGCAAGACTCCCCTGACCCTGCGCCTCCACTGATTGCTCCGGCCACCGGCGTCGCCGGGACTCCCGTTGCCGCTGCAACCCCAATCCCAACGGCAACGAGCGCGCCGAAGCAACCCCTCCAACACGCCGATGCGAGGACCGTCACCCTCGCGGTTAGTCCCGAGCAAGGCGAGCAGCTGTTGCTGGCCGAAGATCATGGACATCTACGGCTATCGCTTCGTGGGGCGGGCGACACCGAGGTAACCAATGTCCAGACGGTCGTCCTTACAGCCGTGCCGACCGCGGAACTGAACCTCGGGGTTCAGAACGCCATTCCGACGAGTACTCCCGCCCCGTCGATGACGAGCACTCCGGTTCCGACGCCGAAGTCGCCGGTGCAAGTCACCGACGTTCAGATCGGACCTTCGAGCCTACGACCGGGCGACGTGCTGCGTGCCGAGATCACGGTCAAGAACGTTTCGGATAAGCCAATCAAATCCCAGGGACCAGACCCACAGTTCACCTACGTCCAGGGTCAGACCTACGGCACCCAACAATTTCCGTCAGTTCCTGGTTCCTTCCGAGTTGGCCTGAATATCGACGGAAACCCGTCAGTGCCATATCCCTACCGGTGGGGACTGGGCGGCGATCTCGCTCCGGGTGCCTCCACAACGGTGGTGTGCCTGGTGAAAGTGACGTATGACACGAAGCCGACCACGTTCTCGGCCGGTGTGATTCACGAGCCCGCCGACATCGTCGTCGACAACGCCGGCCCCACGCTCGTGACTATTGCCGCGGCCAAATCGGCCGTCATCACCGTCAATAACGTTCACGTGCGAAGCGGACCAGACATCAATTCGAGTGTTGTCGCAACGCTTCCCTACGGGGTCCAGGTCGCAATCCTCGGCCAGCAAGACGACTGGTACAAAGTCCGAATGACCAACGGCAAAGAGGGTTACGTCGCCGCGGGATGGATCGTGGCCGTTCCGGACGGAAGTCCGCCCGTCGCCAACGGCGCGCCAAGTCCTCCACGAGCCTCGTTGGCGACGAATGACGTCACAAAGGTGCTCTTCGTCGCTCCTTCTCCAAGTCCACTCGCGGTCGCGCACTAGATCTCGGAAGCGATGGGTGATCGAAAATGGCGATAGCAACTGACATTCGGGTCCTGGCGGTTGAAGAGACGAAAGGCCAGGGCGTTCTTGGCAAACTGGTTCGCAACTCGTCGCTGGCGCTGGTTGGGCAGGTCGGTTTCGGAACCGAGGCGATCACGATTGCCCAGGAATCGAATCCGGACGTGATCCTCGTCAGCCTGGAGGAACCGGTCACCCGCTCGCTTCGAACGATCGAAGTCTTGAGCGCGACCATGCCAAATCGCGACATCATCGCGGTCGCACCGTCCACCGACCGTGAGCTGACTCGGAAGGCGGTGCGAGCCGGCGCTCGGGATTATCTCACCGCACCGGTCAGTCGCGATGATTTGGCCCGCACCGTTCGGGCCGTGTTCGAAGCGGGCCAAAAGCGTCGCCAGCTTGGCGACACCGACTCGCGGGTCACATTGCCGACCGGTCAGCTTATCGTCGTCTTCGGAGTGAAAGGCGGCGTTGGAAAGACCACCATGGCGGTGAACATCGCGACGGCGATGTCCGAGGATGCGAAGGAACGGGTCGCGCTCGTCGACCTCGAGGTTCAGCTTGGCGACGTCGCTCTAATGCTCGACCTTATTCCCGAGCATCACGTTGCCGACGCGGCGGCGAACGCCGATCACTTGGAACCCGAGTACGTTCAAAGCCTGGTTTCAGTCGACGCGAGTGGAGTCCGGGTGCTGCCGGCACCGACCAACCCCGAAGAGAGCACGGACATAACCGGGCCACAGGTCACGAAAATTCTCGATGCGCTAGTGCGGACCTTCGATTACGTCGTCGTGGATACGTCACCCTCGCTATCGGAGCTGAACCTGGCCGCGATCGAGCGCGCCACGACGACGCTGATCGTCACCGCCCCGGAGCTCTCGTCGATCAAACGGACGAAGATTGCCTTAAATCTACTGCTCAAGACGTGGAACTATCCCGAAGAACGGATCAAGCTGATTGTCAATTCGACTGCCCCCGGGTCGGGAATGTTGACGTCCGACATCGAGAGCGCGCTCGGTCGACCGGTCTATTGGACCATTCCTTATGACTCGGCGGTCGTGGACGCCACCAAAGTTGGACGCCCCTGCGTTGAGAGTCGCCCATCGACCCGCTACAGCCGATGCACCCTCGATCTGTCACGGGCCCTCTGTGGAATTCAACGCCCGCCGCGGGGAATCTTCGGTGCCTTCCGCTCGCGGTCGTAACTCTCGATCTCGGTTCATTCCTGACCTGGATGTCGCGGCCTTCCGACTTTCGTCGGAAGGCGGCCCCCACGATGGGCCGGTGTCGGTTCCCGTTTCTCCCCTTATCCTAAGACAAGCTGATGATCTATCTCTTTCGAGCACGTGAGGACGACACATGGCGAGCAATTGGCCGCTCATGGCACACCGTCAACCCCCTGAATCCGTGGGAAGCGGTCGACCGGGGGAAGGAGAGCCAAGCGTTCCAATTCGGGTGGCCCAGGCCACGGCCGGCCTGGCAACGCCGGATCCCGCGAGCGATCTAAAGTATCAAGTCTACGAGCAGCTGCTCCGCGAGCTGGACCTTAGCCGCATTCAGCAAATGCAGGGCGCCGAGCTCCGACGCGCGGTCGACGAAGCAACGATCGTCATGCTGCAGGCGCGCGACGTCCCGCTTAGTCGCCAGGACCGACAACGCCTGGTTCGCGAGATCGGCGACGAAATTCTCGGCTTGGGGCCGCTGGAACCACTACTCACCGACTCGACGGTTAGCGAGATCATGGTCAACGGGCCGCGAAGCGTTTACGTCGAGCGGAGCGGTCGCCTAACGTTGACCGACGTCGTCTTTCGCGATAACGCCCACGTCATGAGAATTATTGAGCGGATTATCAGCCCACTCGGTCGCCACGTCGACGAAGGGAGCCCAATGGTCGACGCTCGCCTCGCCGACGGCTCGCGGGTGAACGCGGTTATTCCACCACTCGCGATTGATGGACCCAGTATCACGATCCGGAAGTTTTCGCGTGACCCGCTCCAGGTTGACGATCTCGTCCGCTATGGAACCATAACTCCCGCGATTGGGACGTTTCTGAAAGCCTGCGTGACGGCCAAGACAAATATCATGGTGTCGGGCGGCACCGGCACCGGTAAGACGACCATGCTCAACATCCTGAGCTCGTTCATCCCGGCCGACGAGCGGGTGGTCACGATCGAGGACCCCGCCGAGCTTCAGATGAGACAACCGCACGTCATTCGTCTTGAAACGCGGCCGTCGAACGTCGAAGGACGGGGAGAGATTAGTCAGCGCTCGTTGGTACGGAACGCCCTCCGCATGCGTCCCGATCGAATCATCGTCGGCGAAGTCCGGAGCGGCGAAGCGTTCGACATGCTCCAAGCAATGAACACGGGCCATGACGGTAGCTTGACGACGGTTCACGCGAACACTCCGCGCGACGCGTTGGCCCGAATCGAAAACATGGTCCTGATGGCGAACCTCGACCTTCCGATGCGGGCGATTCGCGAACAGATTGCGTCCGCCATCAACTTGATCGTCCAGCTAAGCCGGATGCGAGACGGTACCCGGCGCGTAACTCACGTGACCGAAGTCGTCGCGATGGAAGGCGACGTGGTCACGATGCAGGACATTTTCTTATTCCGACAACAGGGCATGAGCCCGGAAGGAAAAG
Source organism: uncultured Dehalococcoidales bacterium (assembly GCA_964493975.1). Lineage (GTDB taxonomy): Bacteria > Chloroflexota > UBA6077 > FW602-bin22 > CADDYW01 > CAZBQK01. Next base: position 4,281 of record CAZBQK010000019.1, on the reverse strand, counting down.
TTCTGGGGAGCATCCAACCGACCGGTCTGCGCTCGCGCTACGCGGATCGCTGCGAGCAGTACGGAGCGCCGCTTCCCTCCGATCTCTTTGCAACTGGTCGGGAGCCGACCAGCGAGCGGACTAACATTCGACAGTGGCCTCGTTAGGCACGAAGAAGAATCGAGCGTAACCTGAATGGCCTGGCCCCATCAGCGTCCACGGGTCGTCCCAGTTTCGCGGCCTCTTTCGGCGGAGAGCGACCACCTGTCCCTCGATCGGTCGGCGACCTCGGGTAACGCTACCCCGGGGCTGGACGACGTGAAGTTCCAGATCTACGAGCAGCTGCTTCGCGAGCTGGATCTGGGACGAATCCAACAGATGCGCGGCGCCGAGCTCAGAAGTGCCGTCGACGACGCAACGCTCTCCATGTTACTTGCTCGCGACATTCCGTTGAGCCGACTGGACCGCCAGCGTCTCATTCGAGAGATTGGCGACGAGATTCTAGGGCTGGGACCGCTCGAACCGCTGCTGGCCGATGCGACGGTTAGCGAGATCATGGTCAACGGACCTCGAAGCGTCTACGCCGAGCGCGAGGGACTGTTGTCCCTCACCGATGTCGTTTTCCGCGATAACCCACACGTGATGCGGATCATCGAGCGAATTATCAGTCCGCTTGGCCGTCACATCGACGAGAGTAGTCCAATGGTCGACGCGCGGCTCGGAGACGGCTCCCGGGTCAACGCAATCATTCCCCCCCTCGCCGTCGACGGGCCCAGCATAACGATCCGGAAGTTTTCGCGCGACCCCCTCTCCATCGAGGATCTGATCCGCTATGGCACTCTCACTCCCGCGATCGCGATTTTTCTCCAAGCGTGCGTTACCGCGAAGATCAATATTGTCGTGTCCGGTGGAACCGGGTCCGGCAAGACGACGTTGCTCAATATCCTCAGCGCCTTCATCCCGTCAAAGGAGCGCATCGTCTCAATCGAGGATCCGTGCGAGCTCCAGCTGCGCCAACCCCACGTTATTCGACTTGAAACTCGACCCTCGAACATCGAAGGGCGGGGCGAAATTGGCCAACGTCAGCTCGTTCGAAACGCCCTTCGAATGCGACCCGACCGGATAATCCTTGGAGAGGTCCGTGGCGGCGAGGCGTTCGACATGTTGCAGGCTATGAATACCGGGCACGACGGAAGTCTGACGACCGTCCACGCGAACGCTCCCCGCGATGCGCTTGCCCGCATTGAAAACATGGTCCTGATGGCGGATCTAGATCTTCCGGTTCGGGCAATTCGCGACCAGGTTGCATCGGCCGTCAACCTGGTCATTCAGCTCAGCCGCCTGCCCGATGGTAGCCGCCGAGTGACGCACGTGAGCGAGCTCGGAGGCTTTGACCGGAGCGGATCGATAATCCTCCGACAAATCTTTGGTTATCAGCATCTCGCATCCGACGACGACGGTCGATTGACCGGCACGTCGGTACCGACGGGGGTTCGACCCGAGCTTTTGGACAAATTAGCGCGGCGCGGCGTCGAGGTGCCCCTGAGTCTCTTCGACGGCCCAAATGGAGGCGCAAATGGAATCGTTTTCCGCGATTCTTCCGCTGGTCGCGGCGATAGTAACAGTAGCCCTCGTTCTGCTACTTCTCCGAAGCCTCAACGACGAAAGCGGCGAGGTTCGATCGCGACTCGCAACCTACGATCGCGTTGGAGACCGCGTCAGCCCGGTGGTGCGAACGAGCACCACGACGATCTTGCGACAGAAGGAGCTGAGCCGCTTTAGCTTCGTTCAGTCGGTTCTTAGTGGTAGCACGCAAGCGGAAAGCATCGCGATTGAGCTGGCCGAGGCAAACATTCCGTTACGCGTGGGCGAATACCTCATCTTGAGGGCACTCTGCGCTGCCGTGCTGCTCATCCCGATTCCAGTTATCGGACTCCCGTTACCCCTGGCCGTGCCGATGGGACTCTTCGGTTTCTTCCTGCCCAAGTTCTACGTATCCCGGCGCAAGAACCAGCGCCTCGACAAGTTCAACGAGTCGCTGGTCGACGCTCTGATCATGATGGCGAACGCTTTGAAGTCGGGATCGAGCTTCCTTCAGGCGTTGGACCTGGTGTCCCGGGAGCTAACGCCTCCGCTGAGTGAAGAGTTTGCCCGCGTTGTTCAGGAGATTGGAATCGGAACGCCGGTGGACGACGCCCTCGTGAGCCTCGGCACCCGAGTGCCAAGCTATGACCTGTACCTCACCGTCACCGCGATGCTCGTTCAGCGGCAAACGGGAGGCAACCTCGCCGAAGTGCTCTCGAGCATTTCCCACACGATTCGGGAGCGGTTCCGGCTTTTACGTCAGGTTCAGGTGTTGACCGCGCAGGAGCGGATGTCGGCGATCGTCGTCGCGGCGCTTCCGATCGTCGGCCTGATTGGCTTTTCTGTCCTTAGCCCATCCTATACCAAACCCCTCTTCGAGACCACGACTGGTCACATTATGCTCGCCGGTGCACTGGGGCTCGAGATCGTCGGCTTCTTCGTCATGGGCCAGGTCTCAAAAATCGACGTTTGAATCGGAGGAGCACATGCCACCGACGCTGATCGCCCTGACCGCGTTCGCCTCGATTGTCCTTTTAGCCAATGCGCTGTTGTATCGGCCGCACGGCAAAATGCAGGCACGCCTCAGCGCCTACGGTAGACGCGACGACGCGCCCGACGATCTATCGGCGCCCTTCTCGTCCCGGATCCTCTTGCCGATGGTGTCCTGGATCGCGACTATCGTCCGATCGATCTCGACCCAAAACCTCGAGCACGACGTTCGCCTACGCCTTTCTCAGGCCGGCAATCCAGCCGGATTGGACGTGAACCGTTTCCTGGCTTTACGGGGAATCGGACTGATCGCGCCAGTCGCGCTCCTGGTTGGACCGCGCGTCCTCGAGGGTACGGTCGACGTCAAAGTGTTGGCGGAGGGATTGGTTTTCGCGGCGATCGGCTGGCGCGGACCAACCTTCTGGCTTGATGCCCGAATCAGTGGTCGACGCAAAGCCGTCACCAAGGGACTCCCGGATGCGTTAGACCTGATTATCGTCTGCGTCGAAGCGGGTAACTCGCTGGAAGGCGCGCTTGCCATCGTCGCGGAAAAGCTCACTGGACCGCTTGCCGTCGAGTTTGGACGCACGCTCCAGGAAATGTCACTGGGAAAGAAGCGCTCCGACGCCCTTCACGACCTCGCTAAGCGAGCCGCCTCTCCGGACCTGCAGACATTCGTCGCGGCCATTGTTCAGGCCGACCAGCTCGGAATCGGAATCGCGCAGGTTTTGCGAGTGCAGGGCGATTCAATGCGGGTCAAGCGACGCCAACGTGCGGAGGAGTCGGCCGCCAAGGTGCCGGTCAAGATGCTGATCCCCCTCGTCCTCTTCATCTTGCCCGCCCTCATGGTCGTCGTGATGGGCCCCGTGGCCCTGACGGTCACCAGCTTCTTCGCGGCGCACCCATGACGACCAACGATGTCGGTGTACGGGTTGGTGTGGTAGCCATTCCGCCGAACGGGTCGCCTACCTCGATTCCTCGTCCGGATTGGCAAAGCCAAGTCGCCGTGGCGGGTCCGCTCGTGATGGATCACCTGCTACCGGCCGGACTGTGGCTGATCCAGCTGCTCGCGAAGGTCACAGCGCTGAATCTGTATTTCGGGGCCGCCAATCATCCGTCAACGCTGGCAATGGTTGCCTACTCTCTCCAGCAAGGACTGACCTGTACTTTCACCGCGATAAACGTCGTGTTCTTTCTCACTCGAAATCCGGTCATCGGCCGACGCTCCCCAATGACGAACCGGCTGGTTGCGTTAATCGGAACATTCGTTTTGTTGGCCCCAATCACCCGTCCGGTTGCCCAGGACCAGCCCCTCCTGCTGCTGGTTTCGAGCGCCATCATTCTCGTCGGAATGCTTCTAGCAATAGCCAGTATCCTGACACTCGGCCGCTGCTTCGGACTCTTCCCGGAGGCGCGCGGCCTGGTCACTCGCGGCCCGTACCGGATTGTGCGCCACCCTCTCTACCTCGGCGAGATCATCGCCGCTTTTGGCGTCGTCGTCGGAACGGCGTCGCCGGCTTTCGCTGGGCTGGTGGTGCTTCTCGTCGCGTTCCAGTACTGGCGGGCGGCACTCGAGGAGCGTGCGCTAGCGGTCGTTTTCCCGGAGTACGTCGCCTATCAGCAGCGCACCTGGCGGATCGTGCCCGGACTTCACTGATGCATTCTCTACCAGGGTGTAGCGCTCGACAGGTCAACCAGTAGCGCGGGGGCTTGTCCCCCGCCCGTTAC